>JAZOLS010000048.1:0-16013 GCA_045653245.1 Faecousia sp.
AGTGCGCACACTGGCGTGGGAATCCGTTTCCCCTGCGGCTCTTAGGAGCCGCGTGGCACTGAAAGTGCCACAAAAGATGCGGATTGCCACACCAGTGACATCGGTCACTGGTTCGCAATGACACTATCTTAATGACATTGCTTAACGGGGGCTTTTTTATTTATTTTCCAAACTTTTGTGCAACGCTCTTCATCATTTCCCGGATGGGCAACTGATAGGGGCATTTTGTTTCACAGATACCGCATCCGATACAGTCGGATGCGGTTTTTGCCATGCCTGCATAGCGCATTTTCGCCCAATCCGCCAGGCCGTACCGAGAAAGATAACCCTCCATCAAAAAGACACCAGGGATGGAAATTCCGGCTGTACAGGGTGCGCAGTAGTTGCACCGGCGGCAAAAATGTGTGCCCAAATCCTTGCGAACGGCCTCCATGGATGCCAATTCTCCCCGGGTCAGCGGTGCGGTATTTTCTACAGCCGCCAGATTCTGCTCCGCTTCCTTGATCTCCGCCATGCCGGGAATCACCACGGTCACATTTTCATTGGCACAGAGGAATCGCAGCGCCAGGGTTGCATCTTCAATAGCGCCGCCGGCCAAAGGCTTCATGGCAATAAAGCCGATGTTCTTTTCGGTGCACTTGCGGATCAGTTCCTGGCCCTGGGTCTCCACGATGTTGTAGGGGAACATAATGGTCTCCACCCAATCCATCTCCAGTGCCAGTTCAAAGATCTTGGCAGAATGGGCGGTAATGCCGATGTGGCCGATCTTGCCATCACGCTTGGCTTCCTGCAATGCTTCCAGTGCGCCGCCGGGAGCTATGATCATTTCCACATCCGCCGGGGTGGCGTTGTGGATCTGATACAGATCGATATAGTCCGTCCGCAGATTCTTCAGACTGATGTCGATGTCCGCTGCCATGGTTTCTTTCGTACGGGACATGCTTTTGGTGGCAATGACGAATTTCTCCCGAATGCCCTCCAGCGCCTGACCCAAATATTCCTCGCTGACGGTGTAGCCCCTGGCGGTATCGATGTAATTGACTCCCCGGTCACTGAGCCAGCGTATCAACTGCACCGTGCTTGCCGCATCGGTACGCTGAATGGGGATGCCACCAAAGCCCATACGGGAAATTTTCAGTCCGGTTTTTCCTAAAATACGGTATTCCATAAAAAGGTCTCCTTTTCATTCTTTGATCTGATCGTTAATGTAGCACCGCAGGGCGCAATACCTTCCCCCGGGGGGGAAGGTGCCGAGCAACGCGAGGCGGATAAGGAATGCGGGCGGTGATCCAAAGATCTCATAAGGGTATAGGCATATTCCTATCTCTGTTCTGCCGCCGTTCCTCACCCGTCAGCCTATTCGGCTGACACCCTCCCCTCAGGGGAGGGCTTTGTTACCGCAAGCCAATCGCTGTCAGTACCTGGGTGGTAGTAACGCCATTGTATTGATATGTCAATTTATCCAGCACAAAGGGAATTTCCACATTCCCAGTCAGCCGGATGAGTTTATAATTTGTCCGCAAACGCTCCGCGTTCTGCATGACGGATGCCCGGATAGAGGGTTTCGTGATTTCCTCCGCCCGGGCAAGGATGCTTTCCAGATCGCCGAATTCCTGCAAAAGCCATGCGGCCGTCTTTGGGCCGACCTTGTCCGCGCCCTTGATGTTATCCGCATTGTCACCGGTGAGGGATTTGAAATCTGCGTAACGTCCGGGCGCAATGCCCAGCTTTTCCTGTATGTAGGAAACATCGCAAACAGTGGAATGGTCGCCCCGGTAGCGCAGAACGGTCACCTTTTCGGTGATCAACTGAAAAAAGTCGCTGTCCTGGGATGCCACAACTATTTCCGTCTCCTGCCCATATCGGTAGCAGTAAGCGGCCATCCAGTCGTCCGTTTCGCAAGTTTTGGTTTCCGCATGACAAATCCCCAAATAATCCAACGCCCGGTACACATCCGGCATTTGGGAAAATGGCGTATCGTCCTCATCCATTTGGGAGAAATCCTCCCGGTTCGCCTTATAATTTTCGTCGATATCCGTGCGGTCGTTGTGGCACTCTCCATCAAACAGTACCGCAACATGGGTGGGCTGAACGCGCCGAATCATCTTCAGAAGCGCACCCACAAACCCCAACGTGCCTTGAATGGGTTTTCCCTCTCCATTCAAAATCCGGGCAGGCATTCCGTAAAACATCTGAAACAGCAGATTGCTGCCATCCACAAGCAAGAGTTTGCCCATCTCGCGCCTCCCGTTAAAAAATGTTTGCATGATGCGTCTTTTTATAGTATAATATCATACTAAAGCTTTACTGCGCAAGACAAATTTCAAGTGAGGAAATGCTATGTTTCAAGAACTTTTGGGCGAGATAATGAATCATCAGACCATCATCATACATCGCCACAAGAACCCCGACGGCGATGCTTTAGGCAGTCAGATCGGCTTAAAGTGCATCCTTCAGGAAAACTTCCCGGAAAAGACGGTCTATGTAGTAGGCGACAGCGCCGGCCATTACGGTTTTATGGACGGCAGTACCATGGATCAAATTTCCGATGAAACGTATGCTGATGCCCTGGCCATCGTGCTGGACACTTCCGCCCGTCACCTCATCAGCGACGAGCGTTACACATCTGCCCATCGCACCGCCCGCCTCGATCACCACATTTTTGTAGAGAATATCTGTGACGTGGAAGTCACCGACACTTCTTTTGAAAGCTGCTGTGGCCTGGTCACAGATTTTGCCCTGCAATGCGGACTTGCCCTGTCTCCCACCAGTGCCCAGGCACTGTACACCGGCATGGTCACCGACTCCGGCCGCTTCCGCTACGATTCCACCAGCGCTCAGACTTTCCGCCTGGCATCCGCCTTGATGGAACAAAAATTCGACACCAACGATATCTACCGTAACCTGTATGCGGACGATTTCGCCAAGATCCGTCTGAAAGCCCAGTTTGTGCTGAAGATCCGCTTCACCGACTGCAATGTGGCCTATATCTATACCACCAAGGAAGAATTGGCGGAACTGAACGTGGATACGTTCACCGTCTCCCGTGGTATGGTGGGCACCATGTCCGACATCAAGGGCGTGGATATTTGGGTGAATTTCACGGAAACCGAGCAGGGCGTTCTGTGCGAACTGCGCTCTTCCAAGTATAACATCAACCCCATTGCCGTAAAATATGGCGGCGGCGGTCACGCCAAGGCCAGCGGCGCAACGGTGCCCAGCAAAGAAGTCGCCATGCAGATGCTGGGCGATTTGGATGCGCTGACGAAGTAAAATATACACGTCATTGCGAACCAGTGCGCACACTGGTGTGGCAATCCCGTGAGTATACCGGAAACCTATGGGGATTGCCACGGTCGCTTTGCTCCCTCGCAATGACAGGATTAAGGAGCAACCTATGAACACAGAAACCATGCAGAAAATTCTGCAGAAAATCAAAGAATATAACCGCATCATCATCACCCGGCACTTCCGTCCGGACGGCGATGCCATCGGCTCTACCAAGGGTCTTACCGCCATTCTGCGGCTGAGTTTCCCGGAAAAGGAAATTTTGCTGATCAACGAGGACTACTCTGCGTATCTGTCCTTCCTGGGTGGGGAAAGCGAACCCATTGCGGACGAAAAATATGCCGATGCCCTGGGCATTGTGATCGACACCGGCACCATCGACCGGGTGTCCAACAAGAAGATCACCCTATGCAAAGAACTGATAAAAATCGACCACCACATCGACCACAATCCCTACGGCGACATTTCCTGGGTGGAGGACTTCCGCAGTTCTGCCTGTGAAATGGTGGTGCGGTTCTATGAAGCCTTTGCCAATGAATTGAAGATCAACGGCGAAGCCGCCACTTATCTGTATGCCGGCATGGTCACCGACTCCGGCCGCTTCCGCTTCTCTTCCGTTTCCGGCGACACCATGCGCCTGGCTGGCCTTTTGCTGGATCAGGGCATCAATACGGACGTGCTGTTTGCAAACCTCTACCTGGAGGAATTCGACAAGCTGAAATTTGAGGCCTATGTCTACGACAAAATGTGCATCACCGAAAACGGCGTGGCCTACATCTATGTGGACCGGGCCATGCAGGAAAAGTTTGGTCTTTCCCAGGAGGATGCTTCCTCTGCGGTAGGTTACATGGATACCATCAAGGGTGCGCTGTGCTGGATTGCCTTTATCGAAGCCCCCGGCGAGGAGAAAATCATCCGGGTGCGTCTGCGTTCTCGTTTTGTGACCATCAACACCATTGCAGAAAACCACCACGGCGGCGGTCACGCCTGCGCCAGCGGTGCAACCGTCTACTCCGAAGAGGAAATGTACCAACTGATCGCAGAAGCCGACGCAAGAGTGAAAGAATATAAAGAAACCCATGAGGGCTGGTTATGAGAATTTTAATTACCAATGATGACGGCATTTATGCCGAGGGCGTACTGCCCTTGGTGCAGTGGGCCAAGACCAAGGGCGAGGTCACTGTGGTCGCACCCAAAGTAGAACAGAGCGCCAAAAGCCACGGCATCGAGATCCACAAGGCATTCCACGCCAAGCAAGTGAACTTGTGCGAGGGCGTCACCGCCTGGGCGGTGGATTCCACCCCGGCGGACTGTGTGCGCCTGGCGATTTTGGGTCTGCACATGGAGTTCGACCTGGTGATCTCCGGCATTAACCGGGGTCTGAACATCGGTCGGGACATCATGTACTCCGGCACAGTTTCCGCCGTTTTTGAGGCCGGCAACCTGGGCGTGAACGCCATGGCAGTGTCCACTTCCCCGGCCTATTATCCAAATGCCGCCAAGGAAATGGACAAGATCTGGGATTTCATGGTCCAGCATGATCTGTTCAGCAAGAACGATATGTATAATGTGAACATTCCCACCGGCGGAAGCGATGAATTCCGCTTTACCCGACAGGGCGGCAACTATTATTCCGACCAATTCCGCCCCGATCCCGACGATATGTTCTTCCCCTGCGGCATCGATGTATTCGCAAAAAGCGACAGCAACGAGTTTGATACCGATGCGGTGCTGGTGGACAAGGTCATTTCCGTGATGCCCCTAACCCTGGATCGGACAAATTTGGAGCTTTATAAGGAACTAAAATCTACCGAAGGATAATGTAGGGGCGGCAATTGGCCGTCCGCCGAAAAATGTATTGTTTTTCGGATTTTATAAAGAAAGAATATCTAAATTATGCCTTCGGTATGGCATTTTGCGTTGCAAAATGCCCGGACGAGCAATGCTCGCCCCTACAATTTATTTTTTGCAAAAAGAAAGGCCGGTGCGATGCACCGGCCTTTGCTTATTTTCTTGTTGGTTTTACATTTTCGGCCGAGGCCAGTTCCTCACCAATAAACCCGTGGGCTGCCTCAAACGCCCGGATATTTTCCCGAATCAGCACCAAAATATGACTATTTACACTACGCCCTTCATAATCAGCCACATAGCCGATCTTCTGCAGCATTTCCTCTTCAATCCGAATAGATACACTTTTAACAGCCATAAAATACACCCCTCAAGTAACCACTGATAAAAGCAAGAAATTTCCCATCCCTGTCATTGCGAACCAGTGACCCGAGGTCACTGGTGTGGCAATCCGTATCTCTTGCGGCACCTACGGTGCCGCGCGGCTCTTAAGAGCCGCAGGGAAAGCGGATTCCCACGCCAGTGTGCGCACTGGCTCGGAATGACAGGGTTTACGGTACATTTCCAGAATAAATCACATTTTCTTAAATATATTGTGTATTTATTTTATATCCATTATGTGTTATAATCGCCACTATAGATATACTGTATATCTACTTTTTAAGGAGGAAATACTATGGATCGTGACGAATTATGGCGCAGCTTGGTTCTTATGATGGAGCAAGACCCGGATTATCAGCAAACTTTACAGCGATTAAAGGAAGTTGAGCCGGATTACTTGACTCTTTTGGAAACAATGGCTCCGGAAAAACGAGAGATTTTGGAACGGTACATTGCCGCCTGCGAAGTCACGGATGATTCCTTGATATATCTAGCCTATCAAATTGGTCGCGCCAGTACCAACTGCACCGGAAATTAGGATATGCAAATATACCCTCCCCCGGGGGGAATGCTTAACAAAGGCCGGTGCGATGCACCGGCCTTTGCTTTTACATTGTGTAGTTGTCGAAATAGCCCTGAACCAGGATAATGGGTGTACCCTTGTCGCCGGAACCGGAAGTCAGATCGCACAGAGAGCCGATCAGATCCGTCAAACGACGGGGGGTAGTGCCCTGGGATGCCATAGAGCCTGCCAGGTCGCCCTTGCTGCGGATGCGCTCCTCAATGGCCTGCTTCAACTGCGCACCGGACAAACCTGCAAAATCGTTGTCCGCCAGGTACTTCAGTTTCAATTCGTTGGGCGTACCTTCCAAACCAGGGGTATGGGCCACAGACACGCTGGGGTCTGCCAGTTCCCAAATCTTGCCCACGGGATCTTTGAATGCACCGTCACCGTAGACCATGACTTCCATATGCTTACCGGTGGCCTTAAGCAGGCGCTCCTGAATATCCTGTACCAGACCGCCGCATTCCTTGGGGAACAATTTGATGGTGGTCTCGGTAGACTTGTTAGAGCCCAGCAGGCCGAACTTTTCGTTGTAACCGCTGCCGTCCACAGACTCCGTCAAAATGTCGTCCAAACCGCAGACCACTTCCGCACCGGCAGCCTTCAAGATCCGCTTGGTGCGTGCCCGGCTGTGGATATCGCAGGTCAGTACTACCTTGGTATAATCCAGGATTGCGCGGGGATTGTTGGCCAGAATAATCTCTGCTTCGCAGCCCTCTTCCCGGATCAGATCGCCATAGTATTTCACATAGTCCACCAGGGTGAAGGGATGCAGATTCTCCCCGAACAGTTCCCGGTACTTCTCTTCCGTCAGCACATCACTGTAGGGATTGACGCCGGCTTCATCCAGCCGATCCAAGCTGACCAACTCGTTGCCCACTTCATCGGAAGGGTAACTGAGCATCAGCACGATCTTCTTGCAGCCCCGGGCAATGCCCCGCAGGCAGATGGCAAAACGGTTGCGGGACAAAATGGGGAAAATCACACCCACAGTCTCGCCACCCAATTTTTTCTTGATATCTGTCGCAATGGCATCCACAGAAGCATAGTTGCCCTGGGCTCTTGCCACCACAGATTCCGTAACTGCAACCACATCCCGGTCGTGGAGCGCAAAGCCTTCGCTCTCGGCAGCCTCCAACACACTGGTGACCACAATATCCGCAAGATCATCTCCCTGACGGATGATGGGACAGCGAATTCCCCTGGATGTCGTACCAACTTTTCTTTCCATAACGAACCTCATTTCTCAGAAGGTGTTTTTTACAGTACAGTTATACAGCAATTTCCCCGATTTTTCAATATCTTTTTTATCTTCGTAAGAAAAATTCGTTGTACGGACTGTCATCTTTGTGCTTCTCCTGGCATTTTTGCAAGGAATCCTTGTGAAAAAGTGAAATTTCCATAAAAATATGCAAAAGGATTTGCATTTTTCCTCTTCCTGTGGTATACTGGTACGGCTAAACGTAGGTATTTTCGAAATTGGCATCGCAACATCAATTCTGGGCCATCGTGCCCGTTAATAAACGAAGGGAGTTTTATAATGTCTCACAAGTATGTTTACCTGTTTACCGAAGGTAACGGCTCCATGCGGGAGCTGCTGGGCGGCAAGGGCGCTAACCTGGCCGAAATGACCAACATCGGTCTGCCCGTTCCTCAGGGCTTCACCATTTCCACCGAAGCCTGCACCCAATACTACGAGGACGGCCGCCGTATTAACGATGATATTCAGGCCGAGATCATGGAGTATGTCGAAAAGTTGGAGGGCATTACCGGCAAGAAGTTCGGCGATCTGGAGAATCCCCTTCTGGTCTCCGTCCGCTCCGGTGCCCGTGCTTCCATGCCCGGCATGATGGACACCATTCTGAACCTGGGTCTGAACGAGCAGGTCGTGGAAGTTATGGCTGCCAAGTCCGGCAACCCCCGTTGGGCTTACGACTGCTACCGCCGCTTCATTCAGATGTACTCTGACGTCGTCATGGAAGTGGGCAAGAAATACTTTGAAGCCCTCATCGACGAGATGAAGGAAGCCAAGGGCGTTACTCAGGACGTGGAACTGACCGCCGAGGATCTGAAAGAACTGGCATCCCAGTTCAAGGCCGAATACAAGGCCAAGATCGGCACCGACTTCCCCAGCGATCCCAAGGAGCAGCTGATGGGCGCCATCAAGGCCGTTTTCCGTTCCTGGGACAACCCCCGTGCAAATGTCTACCGCCGCGACAACGATATCCCCTACTCTTGGGGTACTGCCGTTAACGTGCAGTCCATGGCCTTCGGTAACATGGGTGATGATTGCGGTACCGGCGTTGCCTTCACCCGCGACCCCGCCACCGGCGAGAAGAAGCTGATGGGCGAGTTCCTGACCAACGCTCAGGGCGAAGACGTGGTTGCAGGTGTTCGTACCCCCATGCCCATCGCACAGATGGCCGAAAAGTTCCCCGAGGCTTTCAAGCAGTTCGTGGAAGTTTGCAATATTCTGGAAAACCACTATCACGATATGCAGGATATGGAGTTCACCGTTGAGCACGGCAAACTCTACATGCTGCAGACCCGTAACGGTAAGCGTACCGCTCAGGCTGCTCTGCAGATCGCAGTTGACCTGGTTGCCGAAGGTCACAAGACCGAGGCTGAGGCCGTTCTGATGATTGACCCCCGTAACCTGGACACCCTGCTGCATCCCCAGTTCGATGCCAAGGCTCTGAAGGCTGCTACTCCCATCGGCCGTGGTCTGGGTGCTTCTCCCGGAGCCGCTTGCGGCCAGGTCGTCTTCTCCGCTGAGGACGCCGAGGCTTGGAAGAACGCCGGCAAGAAGGTCGTTCTGGTCCGTCTGGAGACCTCTCCCGAGGACATCACCGGCATGAAGGCCGCTCAGGGTATCCTGACCGTCCGTGGCGGTATGACCTCTCACGCAGCCGTTGTTGCCCGTGGTATGGGTAAGTGCTGTGTTTCCGGCTGTGGCGAGATCAATATGGACGAGGAGAACAAGAAGTTCACCCTGGCAGGTAAGACCTACTGTGAGGGCGACTGCATCTCCATCGACGGCTCTACCGGTAACATTTACGACGGTCTGATCCCCACCGTTGACGCTGAAATCTCCGGCAACTTCGGCACCATCATGGGCTGGGCTGACAAGTTCCGTACCCTGAAGGTCCGTACCAATGCCGACACCCCCGCGGACGCCAAGAAGGCTCGCGAACTGGGTGCAGAAGGCATCGGCCTGTGCCGTACTGAGCATATGTTCTTCGAGTCTGACCGTATCGCTGCATTCCGCGAGATGATCTGCTCCGACACTGCTGAGGAGCGCGAGGCTGCTCTTCAGAAGATCCTGCCCTATCAGCAGTCCGACTTTGAGAAACTGTATGAGGCTCTGGAAGGTATGCCCGTGTGCATCCGCTTCCTGGATCCCCCGCTCCACGAGTTCGTTCCCACCACCGAGGAAGACATCGCTCTGCTGGCTAAGACCCAGGGTAAGACTGTTGAGCAAATCAAGGCTATTATCTCCTCTCTGCACGAGTTCAACCCCATGATGGGTCACCGTGGCTGCCGTCTGGCTGTCACCTACCCCGAAATCGCCAAGATGCAGACCAGCGCTGTTATCCGTGCTGCCATCAATGTGCAGAAGGCTCACCCCGATTGGAACCTGGTTCCCGAGATCATGATCCCCCTGGTCGGCGACGTGAAGGAACTGAAGTATGTCAAGAGCGTGGTCATCGCTACTGCTGATGCTGAAATCGCTGCCGCAGGTGTGGAATTGAAGTACGAAGTTGGTACTATGATCGAGATTCCCCGTGCTTGCCTGACTGCAGACGAGATCGCACAGAACGCTGACTTCTTCTGCTTCGGCACCAACGACTTGACCCAGATGACTTACGGCTTCAGCCGTGACGATGCTGGCAAGTTCCTGAACGCTTACTATGATTCCAAGATCTTTGAGAACGATCCCTTCGCAAAGCTGGATCAGACCGGCGTTGGCAAGTTGATGAACATGGCTTGCACGCTGGGCCGCGCCAACAACGCAAACCTGCACGTTGGTATCTGCGGTGAGCACGGCGGCGACCCCACATCCGTGGAGTTCTGCCACTCTATCGGCTTGGACTACGTGTCCTGCAGCCCCTTCCGCGTACCCATCGCTCGCTTGGCAGCAGCCCAGGCAAAAATTAAGGAACTGGGCTAATTTCTAAATAAATCCGCTCCTCATCCGAGGAGCGGATTTTCTTGTGGGAGCGGCCATTGTCCGGCCGCTCTGCAAGGTAGCATCGCATAGACCGCAGCAAGGACTAAATTTCTACAAAAACGAAAAATTGCTTGTAATTACTGGAGAATATGGTATTATTTATGGTAACAACTTTTTCGGAAGGTGATCTTATGTATGCTTTACTGGCTTTTATCCCCATTGTGTTCTGCGTGGTGGTTATGGCGGTGTTTAACTGGCCCGCGAAAATCGCTATGCCCATTTCCTGGCTTATCACTGCGATCCTTGGCTTTTTCGCCTGGAACATGGAATTGCTGACCCTGGTGGCCTACTCCGTTTCCGGCTTATTCAGCTCCATTGAGGTGCTTATCATTATTTTCGGTGCCATTTTGGTGATGAACACCCTGAAAATGTCCGGCGGCATGGTTGCCATTAACAATGGCTTCCGTTCCATCAGCCCCGATGCCCGTGTGCAGGCAGTAATCGTGGGATTCCTGTTCGTTTCCTTTATTGAGGCAGCGGCAGGTTTTGGCACCCCTGCCGCACTGGCAGCACCCCTGATGATCAGCCTTGGCTTCCCACCTGTTGCAGCAGTGGTAGTGGCATTGATCTGCGACACCGCTTGCGTGGCCTTTGGCGCCATCGGCACACCGGTACAGCAGGCCATCGCCTGTCTTGGCGGCGCAGAGGCGCTGGATGCGGCTTACATCGGACAGATGTCCCTGTGGACAGCCCTCCCCCACGCTGTGGTAATGATCATCCTTCCTTTTATGGCCATTGCCGTTATGTGCAAATTTTTCAGCAAGGAAAAGTCTGTCAAACCTGCGTTGCAGGCTCTTCCCTTCTGTTTGTTTGCGGGGGTTTCCTTCGCGGTGCCCTATGTTCTTGTGAACATTTTTGTGGGACACGAATTCCCTTCCTTGTTTGGCTCTCTGATTGCCCTGGTAATCACTGTACTGGCAGCAAAATTCAAGTTCCTTACTCCAAAAACTGTGTGGCACTTTGGCGCGGAATCGGAATGGGAAAACAGTTGGAAGGCATCCCATCCCCCTGCACCCCCAAAAGAATCCAAAATGACCCTCGTCAAGGCGTGGATCCCCTATATGCTGATCGCTCTGTTGCTGGTTGCCACCCGCATCCCAGCATTGGGAATCAAAGGCTTACTGAACGATGTGGGAAGTATTTTTGTTATCAAGAGCGGCAACCTGTTCGGCGTAGAGAACACCGCCTTTACCCTCAAATGGGCTTATGTGCCCGGCACTGTGTTCATTCTGGTGGCGCTGATCACCGTCGCATTGCACAAAATGAAGGGCAGTGATGTAGGCGCAGCCTGGGCCGCATCTTTCAAGCAGGTCAGTGGCGCCGCAGTGGCGCTGGTATTCGGTCTTGCCATGGTGCAGATCCTGCGTTACTCCGGCTCCAACGATGTAGCGGCAGCCACCGAAATGAAGAGTATGATCTACTATATGGCCGAGGCACTTTCCAAGGTGGGCAAAGAACTGTACATTGTGATTTCTCCCGTCATCGGCGTGTTGGGTTCCTTCATCTCCGGTTCCAACACTGTTGCGGTGACCCTGTTTGCCAACCTGCAGGAGCAGGCGGCCACCAATTTGGGTCTGAATACCGCCATTATCGTGGCAGCCAATACCATCGGTGGATCCATCGGCAATATGATCTGCGTAAACAATGTTGTGGCAGCTTGCGCCACCGCCGGTACCGCCGGCCGCGAGGGCAAGATCATCCGGATCAACGCCATCCCCACTGCCATCTACACCGTCATTGTGATTTTGGTCCTGTTCGCTGCTTTTTATCTGTTAGGTCTGTAATTCCCCCTTTTTTCAGATTGCAGCCCCAGCAAACATCAAGGAACTGGGTTCATTTCTAATAACAACATCCCCACCGATTTCTCGGTGGGGATGTCTCCTTATTCCTGCTGTTCGTTCAGCACGTGGGTCAACACATGCCGGTAGATGCCCCGGAACTGGGCTTGCGCCCTTTCCAGGTCCTCCGCGGTGATTTCACCGGCTTCCCAACGCTTGCGAAGATTCTTTGCCTTTTTCTCCAATCGGGAGAATTCCCGATTGATGCCGCCTAATGCCTTGGCGGCGGTGGGATCGGAATAATGACTCATAATTTTCCCTCCTAGATATTCGGTTTTTCTCAGGAAGGCAACAAAAAAGCCTATCCTGCGAATGGACAGAATTTCCCTATTGAGAAATTCGATCCGTTCACAAAATAAGCTAAAATGCGATTGGGGCAATGATATCACGCCGTAGAAGTTTTGTCAAGAGACAACTTGTGACTTTGACTTTACAAAATCCGATTTTAGAGTATAATATTGCTAATCATAGAATGTACGAAGGTAAAAAGCATGGACATCATTCCTCAGATTATCGGTCTTTTGGCTGTTGCGACTTTTCTTTTGAGTTATCAGCAGAAAAAACGCAGCAATATAATCATCCTAAATGTCATATCCCGTTGCCTGTATATCCTGCAGTATCTGCTGCTGGGGGCATTTGCCGGAGCGGTGTTGGATATTTTGGGTGCACTTTCCTCAGTCATTGCCGGGAAGAAGCACACCCCTTTAATCAAGAAGCACACTGCCGCAATTCTGATTGCCGTAAATACCTGCATTATTTTTGCAGGTGCGGGCATTGCCCTTGCCAACCAAAGTTGGCTGGATCTATTTTCCTTGGCGGGTGTACTGTTACATACCAGCGCATTCTGGATCAGCGATGAAAAGATCATCCGCCGGGTCAGCTTGCTGGGCTCGCCCTTTTGGTTCGTCTATAATTTCCTCAGCCGGGCTTACGGCTCTGCCATTGGTGATATCCTGACCATCTGCTCCATTCTGATCGCCATGTTCCGGCACAGAAATATAAATACTGATGAAAAGAAAGGGTAAAAATATGTTTGATTACCATATCCACAGCCATGTATCTTTCGATTCCAAATGTCCGCCGGAAGAATATCTCAGAGCGGCAAAAAACGCCGGCCTGCAGGAGATCTGCTTTACCGACCACTATGATTTTAATGATATTTTCAGAGAAAAGCAGGACCTTTTTACCATCGATGCCTACCGAAGTGCCTATGATGGTCTGAAAAGCAATAAGGTCACAGTCCGGCGGGGCGTGGAATTTGGTCTGACTCCCTGGAATCAACCGGAACTCAAGGATCTTCTGAATGCCTACGATTTTGATTTTATTATGGGATCTGTGCATTATGCCGGGGGCTACGATCCCTATGGCAAAGAATTTTGGCTCCATAACGGCATGGATACTGCCTTTGAAAAGTACCTGTTGCAAACCCTGGAATGCGTAAAAGTGCATGAGGACTTCGATGTGCTGGGACATTTGAACTACGTTTGCAAATCCGCCCACAATCCCACGAAAAAGCCCCTTTACTATGCTGACTACCTGGACATCTGCGATGAGATCATGAAGATCCTGGTTCAAAAGGGCAAAGGCATGGAGATCAACACCAGCGGCGTGGACCGGGTGGGTGACTTTCTGCCATCCCTGGATTTTCTGAAGCGTTTCAAGGAATTGGGCGGTGAAATCGTGACCGTAGGCTCGGATTCCCACAACAGCGATCGTATTGGCCAGTATATTGACAAAGCCCTTTCCATGGCGAAGGAAGTTTTCGGCCATGTGTGCACCTTCGACAAACGCAATCCCATTTTCCATAAGTTATAAGGAAAAACACAGAAATCACAGAAATTCAATTGGGCAAAGTGAAATTGAACTGAAAACCAGGGCGGAAAATCCGCCCTGGTTTTATATTATATTTCAATCCGGAACAAACTCTGCTATATCTTCCAATCTGCAGTTTAAGAATGCACACAATTTATTCAGTGTCTTGGTTTCCATGTTGGCATTGGCCTTTAGCCTGCGGACTGTCTTACTGTCGATACCGCACTGCTCACGCAGTTGATAGGTCGTGATATGATTTTGTTCCATCGTCTTCCAAAGCCGGTCAAATCGAATCATACAAATACCCCCTTGACACACCTTATTATGGGGGTTATAATCCTAAATATTAAGGGGATATAATCCCCATACAGGAGGACTATATGGACTTTTCCTTGAAAACCTATATCGAAAGGGTATCTACCGAGCGCCTGGAAGAATTTCTGAAACAATACTATAACGGGGAATTTACTGAGGACTTTACCTATGTAGTCCCCTATATCGAATATGTATTGGACCGTCGCAAAGACAATTTGAAACAGTAACTTAAGCAAAAAACAGGGCGGAAAATCCGCCCTGGTTTCTTTTATTCTCCGTAACCCATGGGATTGTTTTTCTGCCAGCGCCAGGAATCCCGGCACATATCGTCCAGGTTCTTTTCTGCTTTCCAGCCCAAAACTTCCGCGCTCTTGGCAGGGTCTGCATAACAGGTGGCCAAGTCGCCGGGACGGCGTTCGGTAATCACATAGGGAACAGCCACATCATTTGCCTTCTCAAAACTCTTGACCATATCCAGCACAGAGTAGCCAGTGCCGGTGCCCAGATTGAATACCTCACAGCCCTTGTTGGCGGTCACGTACTTCACCGCCGCCACATGGCCCTTGGCCAGGTCCACCACATGGATGTAATCCCGAACGCCGGTACCGTCGTGAGTGTCGTAATCATTGCCGAATACGCTCAGTTTCTCCCGACGGCCAACAGCCACTTGGGTAATGTAAGGCATCAGATTGTTGGGAATGCCACGGGGGTCTTCCCCGATACGCCCGCTGATATGTGCACCGATGGGGTTAAAGTACCGCAGAAGCACGATGCCCCATTCCTTGTCGGCATTTGCCATGCCGGACAGAATCTGCTCGGTCATATACTTGGTCCAGCCATAGGGATTGGTGCAGTGGCCGGTGGTGGAAGTCTCTTTCAAAGGCATTTCGTTGCCGGCGGTATACACCGTTGCGGAAGAGGAGAAAATAATATTCTTCATTCCCACTTCCTTCATCACCTTGGTCAGCACCAGGGTAGAATTGAGGTTGTTGTCATAATATTCCCAGGGCATGGCAACGGACTCGCCCACAGCCTTCAGACCGGCAAAGTGGATCACACAGCCGATCTCATTTTCCGCAAAAATCTTCCGGAGCATTGCCTCATCCCGGACGTCGCCCTCGTAGAATTTCAAGGTCTTGCCGGTGATCTCCTGCACCCGGCGCAAAGACTCGGGATTGGAGTTGCACAGATTGTCAATGACCACCACGCTGTAACCGCTTTCCAGCAGTTCTACACAGGTATGGGAACCGATATAGCCGGCACCGCCGGTAACCAAAACGTTCATACTGCTACCTCGTTTCATAGTTTTTTCTTTTATTCTAATCCATCACAGGCAAAAAAGCAACCCCGGCGGTGTACACGTTTCTGTTTTATGCTTGCTATTTTCAGCAAAGAAAGGTATAATGTTATAAGGAGTAATGTACACTCCCGTGCAAAGTTCTGCGTTTCATCCGTCCCAATAAGGAGGATTTTCTATGGATACCATTTATATCACCGGCCACCGCAACCCGGATACCGACTCCATCGTAGCCGCCATGGCTTACGCATCCCTGCGCAATGCTTTGGGCGACCGGGAGTACGAGGCTGCCTGCCACGGCCCCGTTTCCGACGAAACCCAATTGGTGCTGGATCATTTCGGCTTCCAGCCTCCCAAGCGTATTTTCAATATGTACACCCAGGTGCGGGATTTGGAATTTGACAAGCCCCCGATCCTGGACATCGGCGTCACCGTCAG
>JAZOLS010000049.1:0-4272 GCA_045653245.1 Faecousia sp.
TACAGGCAGAATCCGCCGTGCATATCCGGCACAGCCGTGACCAGCAGGTAGTGCAATCCTGCTGCCAGCATGCCGTGGAACACGCCGTACTTACCGGAAATGGGAGAAAGGCCGTTGGCGTAGCACAGACCGATGAGAATAGACTGGCTACCAATTGTCAAGGCATAATTCTCACCGCCCAACAGTTTAAAAATCCATGCAAACAGGAAAGAGGTGATCATATAGCCTGCCATAATGGGCCAAACATTGCCGGGATGAGAGCCGGAATTACAGGTAGCCAGCATGCAGAACACGATGCCGAAGGTCATGCCCGTCCAAACATTGCTGCCATCGATGGCACCGGCCAGGTTGAAGTAGCCCACGATCATCAAACCAAACAGACCCACATTCATGAGGAAAGGTGCGTAACCGTACTTGGTGGTGAAACTGACACCATGGCCGGAATCTTTCAGCAGATTCCAGTAATCCTTGGGCTTGCAACCCATGAGCAGAGCGAATACAATGCACAGACCGAATACCACAAAACAGAAAATGTTGGTGTTCATGAAAGATGCGGTATCCAGCGCACCCAGGGTGCTGAGTTTGCCCAGGTCACCGATCTTCCAGCCCAGCATCACATTGTACAGCACAGTACGCAGAAAAAATGCGGTCATGCCGATGGGCACGGCGGCAGAATAGTGATCATAGCCCTTGTGGATGTTGGGGGCATGGGCAAGGCCTGCAGGCAGGAAGAAGCCGATTACCAGGCCGATGAACAGACCCAAGCACAAGCCCAGCCAGTTAAAGCCCACATATTCCACACCGGGGTAGCGGAACAGCAGGTCGGAGATCAGCGGAGCGATGCCGGTGGAATACAGCATAGCGTTGGACACAGCGCCCAACTTTTCCTTTTTGACCAAAGCGTACAACATTACGCCCAGCACTGTGGGGATCATGTTCACCAGGTTCATACCCCAGGAAGCAAAACCGATGGTCAGCAGAACACCCAGGGTGGTGACTTTATTGGGCTTCGCACCGGGCAGACCCACAAGGCCGGTACAAAACAAGCCCACCAGACCCATATTCAGAAAGGTAGCCGCATAGCCGCCCAGGGCAAAGTAATTGGTGGAAATTTTGCAGGTTTTTGTCATAATGTCCAACAGGCCGGTGAACATGGTGCTGCGGTCGGGCATAAAGGGTGCCGCAATGACAAAGCACAAGGAAATGAACAGGAAAAACAGTCTTAAAAAGTTGCTTTCTTCCAAATTGTTGAGTTTCTTCATTGTTATACCTCTTTTCGATTTAAAAAGGGCAATCCGAACGTGTAAATCGGATTGCCCAGGCGATCGGCTTTTTCTACGGCTGTACTCCCTTGCGGTGATCCGCATTTTCGCCAGTTATACAGCCGGTTATTCCTGTCATTGCGAGGAGCGTCGTAAGACGCGACGTGGCAATCCCCCACAGGATTCCGGAAAACTATGGGGATCGCCACACCAGCGTGCGCGCTGGTTCGCGATGACATTGCTTTTTAGATCTTCTCAGCGGCTTCCACAACATGCTTCATCAGCACGGAAGTGGTGACAGAACCAACACCGCCGGGAACGGGCGTGATGGCCGCAACAATGGGCCCCACCTCGTCAAACTTGGCATCGCCGGCGATGCCGCCCAGGCCGCCCTTGGCGTTGGGTTTGTTGGCATCCCAGTTGATGGACACGTCGATGACGATCTGACCGGGACGGACAAAATCAGCAGTCAAGCTGTTCAGTACACCGGCGGCGGACACGATGATGTCTGCGTTCTTGCAAACTTCCGCGGTGTTCACAGTACGGGTGTGGCAGGTGGTGACGGTGGCGTTCTTGCCCATGAGCATCATGCCTGCAGGCTTGCCAACCACCAGACTGCGGCCGATGACCACAGCATTCTTGCCCTTGCAGTCAATGCCGTAGAAGTCCAAAATCTCCATACAAGCGGCAGGCGTACAGGGAGCGTAACCCAGGTCATCCAGGCCCTCGAACACACCGGCATTACTCATATGGGTCATGCAGTCCACGTCCTTCTTGGGGTCAAGGCGATTGCAGATCTCGTTCTGATCGTTCTTCAGATGCTTGGGCAGAGGGCGGAACATCAGTACGCCGTGGATACTGTCGTCAGCGTTCACCTGGTCGATGACAGCCAGGACATCTTCCTTGGAAGCGTCGGCAGGCAGGACGAAATTCTTCACGTCCACACCAACCAGTTCGGCACGCTTGGTCGCGCCCTTTTCATAGGACAGGTCGGAGGGATCTTCGCCCACGCGGACAATACCCAAAGTGGGAACAACGCCCTTGGCCCGCAGAGCAGCGGTGCGCTCCTGGAGTTTTGCGTTCAGTGCGTCAGTAACTTCCTTACCGAGTAACAGTTTAGCCATATGTATATTCTCCTCTATAATTCATGATATGTCATTGCGAGCCAGCGCGCACGCTGGCGTGGCAATCTCCCACAAGATTCCGGAAATCTATGGGGATCGCCACACCAGTGACATCGGTCACTGGTTCGCGATGACAGCGTTTTTTCTTACTGACCAAAGCCGGCCTTGACAGTGGTAAAGATCTCGTCAGCCATGGCGCCGTACTTTGCCAGCATACCGTTAGCCTTGGCGTTCATTTCCTCAGCCACTTCCCGGTTCTTGAGGCTCTTGGTGTTGATAAACACATTCAAAGATGCAGCCTGCAGAGCGGCCTTGCAGCAAACAGCGCCGCAACCGGCATCGGAAACAGCCAGGCGGCTGCCCTTAGCGGCAAATAAAGCAATGTACTCGATGGCCTGGCCGCACAGTTCCATGATCTTCATGGGCGTGGAGCAAGCGATGATGGTGGCCTCTTCCATGACCTTGTCCCGGTTGGGATCATCCTTAGGGATGCCGTAAGCCTTGGCCAGGGGCAGGAAGTTGACCTCGTCAGCCTCCACCTGGTTCAGAAGTTCGGTCTGCAGAGCATCGCACTTTGCTTTCAGGGCGATGATCTCTTCTTCCACTTCGGCATACTTCTTCTTGCCGACAGTCAAAGAGCCAACCATGTTGCCCAGAGCGGTGCCGATAGCGCCGACCAGTGCGGCCGCGCCGCCACCGCCGGGTGCGGGAGCGTCAGATGCCAAAACCTCGACAAATTTCCGGCAAGATTCCATTGTCATATCCATAATTTTCGCTTTCCTTTCGGTAAAATCGTATTGATAAAATCTTACCACCTTTGCGTGCAAAAGTCAATATAGAAACCTTGAAAAAACCAGAATTACCGTGTATGATAAATGCAGAAAAAGGAGGTCGGAACATGGAGCAAATTGTCGAAAGAACCAAACTGTATTTGTTCGATATGGATGGCACGCTGTATCTTGGCGACCGGCTGTATGATTTCACAAAGGAACTGCTTTCCGAGATTCGCCGCACCGGGGGAAAATATCTGTTTATGACCAACAATTCCTCTAAAAGCGTGGCAGATTACATAAAAAAGTTGGAAAAACTCGGCATTTCCGCTACACGGGATGATTTCATCACCTCCTCTCAGGCCACGGCCTACTATTTGAAAAAGCACCATCCGGGAAAGAAACTCTATGTGTGCGGAACGCGCTCCCTCATCGAAGAACTGGAAAGCGATGGCTTCGAAACCACTACGGATATTGAGGAAACCCAGTGTGTGGTGATGGGTTTTGACACAGAACTGACCTTTCAGAAACTGTGGGATGTGTCGAAAATCCTGCTGACCAAAAAGGATATCCCTTACATCGCCACCAACCCCGACCTGGTGTGTCCCACGGAGTTTGGCAGTGTGCCGGACTGCGGAAGTGTGTGCATCGGCATCAAAAACGCCACCGGAAGGTCACCTGTGGTCATCGGCAAGCCCAGTCCGCTGATGCCGGAGCTGGCCATGGCAAAATGGGGCTATACCAAAGAGGAAACTGCCGTCATCGGCGACCGCATCTACACGGATGTAAAATCCGGACTGAACGCCGGGGTGACAGGCATTTTGGTGCTTTCAGGAGAATCCACATTGCAGACTTTGGCTGAATCCCCGGACAAGCCTCACCTGGTGCTTGAAAGCGCCGGTCAGTTGATTCCTTTTTTGCAGAAACTCTAAAGCCTTCTGCTTGAGGAGAAGGTGGCACGCCAATAGGCGTGACGGATGAGGTGTTGTCGCAAAGCGACAATTTAATTTTGCACGGCCACTAAGTGGCCTACACCTCATCAGTCACCACCTTGCGGTGGCGACAGCTTCCCCTCAAGGGGAAGCCTATAAAATGTGACAATGTTACAGAATAACC
>JAZOLS010000050.1:0-5918 GCA_045653245.1 Faecousia sp.
AAAAATAGAAGAAGTTCATACAGATCTCTGGTACAATAGAGTTACCACACACCACCACACCGAAAGGAGACCTGTATGAACTACCACCATCTTACCATAGAAGAGCGCTGTTGTATACGAAAATTTTATAATGACGGGTTAAGTTATCGAAAAATTGCTGAACTAATCGGTCGCAGCCCCAGTACCGTCAGCAGGGAGATCAACCGCAACAAGACTTACATGAATGTAAAACCAGCTTATTACCCTCACACCGCACAGAAGAAGTACCTTCTGCGCCGTTCCTACTGCCACAGGGGCATGTTCCAGTCACAAGCTGTTATTTCTTATATTGAAGAAAAACTGCTTGCCACATGGTCTCCGGAGCAGATCGCCAGTTCACCGGCTCCTGTGCCGGTTCCCAGTTGGCGAACAATTTACCGTTGGCTCTATGACAGATACTTACTCAAAGGAAACCTAAAAGTGTTGCGCCGCAAGGGGAAATCCCACGGCGTAAAGGAAACACGAGGCAAATTCAATAAAGGAAAATCTATCCGTAAGCGGGATAAAAGTGTATACCGCCGTGAGGAAGCAGGTCATTGGGAAGTAGATACTGTTGTTAGTGGACAAGGAAAGAGCAAGGCGTGTTTCGCGACATTTGCAGAAAGAAAGACACGCTACTATATAGCTGTCAAAATGCCTGATCGGAAGGCAGCAACTATGGCAAAGACGATTATACAGACACTATCAGAGTTCCCACCGGAGCTGGTTAAGACCATAACTTGTGACAGAGGAATGGAGTTTGCCAACTGGGCGGAGATAGAGCAAGCGCTAAGTTGTGATGTGTATTTTGCAGATCCATACTGTGCCTGGCAAAAAGGCAGTAATGAGAATAGCAACGGACTGCTCAGAGAGTTCTATCCAAAAGGCAGAAATCTATCCAGAGTCATTCCAACTACACTAAAACGAAACCTGGCGTTGATCAACGCCAGGCCTCGTAAGGTTCTTAAATTCGTTTCGGCGCAATACCTTTGGGATCTGGAACTTCAAAAAGTGTTGCACTTAGTTTGACAAATCACTATCAGTTCATAATGTATTCCAAAAAAGCCAGGGTGTTATCCACATTCTTTATACCCAGGGCGATGCCGAAAATAACATCCTTAGTCGGATAATGGTAAGCATCGAACAGGCGACTGGTATCAGGAATCCGTACACCTATGGGGACCGGTTCCTGCAGGCCGTCGGTTGAAAGATGGTACTTCGGCAAAATGACCTGTTCCAAAGATTCGGAGGACAGTGCATCCAGTTCCGCTTTTTCTACATAGACGAAACGCTCTTTCAACTTTTGCTGTTGTTCTTCATTTAAAACGGTGCGAAGGTCCGCATAATACCCAGTAAGAAGCGGGTAATTCTCTGAATCCACAACGATAAAATCCAGTCCGCCGGAATAGACCTGTACGACGATGGACTCCAGCACAGCAAAGGAAGTCTCCGAGACCTCAGCAGAGGAGTAGGTTACATCAGTGGTAAGCTTAAAACTGTAGATGCTGCTGTCGAGTTGCTGATGGTCCATAAATTCCTGTTTGAAATTTCCACCGTAAGACTGATTCGTAGCACTGTTCAAAAGAAACCCAGACAGGGCAGCTTCCTTTTGCGACAGAGCGTTGCCGATCCAGGTCGCGGCCAAGACGATCACGCAGACGGAGCAAAGAATTGCCGGCCAATAATAAGTGAATATGTATTTTAATTTATCGGACAACGGCTTGCCTTTTAGGGCACGCCATTGGGCTTGGTGGGCCTCTCTTGCGGTCATATTGACACCATCCATTCATTTTATATAGACAATCATATGCCTTTTTGCCCGGTAAGTCAAATGAAAAAAGTGTAAACAGTTTATAATGTCCTTTTTCTTGCGCATTTTGGGGAGTTGTGTTATGATAAGAAAAATGTGGGATTAAGGAGATATTTCGTTGAAGACTTTGATGAAGCTTATGAGGGGTTATCTCAGGGAATCCATCCTTGCGCCCTTTTTTAAAATGTTGGAGGCCACATTTGAATTGCTGATCCCTTTGGTGGTGGCGGCAATCGTGGATACCGGCATTGCAGGTGCGGACAGGTCTTATATTGTGAAAATGTGCCTGGTGATGGTGGCGCTGGGTATTGTTGGCCTGGTTTGCGCCATCGTTGCCCAGTATTTTTCTGCTAAGGCAGCGGTGGGCGTTGCGGCCCGTCTGCGCCATCGGGTGATGTCGCGGATACTGGGTCTGAGTTATACACAGATCGACAATGTGGGCTATTCCACCATCATTACCCGGATGACATCGGGCATCAACCAGGTGCAGACCGGTGTCAACCTTGCGCTTCGTCTGTTGTTGCGCTCACCGTTTGTAGTATTCGGTGCTATGATTATGGCTTTTACCATCGATTTTGATGCGGCATTGGTATTTGCCGGGGTGATCCCGGTGCTGTGTATCGTGGTATTCGGCATTCTGCTTATTACCATGCCCATGTACCGAAAGGTACAGGAGGGATTGGATGGTGTAACTTCGGCAACCAGGCAAAATTTGACCGGCGTGCGCGTTCTGCGTGCTTTCTGCAAGGAGGAGGCGGAGGTAGAGCATTACGGGAAATGCACACAGGAGTTGACCCGGCGTCAGCAAGTTGCAGGCAGAATTTCGGGTCTAATGAATCCTGTGACCTTTGTGATTGTGAATATGGCGGTGGTTCTGCTGATCCATGTGGGTGCGCTGAAAGTAGAGGGTGGCATTCTGTCCCAGGGTATGGTTATCGCCTTGTATAACTACATGACGCAGATTCTCGTGGAATTGATCAAAATGGCAAATCTGACCATTACTATGACCAAAGCGGCAGTTTGTGCCAACCGAATTGAAGGTGTGCTTGCGATTCCTGTGGAATCCGCAGAGGGTGAGAAAACATCCGATTGTAAGGGCAAAATCGAGTTTTGTAATGTGACGGCTGCCTATGACGGAGCTTCGGAAGCGTCTTTGGAGAATATCAGCTTTACAGCACAGCCTGGACAGACCATCGGCATCATCGGTGGTACAGGTTCAGGCAAAACTACCCTTGTGAATTTGATTCCCGGCTTCTATCTTGCCACAGAGGGTAAGATATTGCTGGATGGTGTGGGTCTCCGGGATTTGGATAAGAAATTCTTACGGAAAAATATCGGTATCGTGCCACAAAAGGCCGTGCTGTTCCATGGTACGATTCGGGAAAATCTGCTGTGGGGCAGGGAAGATGCCACGGATGCGGATCTTTGGCAGGCTTTGAAAATTGCCCAGGCAGCGGAAGTGGTCAAGGGTAAAGATGGCGGTCTGGATGCACAGGTTACACAAGGCGGTACAAATTTCTCCGGCGGTCAGCGGCAACGTTTGACCATTGCAAGAGCATTGGTGCGCAAACCTGCGGTGTTAATCTTGGATGACAGCGCATCGGCTCTGGACTATGCCACGGATGCTGCTTTGCGCAGTGCGATCCGGAGCATGGAGAATCCTCCTACCACCTTTATCGTTTCTCAGCGTGCGGCATCCGTGCGCTATGCGGATCAGATTTTGGTATTGGATGACGGTGTGTTGGCTGGGCAGGGAACCCATGAGGAACTTTTGGCAGACTGCGCTGTTTACCAGGAGATCTACTACTCCCAGTTTCCCAAGGAGGTAGCAAGCCATGCATAAGAATGGAAAAATCCTTATGAAAGTGCTTCGCCGCTTGCGCCGATATATCCCAGCTGTGGTGACGTCGCTGCTTTTGGCAACGGTTTATGTTGCTATGAGTTTGTATATTCCCATTCTAGTAGGTCGTGCCATTGACTGTATCGTAGATGTGGGCAAAGTGGATTTTGCGCGCATGTACCGGGAACTGGTGGTCATTGCCATCTGTGCCGGTATCGGTGGGCTTGCTCAGTGGCTGATGACGCTGATCAACAACCGGGTCACGTATTCCGTCACCCGGGATATCCGCAATGAGGCGTTCCGGCATCTGCAGATACTGCCCCTTCGTTATTTGGACGACCACCCTCAGGGTGATACTGTCAGCCGGGTAATTGGCGATGTAGATACCTTTGCTGACGGCTTACTCATGGGCTTTACCCAGTTCTTTGCCGGCGTGATGACCATTGTTGGCACTTTAGCGCTGATGCTGACGCTGAACTGGAAAATCGCCCTTGTGGTGATTTTGATCACGCCCCTGTCTCTTGTGGTGGCAGCGGTGATTGCAGGAAAGACCCATTCGCTGTTTAAGATCCAAGCCAAAATCAGAGGTGAGCAAACAGCCATTATTGATGAAACAGTCAGCCAGATCAAGGTGGTGCAGGCATTTAACCGTGAGAATGCCGCTTTGGAGCGGTTTGATGAAGTGAATGACCGCCTGGAAAAGGCATCATTGCGAGCAATCTTCATTTCCAGCATCACCAATCCCAGTACACGTTTTGTTAATGCCATGGTGTATGCAGGTGTGGCATTGGTGGGTGCATTTGTTGCCATTGGCGGCGGTATTTCCATCGGACATTTGACAAGTTTCCTGAACTATGCCAACCAGTACACCAAACCTTTTAATGAAATTTCCGGTGTGGTTGCGGAACTGCAGAACGCTTTGGCCTGTGCCGGTCGTGTGTTTGAACTGATTGAAGCACCCACTCAATCCCCGGAGCCCAAGCAACCCCAAAAGCCGGAAACGGTTTGCGGCGCAATGGAGATCAAGGATATGTCTTTCTCCTATACCCCGGATAAGCCGTTGATTGAGGACTTTGATTTGACGGTCGAACCGGGTCAGCGTGTGGCGATTGTTGGCCCTACGGGTTGCGGAAAGACCACATTTATCAATCTGCTCATGCGCTTTTATGATCCACAAGAGGGACAGATTGTGCTGGATGGGGTCAATACTGCCAATATGGATCGCAAAGATCTGCGTGCCAGCATTGGTATGGTGCTTCAGGACACCTGGCTGAAAGCCGGAACGATCCGGGAAAATATCGCCATGGGTAAGCCAGATGCCACGGATGAGGAGATCATACAGGCGGCCAAGAAATCCCACGCACACAGTTTCATCAAGCGCCTGCCTAAGGGATACGATACGGTGATCGGAGAATCCGGAGGCAGCCTGTCCCAGGGCCAGAAACAGCTTCTGTGTATTGCCCGGGTGCTGCTGTGCCTGCCGCCTATATTGATTTTGGACGAGGCTACTTCTTCCATTGACACCCGTACGGAAATGCGTATTCAAAAAGCCTTTGATGTGATGATGGAGGGGAGAACTTCCTTTATCGTTGCCCATCGGCTTTCTACCATCCGGGAAGCGGATGTGATTTTGGTGATGCGCGACGGCAAAATCGTGGAACAGGGGAGTCACGATGCTCTTTTGGCGATAGACGGATTCTACGCAAAACTCTATAACAGCCAGTTTGTGCAAGCATAAAAATACGGGGCGAAAAATGCCCCGTATTTCCAAAAATGGGGGTTGACAAACCCTGTCAAATGTAGTATGATATGCGGGCTGAACAAAAGTGTATGGAGAAGTCGCGTAGCTGGCCGAGCGCGCACGATTGGAAATCGTGTATACCCCAAAAGGGTATCGAGGGTTCAAATCCCTCCTTCTCCGCCAAAAAGAAAAGCACCCTTCGGGGTGCTTTTTCTTTTTGGCTAAATAGAGAAGGAGGGATTTGAAAGGCCAGTTGTGATTTATATTGCGAAATACTTGCACATTGGCGCATTTGGTGGTATAATATACAAAATTATTGTGGATAAGTATGGATAAGGAGCCGTTATGGAAGAACCGCAATACCGACTGGAGGGAATCGTCCGTACCCGTAATGAGGGGATGGAGGACTTTGAAGGTCCGCTGGACGTTATCTTCCTGCTGCTGAGTAAAAATAAAATAGAGATCCAGGACGTATCCATTACGGCAATTTTGGAGCAGTATCTGGCCTA
>JAZOLS010000051.1:0-18065 GCA_045653245.1 Faecousia sp.
CATTGACGAGATCGCTTCCGGCAATATGCGTGTTTATAAGAATGGGGAGTATGTGGACCCCATGACCCTGAACAAGCTGTTCTTCGCTTAATTTCTGACAAAGGAGTTTATCCATGGGAGGATTTTTTGGAATCGCATCCAAGCAGGACTGTATGATGGATGTGTTCTTTGGCGTGGACTACCATTCCCATTTGGGCACCCGTCGGGGCGGCATGGCCGCTTGGGATCCTGAGATCGGTCTGCAACGGAAAATTCACAGCATTGAAAACGCTCCGTTCCGCACCAAATTCGAGCATATTTTTGATGAAATGCAGGGCACATCCGTCATCGGCTGTATCAGTGATTCGGATCCCCAGCCCATGCTGATCCGTTCCCACCTGGGCACGTATGCCATTACCACCGTTGGCATCGTGAACAATGCCAACGATCTCATTGAGCAGGTGATGGCAGATCACGGCGGTTACTTTGACGCTATGACCGGCGGCAGAGTTAACTCCACCGAGTTGGTGGCGGCGCTGGTCAACCACAAAAAGGATTTTGTGGAGGGGATTCAGTATGCCCAGTCCGTTATTGAGGGAACATGCAATATTCTGATCCTGACCGACCGGGGAAGCCTGATCACCGCCCGAGACCGGGTGGGCCGTATCCCGGTGCAGATCGGCAAAAACGAGGACGGCTACTGCGTGTCCTTTGAAGAATTTGCCTTTACCAAACTGGGATTTGAAAAAGTCTGTGAATTGGGCCCCGGAGAGGTCGTGGAAGTGACCCCGGATGCCATGACCCAATTGGCTAAGCCCGGCAAGGAAATGAAAATGTGTGCCTTCCTGTGGAGTTATTACGGCTACCCCACCTCGACCTATGAGGGGATCAATGTGGAAGCTATGCGTTACCGCAACGGCGCGGCCATTGCGGAACGGGATATGGAGCAGGGCCGGAGCATGGAGATCGATTATGTGGGCGGTGTGCCCGATTCCGGTACGCCCCACGCCATCGGCTATGCCAACCGCACCGGCAAGGCCTTTGCCCGGGCATTCATCAAGTACACACCCACCTGGTCCCGTTCCTTTACCCCTGCCCGGCAGTCGGACCGGAAAAAGATCGCCAAGATGAAGCAGATCCCTGTGCATGATCTGATCAAGGACAAGAACCTGCTGTTTGTGGACGATTCCATCGTCCGGGGCACGCAACTCCAGGAAACGGTGGAATTCCTCTATGAAAACGGTGCAAAATCCGTGCATATGCGCTCCGCCTGTCCGCCCATTATGTATGGCTGTAAATACCTGAATTTCTCCCGCAGCACCAGCGACATGGATCTGATCACCCGTCGCGTGATCATGGAACTGGAGGGGGAAGAGGGTTTCAACCATTTGGAGGAATACGCAGACGGCAATACCCAGCGCGGCAAGGCTATGCGCAAGACAATTTGCGAGAAATTTAAGTTTGCATCTTTGGGCTTCCAAACTGTGGATGGTGTGGTCAAGGCCATTGGTATGGATCCGTGCAAACTGTGTACTTACTGCTGGAACGGCAAGGAATAGAATATATGTCATTGCAAACCAGTTCGCAGACTGGTGTGGCAATCCCCATAGGCTACCGGAATGTTTGGGGGATTGCCATGTCGGCCCACAAGGGGCCTCCTCGCAATGACAGAAAACGTTTGTAAAAAGGAGCATCACTATGGATCATAAGAACTCCCAGTCCGCCAGTTATGCTGCCGCCGGTGTGGATATCACTGCCGGCTACAAGGCTGTGGAACTGATGAAAAAGCACATTGCCCGTACCAAAAACGAGGGCTGTCTGGATGATGTAGGCGGCTTCGGTGGCTGCTTCGGCCTGCCCATCGCCGGTATGGAAGAGCCGGTGCTGGTTTCCGGCACCGACGGTTGCGGTACCAAGGTCAAACTGGCTATTTTGATGGACAAGCATGACACCATCGGCATCGATGCGGTGGCTATGTGCGTCAATGATATTATCTGCTGCGGCGCAAAGCCCCTGTTCTTCCTGGACTATATCGCCTGCGGCAAGAATGTTCCCGAAAAAATCGCCCAGATCGTGGGCGGCGTAGCCGAGGGCTGTGTCCAGTCCGGCGCGGCGCTCATCGGCGGCGAAACTGCAGGGCATCCCGGGCTGATGCCTCAGGAAGATTACGACCTTGCAGGTTTTGCCGTGGGCATCGTGGACAAAAAGAAGATTTTGGACAACACCCGGATGAAAGCAGGGGATGTGGTCATCGGCCTGGCATCCACCGGCATCCATTCCAACGGCTTCTCTTTGTGCCGCAAGGTGTTTGATATTGACAACAACCCCGATTCTTTGTACGTTCCCAATGTCGAACTGGGCGGCAAGAGCATTGCTGAGACCCTGCTGACCCCCACCAAAATTTACGTGAAATCCGTACTGGCCCTGCTGGAAAAGGTGGATGTGAAGGGTATTTCCCACATCACCGGCGGTGGTTTTTATGAAAATATCCCCCGTTCCATCCCCAAGGGCCTGTGCGCTGAGATCGACAAGGCATCCATCCGTGTTCTGCCCATTTTTGACCTGCTGGCCAAGACCGGAAATATCCCGGAACGGGATATGTACAACACCTACAATATGGGCGTTGGTATGAGCATTGTTGTTCCTGTGGAGCAGGTGGATGAGGCTTTGGAGATTCTTGCCGCCAACGGCGAGACTGCCTATGTGATCGGTAAAATTATTGAATCTGACGAGCAGGTGATCCTCAAATGAGCGCCCGGATTGCAGTTTTGGTATCCGGCGGCGGTACAAACCTGCAGGCATTGATCGATGCCCAGGGGAGCGTGCTGAAAAGCGGAAAAATCGAATTGGTCGTGTCCAATGTCCCCGGCGTTTACGCCCTGGAACGGGCGAAAAAGGCCGGCATCGCCACGGAAGTAGTAGTAAAAAAGGAACTGGGTAGCCAAGTCGCCTTTGAAGAAAAACTCATGGAAATCCTGGATGGCAACGGCATCGATGTTATTATCCTTGCCGGGTTTATGACCATTTTGACCGAGCGTTTTACATCCCACTATCCCAAGCGGATTTTGAATGTCCACCCCAGTTTGATTCCGGCATTTTGCGGCGAGGGATTTTATGGCTTGCGTGTGCATCAGGCCGCGCTGGATTATGGCGTGAAAGTCACCGGCGCGACGGTGCATTTCGTCAATGAGATCCCCGACGGCGGCGAGATTATCGCCCAAAAAGCGGTGGAGATCCAAGAGGGGGATACCCCGGAAGTTTTGCAAAAGCGGGTCATGGAGCAGGCAGAATGGATCCTCTTGCCCCAGGCCGCAGAAAAAGTTTGTGCACAAATGAAATAGTGTCATTCCGAGCCAGTCTGCAGGCTGGCGTGGGAATCCCCCGGACCTTCCGGAAAACTATGGGGATTGCCACGGCCCTGCGGGCCTCGCAATGACATATGTTAATGAGGTAAATGATATGAATGTTTACGAAGTCGCCACCATGGCGGAAAAGCTGAAAGACAACACCTATCCCGGCCGGGGAATCGTCCTGGGCGTGACCCCCGACGGCAAAAAGGCCGTGGCTGCCTACTTTATCATGGGCCGCTCCGTTAATTCCCGGAATCGGGTGTTCGTACAGGAATCCGATGGTATCCGTACCGAAGCACATGACCCCAGTCTGATGAAAGACCCTCATTTGATCATCTACCATCCCGTCCGTGAAGCCGGTTGCGGATTGATCGTGACTAACGGCGATCAGACAGATACCATTTGGGAGTATCTTGCCAAGGGCGAGAGCTGGGAGACCGCTCTGCGCACCCGTTGCTTTGAAGATGATGGCCCCAACTGGACACCCCGCATTTCCGGCTTGCAGGCAGGTAACGGCAGTTACAAGATGTCCATTCTGAAGTCCAACGACCCCGAAGGTACCGACTGCGCCCGATTCTTCTATGAGTATCCTGCCAAGGCAGGTTTGGGCCACTTCCTGCACACATATGTGTGCGACGGCAATCCCGTGATCCCCACGTTCCAGGGTGAGCCGGAGCGTGTGTCCATTCCCCAGGATATTGACGCATTTACCACTGAGCTGTGGGAGAATCTCAACGAAGCCAATAAAATTTCCCTGTTTGTCCGCTACACCGATCTTGCAACCGGCGAGAAGGAACAGAGGATCATAAATAAGCATCAGTAAGCACTCTTGCCTCCCCCTTTGGGGGAGGTGGCAAAAATCTTTGATTTTTGCCGGAGAGGGCAATGACAGAACGCCCTCTCAGTCACGCCTTACGGCGTGCCAGCTCTCCCAAAGGGAGAGCCAAGAAATACTTTTGAGGAGGATATTCTTATGAACGAATTTGAACTGAAATACGGTTGCAACCCCAACCAAAAGCCGTCCAAGATCTATATGCACGATGGAAGCGAACTGCCCATCACCATCTTAAACGGCCGACCCGGTTACATCAACTTTTTGGATGCGCTGAATTCCTGGCAGCTCGTGAAGGAATTGAAAGAGGCTACCGGCATGGTTGCGGTTACTTCTTTCAAGCATGTTTCTCCCACTTCTGCAGCTGTGGGCAAGATTTTGCCCATGGATCTGAAGAAGGCTTGCTTTGTGGATGACATCGAGGGCCTGGACGAGAGCCCCCTGGCCTGTGCCTATGCCCGTGCCCGTGGCGCAGACCGCATGTGCTCCTTCGGTGACTGGGTCGCCCTGTCCGATGTGTGCGACGAACTGACCGCAAAACTCATCGCCCGGGAAGTTTCTGATGGTGTCATTGCCCCCGGCTATACCGAAGAGGCGCTGGCCATCCTCAAGACCAAGCGCAAGGGCGGTTACAATGTGGTAGCCATTGATCCCGACTACGTGCCTGCCCAGCAGGAGACCAAACAGGTCTTCGGCATTACCTTTGAGCAAGGACGAAACAATTTCAAGATCGACGAGAGCCTCCTGCAGAACATCGTCACCGAGAATAAGGAAATCCCCGAAAACGCCAAGATCGACCTGATCGTTGCGCTGATCACTTTGAAATACACCCAGTCTAACTCCGTCTGTTTTGCCTATGACGGACAGGCCATCGGTGTGGGCGCAGGACAGCAGTCCCGTGTTCACTGCACCCGTTTGGCAGGCGGCAAGGCGGACACCTGGTTCCTGCGTCAGCATCCCAAGACCCTGGGCCTGCCTTTCCGCGAGGATTTGGGCCGTCCCAACCGGGACAATGTCATTGATGGCTACATCAACGGCAACGAAGAAGATGTGTGCGCCGACGGCATTTGGCAGAACTACTTTACCCGTCAGCCCGAGCGTCTGACCGAGGAAGATAAAAAGGCATGGCTGTCTTCCCGGCAAGATGTGGCTCTGGGCAGTGACGCGTTCTTCCCCTTTGCGGATAATGTCAAGCGTGCCTACGCTTCCGGTGTCAAGTACATCGCTCAGCCCGGCGGCTCCATCCGGGATGATCTGGTCATAGAAGAATGCAACAAGAAGGGCATCGCCATGGCCTTCACCGGCATGAGATTGTTCCACCACTAAAATAATATGTCGTTGCGAGGAGCCGCAAATAGCGGCGACGTGGCAATCTCCCGGATGTTTGGAAACTTGATGGGGATTGCCACGCCAGTGTGCGCACTGGCTCGCAATGACAGCGATTATAGGAGATTTCTATGAAACTATTGGTCGTCGGTGGCGGTGGCCGTGAGCACGCCATCATTAAAAAACTGAAAGAGAATAAGTCAGTGTCCGCCATTTATGCCCTGCCGGGCAATGGCGGCATTGCCGCAGATGCGACTTGCGTGAGCATCGGTGCGACAGATATCGACAAGATCGTGGAATTTGCGGTAGCGAATGCCATTGACTATGCGGTGGTCGCCCCGGATGATCCCCTGGTTTTGGGTTGCGTGGATCGGCTGAACGAAAAGGGGATTCCTTGCTTTGGCCCGGATGCCAAGGCGGCCATCATTGAGGGAAGCAAGGCTTTTTCCAAGGATCTGATGAAAAAGTACGGCATCCCCACCGCATCCTACGAGATCTTCACCGAACTGCCCAAGGCTTTGGAGTATCTGAAAACCGCCCCCATCCCCACCGTCATCAAGGCCGACGGCCTGGCTTTGGGCAAGGGTGTCATCATTGCTCAGACCCGGGAAGAGGCGGTAGAAGCAGTCACCGATATGATGGCGAACGCCAAGTTCGGCAAGTCAGGCTCTACGGTGGTCATTGAGGAGTTCCTCACCGGCCCGGAAGTGTCCGTGCTGGCCTTTACCGACGGCAAGGTGGTCAAACCCATGGTTTCTTCCATGGACCACAAGCGCATCGGTGACAACGACACCGGGTTGAACACCGGCGGCATGGGAACCATCGCTCCCAACCCCTATTACACAGAGCAAATTGCGGCACAGTGTATGGAGCAGATCTTCCTGCCTACCGTTGCCGCTATGAATGCCGAGGGAAGAACATTCAGGGGATGCTTGTACTTCGGCTTGATGATCACCCCCAATGGCCCGAAGGTCATTGAGTACAACTGCCGTTTCGGTGACCCGGAGACTCAGGTGGTTTTACCCTTGCTGGAAAGCGACCTGCTGACTGTCATGCAAGCCTGCACCAATGGTACGCTGGCGGAAACAGAAGTGAAATTTGCGCCCAAGCACGCCTGCTGTGTGGTCACCGCCTCCGGCGGCTATCCCGAAAGTTACGGCAAGGGTTTTGAAATTACCATGACACCCGATGCCGCCAAGCATACCTATGTAGCCGGCGCGAAATTGGAAGACGGGAAACTGCTCACCTCCGGCGGCCGTGTTACCGGTACAACAGCTGTTGCGGATTCCTTGCTGGATGCGGTGAAGAAAGCCTACGCCCTGGCAGACGGGGTGCAATTTGAGAATGCTTACCGCAGAAGCGACATTGGCAAGCGTGCTCTGGAAGCATTGAAATAAGGAGAAAAATATGGTTTATCGTATTTTTGTAGAGAAAAAACAGGAACTGGCCAGCGAAGCCAAAAGTCTGCTGAGTGATGCCAAAAACCTGCTGGGAATTGAAAAACTGGAGAATGTCCGGGTGCTGAACCGCTACGATGCGGAAAATATCACTCAGGAAGTGTTTGATTACGCGGTGCAGACCGTTTTTTCCGAGCCCCAGGTGGATATCGCTACCTTGGAAGCAGAACTGGGGGATGCCATTGTGTTTGCTGTCGAGCCTCTGCCCGGTCAGTTTGACCAGCGTGCAGACTCTGCCGCCCAGTGCATTCAAATCCTCAGCCAGGGCGATCGTCCCATCGTGCGCAGTGCCAAGGTCTATGCCCTGTACGGCGATCTGACTGAAAGCGATATTGACGCAGTTAAGAAATATGTTATCAACGCGGTGGAAAGCCGGGAAGCATCCCTGGAGAAGCCCGAAACCTTGGCTGTGGAGTACGCCGCCCCGGAAACCGTGGCAACAGTCACCGGCTTTATGAGCATGGACGAAACTGCCCTCGCCGAATTGCTGGACAACCTGGGCCTTGCTATGGATCTTGACGATTTGAAATTCCTGCAAAATTATTTTGCCGGGGAAGAAAAGCGGGATCCCACCATCACCGAAATTCGCGTGGTGGACACCTATTGGTCCGACCACTGCCGCCACACCACTTTCTCCACCCATTTGGACAATGTGGTGATCCATGACGAAGCGGTGCAGAAAGCTTATGAACGCTATCTTGCTGCTCGCGTGGAAGTCTACGGCGAGGAAAAGGCCGCAGTGCGTCCCCAAACCCTCATGGATATTGCCACCATCGGCGCAAAGACCCTGAAAAAGCGCGGTTTACTCCCGGAACTGGACGAGAGCGAGGAAATCAACGCCTGCTCTATCCATGTCACCGCAACCGTCAACGGCCAGGAGCAGGATTGGCTTTTGATGTTCAAAAACGAGACCCACAACCATCCCACGGAGATCGAGCCTTTCGGTGGTGCGGCTACTTGTATCGGCGGCTGTATCCGTGACCCCCTCAGCGGCCGCGCCTATGTGCATCAGGCCATGCGCGTCACCGGCGCAGGCGATCCCCGGGTGGCTCTGAAAGACACCATTCCCGGCAAATTGCCTCAGCGTAAACTCTGTCAGACTGCCGCCGCAGGCTATTCTTCCTACGGCAACCAGATCGGCCTGGCCACCGGCCATGTGGCAGAACTGTACCACGATGGCTATGTTGCCAAGCGTTTGGAATGCGGTGCAGTGGTTGCTGCCGCGCCGGCATATAATGTCCGCCGGGAACGCCCTGCTCCCGGAGATGTGATCGTGCTGTTGGGCGGACGTACCGGCCGGGACGGCATCGGCGGTGCTACCGGTTCTTCCAAGAGCCACAATATGAAATCTCTGACCACCATGGCATCCGAAGTTCAAAAGGGCAATGCCCCCGAGGAACGGAAGATCCAGCGCCTGTTCCGAAATAGCGAAGTCACCCGGCTCATCAAGCGGTGCAATGACTTTGGCGCAGGCGGTGTGTCCGTTGCCATCGGCGAACTGGCCGACGGCCTGCAGATCGACCTGGATGCGGTGCGCAAGAAGTATGACGGCCTGGACGGAACGGAAATCGCCATTTCCGAATCCCAGGAGCGTATGGCTGTAGTTGTAGAAGCCAAGGATGCAGACAAGTTCATCGCATTCGCTCAGGAGGAAAACCTGGAAGCCTACCGGGTGGCGGTGGTCACCGAGGAAGCCCGGATGGTAATGAAATGGAAGGGCAATGTTATTGCCAATCTGTCCCGAGCATTTTTGGATACCAACGGCGCAGTCAAGCACAGCCAGGTTGAAATTGAAAAGAAGGACTTGTCCAAGCTGAGTCAGCCCCTGTTCGGCTCTCTGCGGGAAATGGCATCTTCTTTGAAGACTGCCAGCCAGCGTGGTTTGGTGGAGCGTTTTGACGCTACCATCGGCGCAGGTTCAGTTACCATGCCTTTTGGCGGTAAAAAGCAGTTGACCCCGGCCCAGTCCATGGCGGCCATGCTGCCGGTCCTGCCCGGCCAGGTCACCGACCAGGCAAGCATCTTCAGCTGGGGCTGTGACCCGGATCATATGTCCATCGATCCCTATACCGGCGCTCATGCAGCGGTCTATAATTCCGTTGCCAAACTGGTTGCCGCCGGTGCAGATTATAAAAAGGCTTATCTGACTCTGCAGGAATTCTTTGAGAAACTGCGTAACGAGCCGGTGCGCTGGGGCAAGCCCTTTGCGGCCCTTTTGGGTGCGCTGGATGCCCAGCTGGAGTTGGGCGCGGCGGCCATCGGCGGCAAGGACTCCATGTCCGGTACATTCCTGGATAAAGATGTGCCCCCCACGCTGATCTCCTTCGCCATCGCGCCTTTGAAGCAGACGGAAGTGCTGACTCCCGAATTCAAGGAAGCCGGCAATCCTGTTTATCTGTTTGGGCCTACAGATGAAAGCGCAGAGAGTCTGAAGCAGACTTGGGAATCTTTCTACGAACTGCATATGCAGGGCAAAGTCAAATCCGCCTGGGCAGTAGAGAACGGCATTGCTGAGGCGATCATGAAGATGTCCTTCGGAAACCACATCGGCTTTGCGTCTAACGGCACGGTTGGCGACCAGTGGCACATGGGCCTGTGGGGCTTCCTGGTTGCAGAACTGACGGAAGATGTGGAAATCCCCGGCGTGATGAAGATTGGCGAAACCACCGCAGATGGCAACATCACCCTGGATGGCGACAGCGCATCCATCGAAGAACTGTACAATTTGAACAGCGCAGTTTTGGAAGATGTGTACCCCACCAAGACTGTTGAAAGAGAAATGGAGATTCCCACCTTTGGTTACGATGGCAAAATTGCTCTTGCATCTGCTGTCAAGATTGCCAAGCCCAAGGTGCTGATCCCCGTATTCCCCGGCACAAACTGTGAATACGATTCCGCCCGGGCGGTGATGCGCGCCGGCGCGGAGGCGGACATTGTGGTTATCCGTAATCTAACTGCGGACGACGTTTCCCGGAGCGTGGAGGAAGTGGCAAAGCGGATCGCGGACAGCCAGATGATCTTCCTGCCCGGCGGATTCTCCGGCGGTGACGAGCCGGACGGCTCTGCTAAGTTTATTACCGCGTTCTTCCGAAATCCTGCTATCAAGGAGCAGGTAACGACCTTGCTGGAAAACCGGGATGGCTTGATGCTGGGCATCTGCAACGGCTTCCAGGCACTGATCAAGTTGGGCCTTGTGCCCTACGGCAAGATCATCGACACCGATGAAAATTGCCCCACACTGACCTTTAACACCATCGCCCGACATCAAAGTCGCATTGTGCACACCCGGGTGGCCACCAACAAGTCCCCCTGGCTGGCCGGCACGGAAGTCGGCGAGGTTTACAATGTGCCCATTTCTCACGGCGAGGGCCGGTTCTATGCATCTGCGGAATTGGCCATGGCTTTGGCCGCCAACGGACAGATCGCTACTCAGTATGTGGACTTGAACGGTGAACCTACCATGGACACCGCATTCAACCCCAACGGCTCTCTGTTCGCCATTGAGGGCATCACTTCTCCCGACGGACGGGTGCTGGGCAAGATGGGTCACAGCGAACGCTGGATTCCGGGCATTTACAAGAATGTCCCCGGCGAGTACGATATGAAACTATTTGAATCTGCAGTGAAGTATTTTAAATAAGACAACAGGGCGGCCATCGGCCGCCCTGTTGTCTTGCCTCTCCCAAAGGGAGGGCCAAGTTATGCGTTTAATTTATCCATCAGTCGTTTTCGCGTCACGGAATATAGTTCCATAGCCATCAAACTGACAGGCACCCACAGCAGGGAAAAGGCCAGGCAGATCTGCCCCTGGAACTGGAAAAGTTGATCCCGGTAATCCCAAACTGTGTGATTTTGATTTACCAGCCACCCGGTGATCAATTCCAGGCCGGTGATGACCCCTGCGCCTAAAAAGGGACGGACGGGAACGGGGATCTTGGTAAATTTGGATGCGCCGCCACCCACCAGCAAAAAGCATAGTCCGCCCAACAGAAACATACTGCCGTGACTGCGTCCGCGCCATAGAAATTCCAAGATCATATAGGCCATTCCGCCGATGTAAAAAAGAATACAACCCCGTAAAAATTTCATAGCAAACCCCTCCGGAATTTAGTATTCCCGGAGGGGCAGTTTTTAATCCTATAGCCAAAAATCTTGGCTCTCCCTTTGGGAGAGCTGGCGAGCAAAGCGAGACTGAGAGGGCAATTACACACATTTTCATGTTGCCCTCTCCGTCAGCCTCTCCGGCTGACACCTCTCCCAAGGGGAGAGGCAAGGGACGCTCAAAAACCGAACAGCTCTGCCAAGGTGCAGCAATGCTCCCGTTTTTTGGCGGCCAAAATGCCGAAAATGGGGCCGTATTCCGGGTCGTAAGCCCGTTTTTCAAAGGCGGAAAGGGTTTTCAAGGATTGGCCGTAGCATTTTCGTAAAGCGGCTTCCATATTCTCGGACGGAATTGGCACTGCCGCTGGTTGCATCCGATTGCCGGTAACCATACGATAAATTCCTTTCAGACATCGGGCGCAATACTGTTCCTCCTCCTGTAATTTCAGCAACACTCGCCGCGGCGGACCTTGCATCTGTCGGGCCAGTGCACCGTACAGGGCGGCTTGCGCCAAGGCATTTGCTGCAAGCCCGGGAAGTCCGTCCGTCACCGGCGGCGTTTCTCCTTTGACTCTCTGCCAAATTTTTACCTGCTCGTCCATAGAAGTGCCTCCTTTTACAATATCTCTACAGTATAGAGGACAGGGGAGGGAATATGCGAAAAAATTTCTTCGCACCCCTTTTCTTTTTCGTTCATTTGTGCTATAATAATGAAAAACATTACAGGAGGGATCCCGATGCCCCGTACCAGTGACAAAGCAGAAAAGATTTTGGAATATGTAAATGCCTTCGTGCAGGAGAATGGATATGCCCCATCTGTCCGGGAGATCGGCGCGGCAGTGGGTTTGCGCTCCACCGCATCTGTCAGTTATCACATCCAGGCTCTGCAGGATAAGGGCCTGTTGTCCGGTCCGGGTGAAAAAGGTCGCAAGCGCGCCTTGTCCACAGGTATTCGCCCCGGGCAAATCCCGGTGATCGGTGTGGTTACAGCCGGATTGCCGATTTTGGCCTGTGAAAATCAAGAGGGCACGATGGCCTGGGATGGCGAGCCGGGATGTTTTGCCCTCCGCGTTCGTGGTGACAGTATGATAAACGCCGGCATCCTCAGCGGTGACAAGGTGGTCGTCCGTCCCCAGCAGACTGCTATGGATGGGCAGATCGTGGTTGCCCGGATCGGCGATGAAGCCACTGTCAAGCGCCTGTGCCGGAGAAACGGCCAGGTTTGGCTCATGCCGGAAAACGAAGCCTACGAGCCTATTGACGGCAGTGAGGCGGAGCTGATCGGTCTTGTAAAGGCCGTCGTCCGGGAATATTGAGAAAAAAGCAGGGAACGACCCAACGGTCGTTCCCTTTTTGTATACAGAAAGTAGGGCGGGGGCTTGCTCCCGCCCTACAATATTTGGATTAAGGTCATCCCTTAAATTGCGGTTCACAGGTGACGCGAACGCCCAGACGCTTGAATACCATCTCATCCACTTCCGAGAGGATCACTGTGGAGTGCACTTCACAGCCCCGTAGGCCGGGCAGTTGCTCCATGGCCAGTTCTGCCGTGGGATTGGTGGCGGCGCTGATGGACAGGGCAATCAGCACTTCGTTGGTGTGCAGTCGGGGATTGCGATTGCCCAAATAGCCCACTTTCAACTTCTGAATGGGATCAATGGCTATGGGAGAGATCAAATGCAGACTGTCCCGGATGCCACCCAGGGCTTTCAAAGCGTTCAAAAGAACGGCCGCGGATGCGCCCAGCAGATTGGAAGTCTTGCCGGTGACGATCCTACCGTCGGGCAGTTCCAAAGCAACTGCGGGCAAGCCGGTCTGCTGAGACTTTTCTAATGCGCTGGCGACCACTTTCCGGGCGGACAGTTGCACTGCGCCCTTTTTTATCAGCAGTTCCAGTTTACGCACCACTTCGTCGGAGGCTTTACCCTTTTTGAAATCGCACAGAGCAGTGTAATATCGGCGGATGATCTCCTGTCGGGAGGCTTCTTTTACCGCTTCGTCGTCAATAATGCAGTTACCCACCATGTTTACGCCCATGTCCGTGGGGGACTTGTAGGGGCAAGTGCCCAAAAGCTGTTCAAACATGGCAACCAGCACAGGGAAGGCTTCCACATCCCGGTTGTAGTTAACGGTGGTTTTGCCGTAGGCTTCCAGGTGGAAAGGATCCAGCATGTTCACATCGTTCAAGTCGGCAGTTGCGGCCTCGTAGGCCAAATTCACCGGATGGTTCAGCGGCAGATTCCAAATGGGGAAGGTTTCGAACTTGGCATAACCGGCCTGGACGCCACGCTTGTGATCGTGGTAAAGTTGGCTTAGACAGGTGGCCAGTTTGCCGCTTCCCGGGCCGGGAGCAGTGACCACTACCAAAGAACGGGTGGTTTCGATATATTCGTTGCGGCCAAAGCCCTCGTCGCTGACGGTGCGGGCAGTGTCAGAAGGATAGCCCTCAATGTCATAATGATGATACACCTTCAGACCCAGGCCTTCAAGTCTTGCCTGGAAGGCTTTTGCGGTGTTTTGTTCCTGGAAACGGGTGAGCACCACGCTGGAAACATACAGACCCAGTTCCCGAAAAATATCCAGCAGGCGCAGAACATCCCGGTCATAGGTGATGCCAAGATCTCCCCGGACTTTATTTTTTTCGATGTCGCCGGCGTTGATGACGATGACCATTTCCACCTGGTCTTTCAGTTGCAGAAGCATCTGCAGTTTGCTGTCCGGTTCAAAACCGGGCAAAACCCGGGCGGCATGGTTGTCATCAAACAGTTTACCGCCAAATTCCAGGTACAGTTTGCCGCCGAAGGCATCCAGCCGCTGGCGGATGTGCTGGGACTGAAGCTGCAGATATTTTTCGTTGTCGAAGCCGCGTTGTTCCATGGATGGGCACCTTCTTTTCCCCAAAATCATATTTCTTTTATTCTACCCCATTAAAATGGAAATAGCAAGGATTTTCTAAGGGATTTGACAAAAAAGGAACGGCATCAGCCGTTCCTTTTTGGCAGTTAATGTTGACAGTTCTTACATTTGTTGCAGTTTCCGCAGCAACCGCCTTTTTTGCGGTCTTTCCATAGGGAGCGAATGGCCAGTACGACGCAAAGCCCCAGCAGGCTGATCACGATCATGTCGCCCATCACTTCACCCCCTGCAAAGTCTTGGCAGGCCGGTAGCCTTTGCGCAGAAGCAGATATCCCAGGGTCAGCACTGCCAGGACCGCCGCTACGGTGAACACATTAAATGTGGCTTCTCCGGTCATCAGACCGCCCAATTGGTAGACGATCATGGAGATTGCATAAGCAAAGACGCACATATAGCCGATGGCAAAAGCAGTCCACTTGCCACTGTTCATTTCCCGTTTGATCGCACCCATGGCGGCAAAGCAGGGAGCGCACAGCAGGTTGAAGAGCATGAAACTGTATGCCCGGATGGGGCCAAAGTCCTGAGCGATCAAAGCCCAAATTTCCTCGCCGTTTTCGCTGAGTTCACCGGCAAAATTGTACAGCGTGCCGAAAGTCATGACCACTTCTTCCTTAGCGATCAAACCGGTGAAAGTTGCCACAGTGGCTTTCCATGCCATATCACCCATCCAACCCAGGGGATAGAAGATCCATGCGATGGCATTGCCAATGAAAGCCAGGAAAGAATCGTTGTTATCCTCCACAGCCTGGAATGCACCGTCTACAATACCGTAGCTTTGCAGGAACCACAGCACGATGGAAGAAAGCAAGACCACAGTACCGGCCCGCTTGATGAAATCCCAGGCCCGATCCCAGGTGGTGCGAAGCACGTTACTCAAGGTGGGGGCGTGGTAAGCAGGCAGTTCCATGACAAAAGGCGCAGGTTCGCCGGAAAATGCCTTGGTCTTTTTCAGGATCGTGCCGGAAATCACCACGGCGGCGACGCCTATGAAGAAGCAGGATGTTGCCACCCAGGGGGAATCGCCGAACACCGCGCCGGCAAACAGACCGATAATGGGCAGTTTTGCACCACAGGGAATGAAGCCGGTGGTGATGATGGTCATTTTCCGATCCCGGTCCTGGTCAATGGTGCGGGAAGAAAGAATACCGGGAACAGTACAACCGGTGGAGACCAGCAGGGGAATGAACGATTTACCGGACAGGCCGAATTTGCGGAACAGTCGGTCCATAATAAAGGCAACGCGGGCCATATAACCGCAGTCTTCCAGCATGGAAAGAAGCAGACACAGCACCAAGATTTGGGGGACAAAGCCCAAAACCGCGCCAACGCCGGCTACGATGCCGTCCATGATCAGCCCGTACAGCCAGCCGCTGATGTTTAAGGATGTTAAAAAACTGTCCACTGCGTTGGGAATCCACACGCCAAACAGCACATCGTTTGCCCAGTCGGTGGCGATGGTGCCGATGGAAAAGCTCCAGCCGCCCATGGAGATGGCATAGATCAAAAGCATGATGCCTGCAAAAATGGGCAGAGCCAAAACCCGGTTAGTGACTACGCTGTCGATCTTGTCGGAAAGGGTCATTTTGCCGGTGGCCTTGCGCTTGTAGCAACCTTTCAGCATGTTGCAGATGTACACATACCGTTCGTTGGTGATGATGGCCTCGGCATCGTCGTCCAGTTCCGCTTCCACGGCGGCGATGTCGGATTCAATATGGGCCAGGGTCTTTGCCGGGATATTCAGGGAGGATAAAACTTTCTCATCCCGTTCAAAGATCTTGATGGCGTACCAGCGCTGACGTTCTTCGGGCAGATCGTGCAGTGCCGCTTCTTCAATATGGGCGATGGCGTGTTCCACAGTGCCGCAAAAAATATGATGGGGCATGGCCTTGTTGTGCTGGGCGGCCAAAATGGCGGCCTCAGCGGCGGCCAGGACATTGTCACCTTTCAAAGCGGAGATTTCCAACACGGGTACGCCCAGGCCCTTGGATAGGCCGGGTAGATTGATCAGATCCCCGTTTTTGCGGACAATGTCGATCATGTTGATGGCAACCACCACTGGAATGCCCAATTCCAGCATCTGCGTGGTCAGATACAAGTTGCGTTCCAAATTGGTGCCGTCCACAATATTCAAAATGGCATCGGGGCGCTCGCCCACCAGGAAATTCCGGGCTACGACCTCTTCCAAAGTATAAGGGGAGAGGGAGTAAATGCCGGGCAGGTCCACGATGGTTACATTGTCGTGATGCTTCAGTTTTCCTTCTTTTTTCTCTACAGTCACGCCGGGCCAGTTGCCTACGTACTGATTGGAGCCTGTAAGAATATTGAACAGGGTGGTCTTGCCACAGTTGGGATTACCTGCCAATGCAATTTTTATAGACATATAGATACCTCGTATTCCTGTTAGCTTCTGCTAACCCTTGGTTAAAAATTTTAACGGACTTCCACCATCTCACCGTCGATCTTTCGCAGAGAAAGTTCGTAACCGCGGACAGTGATCTCGATAGGATCGCCCAAAGGTGCAACTTTTCGAATGTAGATATCGGTACCCTTGGTGATGCCCATATCCATGATGCGACGCTTGACTGCGCCTTCACCGTGGAGTTTTACCACAGTGACGGTCTGACCCACTTTTGCGTCTCGCAATGTGTACATAGCCATAGTTATGTTCCTTTCGCTGAGCATTTCAGTTAGCATACGCTAACTGAAGAGAGTTTACCATAGAAATATACACTTGTCAAGAAAAATTTTCCACTTTTCCGGGGAAAATATTCCCGGCTGCCCAGACTTGACAGCCGATAGGATACCATCTAAAATAAAGGCAAGAACAATGCCTGCAGTATGTCATTGTGGACACGGAAGTCTTGCCTCTCTCAGAGGGAGAGGCAAGAGACTCACACAAGTAAAGATAAGGAGTATTTCTATGTCTCTTTTTTGCGATCTGCATACCCATTCCACTTTTTCTGATGGTACAGATACCCCCACTGCATTGGTGGCGCTGGCAGAAGGAAAAGGGCTTGGTGCTATTGCACTGACAGATCATAATACGGTGGCAGGTCTGCCGGAATTTTTAAAGGCCGGGGAGAGCTGTTCCGTCCGTACTATCGCCGGAACGGAGTTTTCTACGGATTATAATGGCACAGAACTGCATATTTTGGGCCTGTTTTTGAAACCAAAGCATTTTCCTACAATCACGGATTTGTTAGAAGATTACCGCTTCCGCAAGGAAAAAAGCAATGTGGATCTGGTGGAAAAACTCAATGCCGCAGGTTATGCGGTTGACTACCAAAGCATCAAAAACAGCACACCCAAAGGCCAGGTAAACCGGGCGTTGATTGCAGCGGAATTGACCAGACTGGGCTATACGGAGTCTATTCAGGATGCATTCAAGAAACTGCTTAGCCCACAATGCGGTTACTATATTCCCCCCACCCGGCCCAGCCCCTTTGAAACCATCCGTTTCATCAAATCCCTTGGGGCGGTGGCGGTTTTGGCCCATCCGTTTTTGAATCTGAACGAAACAGAACTGCGGGAATTTTTGACCGAAGCCGTACCTTGCGGCCTGGACGGTATGGAGACCCTGTATTCTACTTATGACGAAGCAACCACCGTTACGGCTCAAAAAGTGGCTGACGATTTTGGAATTCTGCACAGCGGCGGCAGTGATTACCACGGCGGCAACAAACCGCATATTCAGATGGGAACCGGCCAGGGGAGTTTGGCGGTGCCACAGAAACTTGTGACAGCCCTGGAAGAACACGTGCAAAATTTATAAAATACATGGAAAGTTCTTCAATTTATTGTGGATTTTTGTTGAAAGTTATGCTATAATATAAAATACTGAAAAAATGTGTGCGACACATATCCCAGGAGGAACAAACTATGACATATGATTTTCAAAGAGCCAGCCTGTTAAAGCGGGCATCCGCCTGGCTGTTGGATATCATCCTGCTGATGACGATGGCTACCGGCTTGATGGCAGGACTGGCTTATGTCGTGGATATCGATTCCCAAACCAAGGAACTGGATGCTATCTACGCCAGTTACGAGCAGGAATATGGCGTTTCTTTCGGCATCGCGGTTGAACAGTTGCAGCAGATGGACGAA
>JAZOLS010000052.1:0-30671 GCA_045653245.1 Faecousia sp.
CGGTGGACAGGGTGGTCTTGCCGGTACCGGACAGACCGAAGAACAGAGCGGTATTCTCGCCGTTCATGTCGGTGTTGGCGGAGCAGTGCATGGAAGCCATGCCGTTCAGAGGCAGGTAGTAGTTCATCATGGAGAACATACCCTTCTTCATCTCGCCGCCGTACCAGGTGTTCAGAATGACCTGCTCACGGGAAGTGATGTTAAACAGAACTGCGGTCTCAGAGTTCAGGCCCAGTTCCTTGTAGTTCTCCACCTTAGCCTTGGAAGCGTTGTAAACAACGAAGTCGGGCTCGAAGTTAGCCAGCTCCTCAGCAGTGGGGGCGATAAACATGTTCTTAACGAAGTGAGCCTGCCATGCCACTTCCATGATGAAGCGGATGGCCATACGGGAGTCGGGGTTGGTGCCGCAGAAGACGTCCATGACGTACAGCTTCTTGCCCGACAGCTCCTTGATCGCCAGTTCCTTACAAGCGGCCCAAGCTTCCTGGGAAGCGGGCTTGTTGTCGTTGGCGAACTCCTTGGAGGTCCACCACACGGTGTCCTTGGAGTTTTCGTCCATAACGATGAACTTATCTTTGGGGGAACGGCCGGTGTAGATACCGGTCATAACATTCACAGCGCCCAATTCGGTCAGCTGACCCTTCTCAAAACCTTCCAGAGTGGGATCCATTTCAGCCTGGAACAGTTCCTCGTAAGAGGGGTTGCAGATGACTTCTTTGGCACCGGTAATGCCGTATTTTTCGAGAGACAATGCCATTTTATTTTCCTCCTGAATTATGTGCGGTCAAAGCCGCTGAAATTATGTTGTTGAAAGACGGATAAAGTCCAATCTTCACCACATACAGTGTAACATAAAACCCTAAAAATGTCTACTGATTTTCTAAGTTTTTCCTTACATTTTTGTTCTGTAAATTTGCTGTTTTTACAGATACTGAATACCCCTTGCCTCTCCCTTCGGGGGAGGCAAGGGGTATGGAGGCATAAAAAACCCTCCCCGTTACAGCGTCATTGCGAGCCAGTGCGCACACTGGTGTGGCAATCTCCCACAGATTTCGGAAACCTATGGGGATCGCCACGGCACTTCGTGCCTCGCGATGACGTGCGTGGGGGAGGGTGATGATTCAGCGGACGTATTCGATAACCACCCGGCGGTTGGGTTCTGTGCCGGTGGAGTGGGTCGTGATGTTGTCCATATCTTGCAGAGCAGCGTGGATCACATGGCGCTCGTAAGCGTTCATGGGCTCCAGCGTGGTGCGGCGACGGGCTTTCAGCACCTGCTGTGCCTTCTTCCGGGCATAGCGGGTCAGGCTGTCCTCCCGCTTGGCGCGGTAGTCCTCAGCATCCACATTGATGCGGATGTGGCCATCCACACCCCGGTTGATGGTGTAGTTGGAAAGATGCTGCAGCGCATCCAGGGTATCGCCCCGGCGGCCGATGAGATAACCCAGATCTTCGCCAACCAACTCCACATTGTATGTATTGCCCTCGCCCTTGACGGCGTGGGGCACGGCTTTGGAGCCCATGTGCTCCAGAAGACCCTTCAGGAAGGTCTCGATCTTCTCTTCCACAGAGCCGGGCTCGGCGGGAGCATAAACCTTGGGCTCCTTGGGAGCTTTGGGGGCTTCCTTTTTGGGCTCCGGCTTGCGCGCGGTCTTGGGCGCGGCGGGTTTATTTTCCTGTTTGGGGGCAACGGGCTTGGGTTCGGCCTTAGGTGCTTCGGGCTTCTTCACGGCAGCGGCCTTGGGCTTACTCCGGGAAGCGGAAGACAGGGCGGCGCGGGGGGCGGGATCGGGTGCTTCGTAGGTGATCTGAACCTTGGCCGGCTGGGCGCCGATGCCCAGGAAGCCGGACTTTGCCTGAGCCAGGACCTGGACGGAAACACTGTCCCGATCCATGCCCAGTTGGGTCAAAGCGGCTTCGATGGCCAGATCGATGGTTTTGCCGGTGGCAACCAAAGTCTTTTCCATATTTATTCCTCCGTATTTTTGTAGCGGTTGGGATCGTAGGCGCGGCCCTTGCAGTAGGGGCGGTCAGCGATGCCGGACAAAGTTCTCTTTTCTTCCGGCTCATCCTCCACGATGCCCTTCTTGGCGTCATATTCGCGCTTGGCGGCTGCCCTTGCGGCCTCTTCCGCCTGCTGTTGCTTTTTCTGCAGTTTTTTCTTGCTGGTGTTTTCGGTGATGCCGTCGGGATTTGCAGCCCGCTTTTCGGCGCGGCTGCGCTCCTTCTCGGCTTCAATGGCTTCCAGCTCCATCGCCTTCTTCAGACGCTCTGCATCTTCAGCATCGTAGATCTTGCGATACTTCTTGGTCAGGAAAACATCTTCGGCAGTACGGACTACGCCGCCGACAAACCAGTAAAGGCTCAGTGCCACGGGCACAGAGAAGCCGATAAACAGGCTCATAATGGGCATCATCCACATCATGACCTTGGAGGTCTGTGCGGCCTGAGATTTTGCAGCCTCTTCCTTGTCCTGGATACCCTTTTCATTGGTGACCAAAGAATCACTCATTTTCCGGGAGATCTGGGTCTGCAGGACCTGGCTGCCGGCAGAGATCAGAGGAACCAGCACAGCACCGATGTGTGCCCAGTCCCAGGCCCAAACGGTGTTGTTAAAAATGTTGATCTGAGGAATGGCACCCGTCTTGATGCCAAGGAAGTTGAAGTCGATGCCGGCCAGGGTCTGCTCCGTAATGCCGGGAATATTGGCAAAACGGCTGGGATCGTCAAAAATCGCCTGTGCGGCACCGATCTGCCAGTAACCGTCCTTGGTGTTGGCACCCAGGAGGTTCGCGATGGCATCGCGGATTTCATCGCTGGCGCCCAGCATATTGGTCAGGGGCTCACGGATGATGGTGTAAAGGGGAATCAGAATCAGCAGGGGCACAAAGCTCCACAGGCAGCCGCCGCAGCCCATGGTTGCGCCTTCTTCTTTTTGCAGCTGCTGCATGGCTTCCTGCTGCTTCTGCTGATCGTTTGCGTATTTTTCCTTGATGGCATTGATCCGGGGTTGTAACCGGTTCATTTTCATCATGCTTTTTTTGGACTTTGCGGTGATGGGCAACAGGACGACCTGCACCAGAACGGCAAACAGAATCAGAGAAAGACCGTAGCTGCCGGTAAGTTGGTACAGAAAGTTCAAAAGCCACCCAAAGGGAACGGTGATAATTTCCATTACAATTACTCCTTATGCGTTCAAGGCACGGGGTCATAAAAATCGCCTTTATAAAAAGGATTGCAGCGCAGCAGCCGGCGCAATGCCAGGAGGCCGCCCTTCAGTGCCCCGTATTTTTCAATGGCTTCCAAGGCATACGCCGAGCAGGTAGGACGAAAACGGCAACTTGGGGGCGTGTTAGGGGAGATATGCCGCTGATAAAACCGGATCAGGGCAAGAAAAATTCGTTTCATAGGGCATCTTCCTTCAAAATGCCCGCCTTGGCGGCCAAGGTTAGATAAGCCTTCGTGATACTCTGAAAATCCGCAGTAATACAGCGGCTCCGGGCTACCACAACGATATCCCAGCCATGCCGGAACTGCTCTTCGTTCAGCCGATAAACTTCCCGCAGACGGCGGCGGACCCTATTGCGGACCACCGCATGGCCCAGTTTTTTGCTTACAGTGATGCCCACACGGTTGATGTCCAACTTGTTGGGACGGGCGTAGAGCACAAGAAAACTGTTGGCCATCGCGCTGGTGTGATACAGCCGGCGGAAAATATGATTGAGTTTTAAGGCACACGAATATTTCATAAAAATCCTCAGTTAGAAAACCTTTATTTCAAGAAAAGTCTCTTGGCTCTCCCTCTGGGAGAGCTGGCACGCCGAAAGGCGTGACTGAGAGGGCGATTACAGACACTTTCTAATTTTGCCCTCTCCGTCAAAAATCAGAGATTTTTGACACCTCTCCCACAGGGAGAGGCAAGGAGATTTCTGCAAATAAAGGGGAAGCGGGGCGAATAATTCCTCGCCCCGCTTATAGCTCCCGTTTCGCATAGAGCGATATCCTGCTCGTCAACACCCTCTTCAGGCGGACAGAACCTTGCGGCCCTTTGCACGGCGGCGGGCCAGAACCTTACGGCCGTTGGAAGTAGCCATTCTCTGACGGAAACCGTGGACCTTGGAACGGTGACGGCGGCTGGGCTGATAGGTACGCTTCATGAAGATACACCTCCTAATCAATCACGATTATGCTCGACAGTCTTTGTGACCGCAGCAACACATTTTCAAAGACCATAATTGGTCATGCTAGGGTATTATAGCCGAAAAATGCAAGAAGGTCAACCTCTTTTTTGGGTTTTATTTGATTTTTTAAAGAAAAACACCACAAAAAAAGAATGTCATTGCGAACCAGTGCGCACACTGGTGTGGCAATCCCCATAAGGTTCCGAAATGTCCGAGGGATTGCCACGGGCCTTTTGGCCCTCGCAATGACAGTAATTCTACAACGGATTCTGTTTGATTTTTGCAAATCTGCGGGGATAGGCGGCCGGTGTAGGTGCAACTTTTTTCAGCACGATGACCCCATGGGATGCTCCGTCAAAGGTAAATTCCCGGACTTCCACCAGAGAAAGCCCCAGTTTTTTGATGGCGTTTTTGGCCTCTGCCAGCTCCTCTTTTGCGGCAGAGCCCTTCAGCGCCACTACGTAACCGCCCACTTTTACATAAGGTGCGGTCAGCTCCAGCAGGATATTCAGCCGGGCAACGGCCCGGGATGTGGCCACATCGTAACGCTCCCGACGGTCCGCCACCGCTTCTTCCGCCCGGGCGGTGATGCATTCGGCAGAAATATCCAAAGAGGGCAAAACCTCTTCCAGCCACTTCATCCGCTTGCCCAGGCTGTCTAAAAGGGTCACTTTTGTATCCGGGCAGGCGATGGCCAGGGGCACACCGGGAAATCCAGCGCCGCAACCCACGTCAATGAGCTTCTTTCCTTTTAAATCCACACAGGAGGCCACGGTCAGACTGTCCAGCAGATGCAGTTTCGAAACCTGCTCATCCTCGGTGATGCCCGTCAGATTCATCACTTCATTTTGTTTGACCATGGCCCTGGCAAAGGCGCAGAGCTTCTCCTGTACGCGATCGTCCAGGTTCAAACCCAAGTCCGGCAGACCTGCGGCTAGGGTATCACGCATTACATCAAGCATCGGGATCACCCGTTTCCAGTCCTTCGCCGAAGACATAGTCCTTGTCAAAGGGGTCAAATGTGTCTTCTTCCTCGTCCTCAACATGGGCCGGCAGGTAAATTTCCTGCCAGTACCAACTCAGGAGCAGATCCGTCACTTCTCCGTAGGACTTGACACCGCTTTCGTCCCCACTGGCCTGGATGTAGGTGTCGTTGACAGAATTGGCAAAATCGGACGCATCGCCATCGATGTTGGCATCGCAGTAGGCCCAGTAATTCTCCAGATCCCGGCGCATATTGTCATTGATGCCGGTATACAGCTGATTGGCCGCATTGGCGGCGGTGGAAGTGGAGATGGAAGCCAGAGAATTGTAGCAGTAACGGAATGCCATAAAATAGCCGGAATACTGATACAAAAGGTCGGAATTTGCGGTGGTGGCCAAAAATGCCGCCAAATTTGCATCCCGTTCCGGGGCAATGCACATCCGGTGGGCCATTTCATGGCAGATGGTGAAAGGCAGGGTCACAGCCGGGGTGTTGGGATTGACTGCCGCCTCACCGGTAAAGGGCATGGTCACGCCGGCAATGCCCATGGAAGTGTACATATCCGCCCAGCCCAGTTCTTTGACTGGGGTGGTGACACCTGCAAAAACAGGGTAATTTTTCACATAAACCAAATAGTCGAAGCCGTCAGCGGCTTGGGCGGCAGATTCCTGGAACGTGGGGCAGATCAGATCGCCGTTTTCGTCCCGCTGTACTTTGTCCGCCAATTCGTTGGCCTTGTCCCGGAAATAGGTGGTGGCGTTGATCAGGGGTGTTGCGCTGTCACCGATGACCACCATATTCAGCCGAATATCGTTGGCCAAAGGACTGCTGTACTGGTTCAGACCGTACATGCCGGTGTGCAAAGTCCACAGCAACACCACGCCGGAAAGCACCCAGCCCAGCCATTGCACTAAGTTCCATTTCAACAGGATCATGGCAACAACGGATGCCAAAAACAGCACCACCAGCAAAATAGCCAATACCTGCCACAGGCAAGCGGCAGTGCCCGCGGTCCATTCCGCCAAAAAATCCTGGATCAGACGGGAAGCGTAGGGATAGACCATGTCCACCAATGCCCCGTGAGCGGCGGCAAATTGCGTCAGACCCCAGGTAAGCAGAGCCAGCGCCGCCGCGACAATATATCCGCGCCAATATTTCAAAGGAAGTACCTCCTTACACGCGTCATTGCGAGGCGCGAAGTGCCGCGGCAATCTCCCGGATATTTGAAGATCATGGGGATCGCCACGCCAGTGTGTTCACTGGCTCGCGATGACAGGAAACTTTCAAGTTAATTTTTCACTTATATAGTATAGCACACTTTTTGTCGCTTGTCTGCCCCTTTTTTAAATTTTTATGCCATTCCACATCCGTGTCATTGCGAGGAGCGTAAGCGACGTGGCAATCTCCTGGTAGCATCCATCGATAAGCATAGCAATATCAAACATCGTACCGGGAGATCGCCACGGCCTAAAGGCCTCGCGATGACATATGAGGAACGAGGTTCTTGGGGCGTAATTTGCAGTTGACATAAATGTATAAAAAGTGGCACGAAGCTGTGCAACCAACCGAGGGAGTTTTCCACACTATCCACAGGTTTTTCCACAGCAGAAACGTGGAAATCCCTGCAAAACAAAGGTCTTGCAGGGATGGGACAGGGATTTTGCACACGTGAGCCAGCAACTCTGAAAAACGGCAAATTGGTTTACAGAACAACATTTGCAAATTCCAGTCGGGCGGAAAACACCCGTCCGTGGGTCATGGAATCCATACCGTCTTTTCGCACTGCTTCCACCGTCAGCACCGGGCCTTGGCCCAGTTCCCAATGAAGCGTTACGGGCTCTTTTTCCCGGACCTCGGACATGTAGCACAGGGTAAACTCCCGGATCTCGTGGTGGGCATGGAACGCGCTGGGAAGCAGATCTTCCACCCAGTCCAGATACCGGCAGTTGTTCATGTGGCCGTTGATGTCCAGATCGGTATAGCGTACGATCCGTTCCTCCATCTCCCCCATTTCCTTGGGGAGCATGGAACTGGGGGTCTGCAATTCACAACCCCGAAGCAGTCCGCTGACCTGTACACCGCTTTTGCCGGGCAAAACCATGGCCCGGGTCCGTGCATCCATCAAGATCCACAGGCTGATGGAGCGGAAACATTCGTTGCCCTGCTCGTCGTAAGCGATGGTGGAACGGGGATAGGCCGTGCGCGTTGTGGGCATGGGCCAGGTCTCGATCCGCAGTTTTTCTCCGCTTTCCGGAAGACGGGTGATCTGCACCCGGTGGCGGATCACCGCCCAAAAGAGATTTTTATCCATAAGGGCATTCTGATCCGTGCCCAAAATGGCGCTGTGATCTCCGGCCACCTCCTGCAAAAAGGCCAGCAGTCTGCTGGCCTTCAACCGGCCAAACTGATCCACCGCCACGGGGGAAACCTCAAATTCTTTTACATAGATCGGTTCCATAACACACCTACTTTCTGTCTTCTGCCAAAGTGATGTCCACGCTGTATTGCCTGCCATCCCGGTAGAGCACCAAAGTGACAGGATCCCCTGCCTGGTGGGAATACAGTACAGCATTCAGTTCGTCCTGGTTGGTGACCCGGACGTTATCTACATACATAATAATATCCTTTGCCCGGATCTGGGAATTATCCGGGTTTTGGGTGATATACAGCCCTGCAGGGATCCGGCGGAACTGCTGTGTGAAAGAAGAAACCCACTCACCCGTCAGTCCCAGGCTGGGCCGGCCGGACACATAGCCCTGGCGGATCAACTGATCCACGATTTCCTTCACGTAGGAAGAGGGAATGGCAAATCCCAAACCCTCCACGCCGGCATCATCGGCAAACGTGCCGATCTTCATGGTGTTGATGCCGATGACCTGGCCGAAACAGTTGATCAGCGGACCGCCGGAATTGCCGGAATTGAGGGCCGCATTGGTCTGGATCAGGGTCATGGTTCGTCCGTTTGATTCCACATCCCGGTTGATGGCGGATACGATGCCGTCGGTCATGGTGCCCCGGAACGCCACACCCAGGGGATCTCCGATGGCTACCACTGCGTCACCCACCCGAATCTGGGCAGAATCTCCAAATTCCGCGCTTACCAGATCGCTGGCGGAAATATACAGCACCGCAAGGTCGGAAAGATTGTCCGCGCCTACCAAATGGGCAGGAAAAGTCCGTCCGTCGGTCAAGAGCACCTGAATGGTCTGTGCGCCGGATACCACATGGGCATTGGTGACCAGATACCCATTTTCCGACAGCACCACCCCGGTGCCACTGCTACTGCCGCCGGACAAGGAACAGATAATGGATACCACAGAGGGGATGTTTTTGTCGTAAATTTCCTGCAGGCCCAAACCACCGGTTTGGGGAACGTTATCAACCTGGCCTGGGACGGGAGCAAGTTCCACCTGGATCTGCGAATCGGGTGAAGGCGCTTCAGCAGAGCCTTGAGAATCCGGAACGGAAGAAACTGTGCCGGGATTGCCCTCCCCGGAAAAATTCACATCCCCGGTTTGGGGGTTATTGTTGCTATTGGCTTTGTCCCATATGCCCAAAGCGGACAAAATACCGCATAGAAAAATGACTGTGCAAAGCACTACGGCAATCACACCACCCCGGTTTTTCGGGGGCTGTGTAGAGCCGTTTTCGTAGGAATGTCCATAATTGCGTTCGTCCATAAAAAACCTCAATTTGCTTCATTACAAGAAGAAACTTGGCTCTCCCTTTGGGAGAGCTGGCACGCCGTCAGGCGTGACTGAGAGGGCAACTACGGGAATTATTGTATTTGCCCTCTCCGCCCCAGTTTGCGAACTGGGACACCTCTCCCAAAAGGAGAGGCAAGAGAAAATTTTTAGCGCACCAGAGGGAGTGTGAAAGTAAACGCTGTTTTGCCCTTATTGCTGGTGACGGAGATATTTTCCCCGTGGGAATCGAGAATGGTCTTGACGATATAAAGACCCAGTCCCCAACTGTCCCGATTTTGGGATCGGCTCTTGTCGATCTTGTGGAATCGTTCAAAAACAAAGGGAAGTTCCTCTGCCGGGATGCTTTCCCCGTCGTTGGAAACGGTTACATAGACCTTGTTGCCACCCTCCCGGACAGCCACGTCCAAAGTGCCCCCCTGGGGACAGAATTTTACGCCGTTGTCCACCAAATTGTAGAGCACCTGGTTGATGGCATCCTGGCTTGCCCGGGTAAAGACGGAATGTTCCGGCATTTCCACCTGAACATCGATGTGTTTCTCGTTGATCTTCTGCTCAAAGGAGATCAGCACCTGCCCGGCTAGTTCCGTCAGATCAAAGCGGCTGCGCTGTTCTTCCGGGACGCCACCCTGGTCCTGAAGCCGGGAAATGTCCAACATACTGCGTACCAGCCGGCTCAGCCGTTTGGTTTCCTGGGAAACCAGTTCCAGGTACTGTCGGCCCTTTTCCGGAGGAATCGTGCCGTCCAAAATGCCGTCCACATAGCCGGAAATGGTGGTCATGGGGGTCTTTAATTCGTGGGAAACGTTAGCCACGAACTCTTTTCGCTGATTTTCGCCCTTTTCCAGGGATGTTGCCATGTTGTTGAATGCCAAAGCCAGTTCTTCCACCTCTTGGGGATTGTGTCCCGAGGTGGTGACCCGGGCGTTAAAATCTCCGTGGCCGAATGCCTTGGCCGCTTTCGCCATATCCCGCAGGGGATTGGACTGCCGGCGGACAAAAAAGGTCATGATCACCACAGCCATGGCAACCACCAAAACGGTGACCAGCAAAAATGTCTCGGAAATTCTGCGGATGTTGGTCAAGGTGTTGCCCACCGGGGAAGACACCATCACGATGGCCCGGGGTGCGCCGGTCCGGGGATCGGTTACGGCAACCGAAGCCATGTAGCGGTTTTCCTCATACAATCCGCCGATGATACCGGTGTCGGTGCAAATGCCCTGGGCGAACACCCGGTCCCGATATTTGGAAGACAGGCGCAGTCCCACGTGCTCACAGCCCATGGGGGCGTCGGCGCACATGAGAAGATTTCCCTGGGCATCACAGATGACCGCATCTGCCCCGGATACGGAAACAGCAACGGTCAGCGCCATATAAAAATCCTGTTGGGAAATTCCCTTATCCCCATAACTGGCCTGATACAGGGATGCGATCACCTTGGCGTCGTTTTCCAAAGACGTGATAGTCTGATTGGTAAAATGCCGGCTGGAAAGCCACTGGAAAGAACCGCTGACCAGCACCATGGCTGCCAGCAGGATCAGGGACAAGGTAAAAAACAGCCGGCTGAATGTGCTTTTCATTGGTTGCTTGCCTCAAATTTGTAGCCCACGCCCCAAACGGTCTTCAGACTCCAGGCCGGAGAAACATCTTCCAATTTCTCGCGAAGACGTTTTACGTGGACATCCACCGTCCGGCTGTCGCCGAAGTAGTCGAAGCCCCAAACTTCGTCCAGCAGTTGATTACGGGTGTAGACCCGATTGGGAGAAGATGCCAGGTAGTACAGCAGTTCCATCTCCTTGGGAGGCGTATCCACTTTTTTTCCGTCCACAGTCAGTTCGAAGGCGTCCATGTCGATGATAAGTTTGTCAAACACCAGCCGACGGGCCTTTTTATCGCCGGAACTGCCGTTTGTGCGACGCAAAACCGCCCCCACCCGTGCCAACACTTCCCGCATTTCAAAGGGCTTGGTGATGTAGTCAACCGCACCGGTGCGCGAGCCCTGGACTTTGTCGGATGTTTCGCTTTTGGCGGTGAGCATGATGATGGGCGTCTGAGATTCTGCCCGGATGGCCTTGCAAACTTCCCAGCCGTCCATGACGGGCATCATCACATCCAAAAGCACCATGTCGGGCTTGATGGCCCGGAATTTGGCAAGGCCCTGTCCGCCGTCATAGGCCATGGTGACGGCGTAGCCCTCTTTTTCCAGGTACATTTGCAGAAGTTCCGCGATGTTGCGGTCATCTTCCACGATCAAAACAGTCGTTGCCATGAGAATACCTCCATTTTATGTCATTGCGAGGGCCGACAGGCCCGTGGCAATCCCTGCAGGCGTTCAAAACAAAACGGGATCGCCACGGCACGTTGTGCCTCGCGATGACGAGAATGACACAAATTTGCTTTTTACCATATTATAGCACAGTTTTGCGCCCTTTCGTGAACTTTTTTTAAAGAGTTTCACCCGAAAATGTGAACAGCCAATTTTTTCTTGCATTACGCCCGGTTTGGGGGTATGATAGAAGGGTGTCCAACCTTGTATGTCATTGCGAACCAGTGACCGATGTCACTGGTGTGGCAATCCGTTTCCCCGGAGGAATCTACCGTGACCTACTATGTCTATATCCTCGCCAATAATACCAACACAGTTCTTTACACCGGGGTAACAAAGGATTTGATTCGCCGGGTATATGAACATAGACAAGAAGCAGATCCCAAAAGTTTTACAGCACAGTACCATGTGCATCGATTGGTTTATTTTGAGGAAACTTGTGATGTCCGTGCAGCTATTGAGCGTGAAAAGCAGATTAAGGGCTGGAATAGAGCAAGAAAAAATAAACTTGTCGAAAAGAAAAATCCAAACTGGCAGGATCTATATCAACAAATCCTATAAAGCCAGTTTTAAGAGTACGGATTGCCACGCCAGTGTGCGCACTGGCTCGCAATGACATGCGAGGTAAGGGCATCGGCACTATAACTGAAAGGAGCAACTTTATGTTAGAAATTCTCAAGGCCATCTTTTTTGGTATCGTGGAGGGCATCACCGAATGGCTTCCCGTTTCCTCCACCGGCCATTTGATCCTGCTGGATACCTTTATCCATCTGAATGTCAGCGAAGAATTTTACGAAATGTTCCAGGTGGTCATCCAGTTGGGTGCGATTTTGGCTGTCATCGTGCTGTTCTTCCATAAACTCAACCCCTTTGCTCCTTCGAAAAATGAGGTACAGAAAAAGGATACCTGGAGTCTGTGGTTCAAAGTGGTGGTGGCGGTTGTACCCTCTGCTGTGGTGGGACTTTTGCTGGACGACTGGATGGACGAGCACCTGTATAATTATATTGTAGTGGCCATCATGCTCATCGTCTACGGCATTGCCTTTTTGTTTGTGGAAAAATGGAATGCCAAACGGAATTTCCGCATTCAAAATGTTTACGACATTGACTATCGCACCGCCCTTTTGATGGGTGCATTCCAATGTCTGAGCCTGATCCCCGGCACTTCCCGTTCCGGTTCCACCATCCTGGGTGCCATCATTTTGGGTGTTGCCCGGCCTGCCGGTGCGGAGTTCAGTTTCTTCATGGCCATCCCCACCATGCTGGGCGCCAGCGCACTGAAACTGCTGAAATACCTGCAGGAGGGCGCTACTCCCAACGGCACGGAAATGGCGGTGCTGATTGTCGGTTGCGTGGTTTCTTTTGTGGTGAGTCTGCTGGTAATCAAGGGTCTGATGGAATACGTCCGCAAGCACTCTTTCAGCGTTTTCGGCATCTACCGCATTATTCTCGGTATTGTAGTACTGGGGTATTTTGCGATTATCTCGTTGATTTAATGTAGGGGCGAACTGCGTTCGCCCGCGGGCGGTCACAGACCGCCCCTACGAAATAAACCCACAACAACAATAAAACCACCGCATCGGGTAATCCGATGCGGTGAAACTTTTATTCTTCGTCTTCTCTGGGGACGGGAGTGATGACGGGCTTTCCTTCCCGGTCTACCAGTACGCACATACCTCCGGCATAGCCGCTGGCATGGAACAGGTAGTTGACACCGGTTTTCTTATCCACCCAAATTTCGTTACTTCCGAAAGCGCCATCGGACCAGGTCTTGACAAAACGCTTTTCTTTGGACATGGTTTACTCCTTTACGCCCTCGACGATGCCGTTTGCCAGGCCCACCAGGCCCTGCATTTCGCTGGGAATGATGATCTTGGTTGCTTTTCCGTCGGCAACTTTCTGCATGGCTTCAATGGCCTTGAGTCTCAGAACGCTGTCGTTGGGGGATTTTTCGTTCAGCATTTCCAAGGAATCCGCCAATGCCTTTTGCACAGCCCGGATTGCCTGGGCTTCGCCGTCGGCTTTCAGAATGGCGGCCTGCTGTTCGGCTTCTGCACGCAGGATGGCGGCCTGCTTTTCCGCATCGGCCTTCAAAATGGCAGATTCCCGTTCGCCCTCTGCGATCAGAATAGCGGACTTCTTCTGACCCTCGGCCTGCAGAATTGCCTGCCGGCGGTCACGTTCGGCCTTCATCTGCTTTTCCATGGAGGACTGAATGTCCGCAGGGGGCAGAATGTTTTTCAGTTCCACCCGGTTGACCTTGATGCCCCAGGGGTCAGTGGCTTCGTCCAGGATGGCACGCATCTTGGTGTTGATGATGTCACGGCTGGTCAGGGTCTGGTCCAGTTCCAGGTCGCCGATGATGTTACGCAGGGTGGTGGCGGTCAGGGTCTCCATAGCGGCCATGGGATGCTCCACACCGTAGGTGTACAGCTTGGGGTCGGTGATGGAGAAATACACGACGGTATCAATCTGCATGGTGACATTGTCTTTTGTAATAACGGGCTGGGGCGGATAATCCAGCACCTGCTCTTTCAGGCTTACCCGACGGGCAATGCGGTCGATAAAAGGCACTTTAAAGTGCAGACCTACGCCCCAAACAGCCTGGAATGCGCCCAAACGCTCAATGACATATGCCCGGGACTGCTGAACCACAGCAATGTTGGAAATGATGATGATCAAAAGGACCACCACAATTACGCCAATAACGAACAGTTCCATAAATTTACCTCCAAATTAATTTATAAATGTTGCGAAAATAAGGACTGCGCCAAGGATAATAAAAAGGATACCGCCAAAGCGTTCGAATTGGATATTATCCTTAAAGGGTTTAAAATCAATGAGATAGCGGTGGTAGGTATTGTCATCAGAAAACTCTTCAGGACGTACGATGCGGAAGATGCCCATGCCTATGAGAAATATAGCAAAGAGCCAATAAACAGTGTCCATATCAGACCTCTGCTTTCTCATTTACCAAGGAAACAAAGACCTTTACACCCTCCACTTTATCCACCTTTACCAGTGTGCCCATGGGTATGATCTCGCCGGAAGTGCTCCGGGCAGTCCACTCCATGCCGTTCAGTTTCACCTGGCCCTGGGCGACAATGTTGTCGATGGGCGCAGTGACAAGACCCTGCATGCCGATGACGCTGTCCACATTTGTCTTCGTGATTTTCGGAGTGAAATACTTCCGTGCCAAAGGCCGCAAGGACGCCAAAAGGACAATGGAAACCCCGAAAAACAGCACAATTTGCAGCCAAAATTCCGCACCGCAAAGGGTTGCGATGAGCGCGGCCAATGCGCCTGCGGCAAACCACAGGGATACCATGGTAACAGATTGGGCCTCCACAAAGAGAAATACCAGCATAGCCATAAGCCAAACGATCAGATACATAAGAATCCCTCCTTCTCTGATACTATGGGTAGTATACCAAAAAAATGCGATGTTGTAAAGCAAGCGCAGCTGCAGACTTACTTTGACAGGGCAACGCTTTTTACGGGACAATATGATAATATCACATGGTCACGCGATTGTCAATAGTAATTATTAAACTATTTGTGAGTTTTTGCACAAGGGAGGCATGAAAAAGCGGCCTGCCCTGCAGACCGCTTCTGTAAATTATCGATGTTTGCCCATGAAGAACAGGGCCAGTGTGCCCGGGCCGGAGTGAGAGCCGATCACCGCGCCGGTATAGCCAGTGAACACTTCCTGGACGCCGCACTTTTCTTTTACCAGGCTTGCCAGATACTGAGCATCCTCGATGCAGTCGCCGTGGCAGATGAACATGGTGCTGTTGTCAAAACCCTCGCCCAGTTCCACGGCCTTTTCTGCCAGGGCTTCGATGGAAGCCTTGCGGCCGCGGGCTTTGGACATATTGATCAGATGTCCCTCGTCGTCCATATGAAGGACTGGCTTGATTTTCAGCATGGTACCCACCACAGCGGTAGCGGCACTGATCCGGCCACCCCGCTTCAGATACATCAGATCATCTACAGTAAACCAGTGACACAGGTGCAGACGGTTTTCTTCCACCCATGCGGCCAGTTCTTCAACGGAAAGACCTGCTTCTTTTTTCTTGCAGGCGTACCAAACCAACAGACCTTGACCCAAAGAGGCGGACAGACCGTCCACAACGAGAATTTTCCGGTGGGGATATTTTTCTTTCAGTTCGTTTGCCGCAATAACGGCAGACTGATACGTGGTGGACAGGCCGGAAGAGAATGTGACAGTCAAAACATCCATACCCTGGGCAAGAACGCCCTCCATTTTTTCCATCCAGCGGTCGGGGTTGACGGCGGAAGTGGTGGCAGTTTCCCCTGCGCGCAGGCCGGCATACATTTCTTGGATGCCGGCGTCAACGGTATCTTCCCGGTCCTTGCCTTTGAAATTCACGATCAGCGGCACGCTGCGCACATCCAACCGGGAGAGCATCTCTTGGGGCAGGTCACAGCCGGAGTCGGTAATGATTTTGTATTCAGACATGGTTTACACTCCTAAAAAATACTGGACAGCCACAATTCCATCCACTATAATGGAAGAAATGGGCTTTGCGCCTATTTTATAGGAAAAAATCATGTTTGTCACGCGTTATTTCGGAGAATTCGGGGGAAATTGCCTCTCCCGTCATGAGAATTGGTTACTCTACTGGCAGTAGAATCCCATTTTTTCGCTTTTGGAGGCGGTTATGACAAAGTTTTTGATGAAGAGTTTCTTGAAGAATTTAGATCCGGAAAAGGATCGCACCAAAGTGGGCAAACGCTCCGGCGCAGTGGGGATCGGGTGTAACCTGGTGCTGTTTTTGGCGAAAATGCTGGTGGGTACATTGGCAGGCTCGGTTTCCATCACCGCAGACGCCATGAACAACCTTACCGATGCCACCAGTGCCATCGTGACCCTGTTGGGCTTCAAATTGGCAGAAAAGCCTGCCGATGCAGACCATCCCTATGGCCATGCCCGGTTTGAGTACTTATCGGGTCTTGCGGTGGCTGCGCTGATCATCGTCATCGGCGTGGACCTGGGAGAAACTTCCCTTGCGAAAATTTTTGCTCCCCAGCCGGTGACTTTCGGCGTGTTTACTGTGGTAGTGTTGGTGCTTTCTATGGCAGTAAAGCTGGGGCTTTGGCTGTTCAACCGGGCCTTGGCAAAGACCATTCACTCCACCGCCCTGGCGGCCACCGCTCAGGACAGCCGCAACGATGCCATTGCCACCGGTGCGGTTTTGGCTGCCGGTTTGATCGAGCGTTTTACCGGCGCGACCATTGACGGCTGGATGGGCACAGCAGTTGCTCTGTTTATATTGTATAGCGGTGCGATGCTTGCCAAGGAGACCATCAATCCTTTACTGGGTGAAAGCGCCAGCCCCGAATTGCGGGAACTGATCGTAGACTATGTCCGCAGTCAGCCCAAGGTGCTGGGTTATCACGATCTGATGGTTCATGACTACGGACCTGGCCAGCGTTTTGCTACCCTCCATGTGGAAATGTCCACAGAGGAATCCCCCTTGGCCTGCCACGAACTGATCGATGACATGGAACGGGAATGTTACAAAAATCACGGCATCCATTTGGTCATTCACTATGACCCGGTCATCACCGATGACCCGGAACTGACCCGGCTTCGCCATTGCTGTGAGGAACTGCTGGCGGTGCTGGATCAGCGTCTGTGCTTACATGACTTTCGCATGGTCCGGGGCGACAGCCACACCAATCTGATTTTTGATGTGGCATTGCCTGGGGATATGGCCGGCCGGGAATCAGAAATTACTGCCCATTTGGAGGGCAATCTTTCCCGACAGGAGGGCAAGCGCATTTACGCGGTGATCACCTTCGACCCCGAGGCGTTTAATATTCCTGTGACGGAGTAACGCCACTTGGCTCTCCCTTTGGGAGAGCTGGCAAAAATCTTTGATTTTTGACTGAGAGGGCATATATTCGCCCTCTCCGCCCAGTGTGTGCACTGGGCATCTCCCCCTTGGGGGAGGCAAGTGAGTTGTTGTAAATGTAAGAAAAGAGGAAAATTGTGAAAAACTATTTCGATCTGCATTTTGATACAAAAGAAGTAAATGCTGTGTCCAATTTGGGCCTTGCCCACATCGGAGATGCGGTGTACGAACTCATGTGCCGAAGCTACCTGTGTTGTAAGGGCGATAAAACGGTAAAGAATCTGCACAAGGATTCCGTTGCCATGGTCAAAGCCCCCACACAAGCAAAATTTGCGGAAAAACTTCTGTCCTATTTGACGGAGGAGGAAGAAGACTGGTTTCGCCGGGGCAAAAATGCCCATTCCCACGCCGCGCCTAAGTCTGCTACCCCACAGGAGTACGCCAAGGCAACGGGTTTGGAGACCCTTTTTGGCGCGTTGTATCTTTCCGGTCGGAAAGACCGGCTCAATGAACTGTTTGCCATCATCGTAAAGGAGTAACTATGGCCTTTGATGCGTTTTATTTGTCCGCAGTACTGACAGAATTGCGCACCCTTGACCAGCCGAGAGTGGAAAAGATCCACCAGCCGGCCCGGGACACGGTGATTCTGCACCTGCGCCACCGGGAGGGTCGGTGCAAGCTCCTGTTTGCCATGAATCCCACCGCCCCCCGGCTCCATCTGACCACCGCCAATCCGGAAAATCCCCCGGAGCCGCCCATGTTCTGCATGCTTCTGCGCAAGCACCTGTCCGGCGGTCGGCTCATCGGTATTTCTCAGCCCCCCATGGAGCGCTGCGCGATTTTTACCTTTGAATGTATGGACGAAATGGGTGATTTGGTACAACGCAAGCTCATTGCGGAGCTGATGGGCAGGACTTGCAATCTGTATCTTTTGTCCCCGGAGGGGCGGATCATTGACTGCTTACGGCGCATTGGATTGGACGAGTCCGCCAAGCGGCAGGCTCTGCCGGGGCTTTACTACCAAGATCCCGAGCCTGTCACCAAGAAAAATCCTCTGGGTTTGACAGAAAAGTGTTATGTAAACCTGCTTTCTGAACCCGGCGCAGATTTATTGGCGCAAAGGCTCATGGACGAGCTGGGTGGCCTGTCTCCGCTGATCTGCCGGGAGGCGGCCCTGTACGCCTGCAACGACGTGGATGCACGGCTGGAAAAGGAGAACATCTCCGCTATTTCTGAAAAAATTGCGGAATTTTTCAAAGAAAACTTAGAAAATCCTGCCCCTTACTATTATGTGCAGAACGGTGTTCCCAAGCAATTTGCTTTCTGCCCCATCCGCCAGTACGGTGAATGTATCCGGGCAGAATCCTTCTCCGGCTTGCTGGATATGTTCTACACCGTTCGTGACCGGAACGACGCCATGCGGCAAAAAAGCCAGTCCGTGCGCAAGACAGTGCAAAACCTCTGTACCCGTCTGACCCGGAAGCTGGCCATCCAGGCAAAAGAACTGGAAGCCACCTACGACCGGGAGCGTCTGCGCCAGTTGGGGGACATCCTAACCGCTAACATCCACAAGATCACAAAGGGGCAGACTCTGGTTCGTGTGGAGGATTTTTACGACGAGGACATGAAAGAAATCGACATTCCCCTGTCGCCCCTGCTGTCTCCTCAGCAAAATGCGGCAAAGTTCTACAAGGACTACGCCCGGATGAAGACCGCTGAAAAGGAACTGACCCGGCAGATCGAACTGGGTGAGGGCGAATTGACGTATCTGAAAAGCGTCCTGGAGGAACTCAATCGAGCGGACAGCGACCAGGCCTTGGAGGAGATCAAGCAGGAACTCCAGGCCGGTGGCTATTTGCGCGCCGATGCCGGCAAAAAACGGGTCAAAACCGGCAAATTACCTCCTTTGCGATTTGAGTCTACGGACGGATTTCCCATTTTTGTGGGCAGAAACAACCGGCAAAATGAAGAATTGACCTTCAAATCCGCACGAAAAGATGATATATGGCTTCACGCGTCGAAAGTCCACGGAAGCCATGTGATCATTGCTTGCGCCGGGCAAACCGTGCCCGACGATACCATCACCCAGGCGGCGCAACTTGCCGCCCATTACGCAGAAACCACTGGCGGTCAGAACATCCCCGTGGATGTGACCCCTGTCCGGCAAGTTAAGAAAATTCCCAATGGCAAACCGGGCATGGTGATTTACCATTCGTACCGTACCGTCATCGTCAACCCCTACCCGACCATTGTGGTGGACGCGCTGAACGCGGAGAAGAAGAATGAAGGGTAGCCACCCTTGGCTCTCCCTTTGGGAGAGCTGTCAGAAATCTACGATTTTTGACTGAGAGGGCGTTTTTTATAGTTGCCCTCTCCGGCCGGAATCGCAGATTCCGGCCACCTCCCCCTCTGGGGGAGGCAAGTATGGGCAAAATAAAATTCCCTCTACCAATTTTTAAACAAATGTGTTATAATACCCCCAAGAGGTGAACAAAATGGAAGAAAATAAGGAAATCGTCGAAATTGAAGCCGAAATCCCGGCAGAAGAAATTTTGAAAAAAGATGCATATACCCCCCGTCCCAAGTGGCAGATCGTGGCCGCATGGGTGGGCATCGCCATTGTGGCAGTTGGTTTTTTGCTGTACTGTTGGCAGATCGCAAACGCAGGTGGTATCTGATGCGGATTTTGGGAATCGATCCGGGGTACGGCATCACCGGCTTCGGCGTGATCGACACCCAGCGCGGTCAAAGCAGACTCGTCACCTGCGGTGCGATTACAACCCCGGCAGGTATGGATTTTTCTGCCCGTTTGGAGATCATTTATGAGGATATGCGCCGGCTTTTGGCAGAAGTTAAGCCGGATGCTGTTGCCATTGAGGAACTGTTTTTCGGTCAGAATGTCACCACCGGCATCGGGGTTGCCCAGAGCCGGGGCGTGATACTCCTTGCCATCCGTCAGGCTGGCCTGGAGGTCACTTCCTACAAGCCCATGCAGGTCAAGCAGGCGGTGGTGGGCTACGGCAACGCCACCAAGCACCAGGTGCAGGATATGACCAAGCGGCTGTTGGGACTGAACGCCATGCCCAAACCCGACGATGCAGCAGATGCTATTGCCATTGCCCTGTGCCACGCCCGGTCAAGCACGTCCCTGCTGGCACAAGCGCAAAAGCCATCTCCTTGAGGAGAAGGTGGCAAAAATCTCTGATTTTTGACGGATGAGGTGTAGCCACCGCAGGTGGCGTAAAAATGTAACGGGTGCTCCGCAACCTACACCTCATCAGTCAGCCTGTTCGGCTGACAGCTTCTCCTCAAGGAGAAGCCTTGTGCACGATTCGTGAATCGCCCCTACAATGATGAATTTGGAGGTACTCCAATGCTTTACTATGTTTTCGGCCAAGTGACTATTTTGGAGCCGGGCCTGGCTGTCGTAGAATGTGGCGGCGTGGGTTACGGTTGCCGTGTCACCGCCTATACCGCCGCCCAACTGAAACTGAATCAGAGCGCCCGGCTGTACATCACCGAATCCATCCGGGAGGATGCGTTTGACCTTTACGGCTTCATCAGCCGGGAAGAACAGCGGTGCTTTGAACTGCTGACTTCCGTCAACAGCGTGGGCCCCAAGGCGGCTATGGCCATATTGTCCGCCGGAGGGCCGCAAAATCTGACCCTGGCCATCATGACCGGGGACGAAAAGATGCTCACCGCCGCCCAGGGCATCGGAAAGAAGATCGCCCAGCGGATCATTTTGGAGCTGAAGGATAAGATCGGAGGCTCAAATGTGGAGCTGGACTTCTCCACCGGCCCTGCTGTGTCCACGCCCCAGGCTCAAGCCGGCAATGTGGCCATGGCCCGGGCCGCCCTGCAGGAATTGGGCTACAGCCCGGCAGAGATCCAGAATGCGCTTAAAGGTGCGGATGCAAACGCGTCCACCGAGGAATTGGTCCGCCACGCATTGAGAGCCATGGTGATGAAGGGATAAAAAGATACGAGATAGAAGATACAAGATAGAAGATATGGACGAGAGGAAAGTATCTTATATCTCATATCCTATATCTTATATCTCGGAGGTATTATTGATGAGTTTAGAATTTTCACAGGAACTGGATAGCCCCATTATTTCTCCCACTTTTGCGCCCCAGGACGCAGGGGAGATCGGTCTGCGGCCGAAGCTACTTTCCGACTACACCGGTCAGGAAAAGGCCAAAGGGAATCTGTCTGTTTATATTGAGGCCGCACGGCTGCGCAACGAACCCCTGGATCATACGCTTCTGTATGGCCCTCCCGGTTTGGGAAAAACCACTTTGGCCGGTGTCATCGCCAACGAGATGGGCGTTAACATTCGCATCACCTCCGGTCCGGCCATTGAAAAGCCCGGCGACCTGGCGGCGCTTCTGACCAACTTAAATCCCGGTGACATTCTGTTTATCGACGAAATTCACCGCTTAAACCGGGTGGTTGAGGAAATTTTGTACCCGGCCATGGAGGACTTTGCCATTGACATCATTGTGGGCAAAGGCCCCAGCGCCAACTCCATTCGCCTGGACCTGCCGAAATTCACCCTGGTGGGTGCAACCACCCGGGCAGGCCAACTGTCTGCCCCCCTGCGCGACCGTTTCGGCGTATCTCTCCGACTGGAATTGTACACCCCCGAGGAACTGGCCCGGATCGTCACCCGAAGCGCCACCATTTTGGGTATGGAGATCGATCCCAAGGGCGCCATGGGAATCGCATCTCGCAGCCGGGGCACGCCCCGGATCGCCAACCGATTCCTGCGCCGCGTCCGGGACTTTGCCCAGATCATGGGCAACGGTGTGATCACCAAAGAAGCCGCCGATCTGGCCCTGTCCCGTTTGGAAGTAGACGAATTGGGCCTGGATGCCATCGACCGGCGGATGCTCACCGCCATTATTCACAATTACGGCGGCGGCCCGGTGGGCCTGGAGACTTTGGCGGCCACCATCGGCGAAGAAGCGGTAACTTTGGAAGATGTGTACGAGCCCTATCTGATGCAGTTGGGATTCCTCACCCGAACCCCCCGGGGTCGGTGCGTTACCCAACTGGCGTATGACCATTTGCACTTAACCAATCCTACAGAAACCGGGTGGGTACAGCAGGAAATTTTGTAAAAAAATTATGAATAAATGGTTGACTTTGCCCAATTTGCTGTGTATAATGCAACTTGTGGTGTATCCACAATAATCTATGACTCCGCATAACAACCAGCATGGTGAAGGATCCGGGGCATCAACCAAAGAGAGGTATTTCCAATGTACGAAGACAAGACTTTAGTTTGCAAAGAGTGCGGCAACGAATTCGTGTTTACCGCCGGTGAGCAGGAATTCTACGCAGAGCGCGGCTTCCAGAACGAGCCCCAGCGCTGCAAGACCTGCCGTGATGCTCGCAAGAACGCTGCTCGTGGCCCCCGTGAGTTCTTCACCGCTACTTGCGCCCGTTGCGGCGGCGAGGCAAAGGTTCCCTTCGAGCCCAAGTCCGACCGTCCCGTGTACTGCAGCGAGTGCTTCGCTCAGATGCGTGCAGAGGGCTAATTGCCAACAAACAAAAGGGCTGGAAATCAGCCCTTTTTGTTTTGAGTACAGGTTTACATAATATTATATAATGTCATCGCCACGCCAATGCGCGCACTGGCGTGGCGATCCCCCGGATATCCCGGAAATCTATGGGGATTGCCACGTCGCATCTTGCGATGCTCCTCGCAATGACATGTTCTATTGTGGGTGCTGGCCTACTTGCATTTTATTATATCCCATGATAAAATGATTTTACGACTATTTTTTAAGGGGGGTGCCGCTGTGCGACGGAGTTTTCTTGCAATTTTGTGCCTTTTGCTGTTGACCACGGCGGTCAGCGCCGCAGGTTCGGTGACGGGCTTGCAGAGCAACGCCACCTTGGCTTCCGACGGCACCTGTCAGATCTCCATGGTGCTGCAATTGCACATGGACAGTGCAGAATCCGACCTGAAATTCCCCCTGCCCGGCACAGCCCGGGATATCACCCTCAACGGCGACCGGGCAAAAACCAGCCGGGCCAATTCTCTGCGATGGGTGGATCTGTCTGATGAAGTTCACGGCGCAGGGAACTATACCCTGACCCTTCACTATTCCCTGCCCGACCTGGTGACCCGGCAGGAAAAAAACAGCCTGGTGCTGACCCTCCCGCTGCTTTCGGGCTTTGCCTATCCCATTGACGGCATGGAGTTTTCCATTACCCTTCCGGGTCAGCCGGAGGAGGTACCCAGCTTTACCAGCACCTATCACCCGGAATCCATGGATTCCTATATGGAATATACCCAGGATGGCCCTGTGATCTCCGGCTATTTCCTACAGGGGCTGAAAGACCACGAAACCCTGACCATGACCATGCCTGTAACCGCAGCCATGTTCCCGCAGAACATTGCCAAGCAGTGGTCGCTGAGTTATGATGATCTGCTTCAGTATGGACTTTTGATTTTGGCGCTGGCCTACTGGATGATTTTTCTGCGCTGTGGATTTTCCCACCGTGCGCGCCGGGTGCAGGCCCCCGACGGCATTACTGCCGGCGAATTGGGCGGCTGTCTGAGCGGACTGGGTGTGGATTTTCCCATGATGGTGCTTTCCTGGGCCCGGATGGGTTATTTGACCATGGAATTGGGACGCAATGGCCGGGTGATTCTCCACAAGATCATGGATATGGGCAACGAGCGCAGTGAATTTGAGGTGCGCACATTCAAGACTTTATTCGGCAAGCGCAGCCGCGTAGACGGCAGCAGCGAGCATTTTGCCCGTTTGGGCCGCAAGGCCGGAAAGACCATTCCCGGCTTCCGTCATTATTTCAAAAAAAGTTCCGGAAATCCCATGATTTTTCGCGGAATTGCCGCCGGCATCGGTGCAGTTGCCGGATATTCCCTGGCGGTAGCTTTTGCGACGGATACTCTGTGGCAGGTACTTTTGGCGATCCTGTTGGTGCCTCTTGGGGCGGCGCTTTCCTGGTTGATCCAGGAGGGTGCCCGGGGCGTTCGTCTGCGCCATCGGCTGGATCTGCTCATCGGCCTGGGAAGTTGCGGATTGTGGCTTCTGCTGGGCAGTTGGAGCAATGAGTGGGCTGTGGCCATCTTCGTGATCTTCAGCCAAGCCTTGGCCGGCATCGCAGCCACACATGGCGGCCGACGGACCGAAGCAGGCCTGCAGGCCCGGAGCGAAATATTGGGCCTGCGCCGGTATCTGTGCACCGTCACACCGGCGGAATTGGCAAGAATTTTGGAAAACAATCCGGATTACTATTTTACCATGGCTCCGGATGCCATGGCCCTGGGTGTGGATGGGGCATTTGCCCGGCAATTCGGCAATCGGGAAATGCCTGTGTGTCCCTATTTGCAGGTGGGCGGAAAGCAGGACCTGACCGCCCGGCAGTGGAATGATCATCTGCGCCAGGTGGTACGGATTTTGGACGAGCGCCAGCGCAAGCTGTTTTGGGAAAAAATCTTTGGAAGAAAATAAAGCAAACCCCCGGTCGAAGACCGGGGGTATCGTTTATTCTTCGATCAGTGCCTTGAAAACAGGCAAACTTTTTTCAATCATCTCCGGTTTGACGCAGTAGCAGATGCGGAAGTATTCCTTACATCCGAAGTCCGTGCCCGGCACTACCAACAGGTCCTTTTCTTTGGCTTTTTGGGAGAATGCCTCAGAATCTCCGCCGGGTGCCTTGATGAACAGATAGAATGCCCCGTCGGGCTTGGCCATTTCGTAGCCGTAGGAAGTCAGCGCATCGTAGAGCATTCTGCGGTTGCGGTCATAGGCATCCAGATCCGGGCGAAGACCGGCGCACCGGGCGATGACTTTCTGCAACAAACTGGGGGCGCAAACATGGCCTGCCACCCGAGCGCTTCCGGCGATGGCGGCATAGAGAGCCTTGCTGTCGGTGGCGCTCTCCGGCACATAAATGTAGCCGATCCGTTCACCGGGCAGGGACAGAGTCTTGGAATAGGAATTGCAGACGATGGTGTTGGGATAGATGGTGGGCAGGAAAGGCACTTCCACACCGCCATAGGTCAGTTCCCGGTAGGGTTCGTCCGCTACCAGATAGACGGGATGGCCGAATTCTGCACTCTTGCGTTGGAGCAATGCGGCCAGGTTTTCCAAAGTTTCCCGGGTGTAGACCACGCCGGAGGGATTGTTGGGAGAATTGAGGATGATGGCGCAGGTATTTGCAGTCAGCATCTTTTCCAGTTCATCCAGTTTGATTTGAAAAGCGGGCACATCCGCAGGCACGACCTTAAATTTCAGCCCGGCGCCCTCTGCAAAGGGGCGATACTCGGGAAAGAAAGGTGCAACGGCAAGAATTTCCGCATTTTCTATAGCCAGTGCACGGAAAACCGCGGTCAGGCCCGGGGCTGCACCACAGGTGATGAAGATATTTTCCGGCTTGACCCCGGCATCATAACGTTCATTCAGATCCCCGGCAATGGCCTGCCGGGTGGCCATGTCGCCAACGGCGGAGGTGTAGCCATGGACAGCTACAGAATCTGTATCAGAAAGGATGGCCCGGATGGCCTCATTTACCCCATCGGGGGCAGGAACGGAGGGGTTACCCAGGGAGTAGTCGTATACATTTTCTCGGCCCACTTCCGCCGCCCGGCGGCATCCGTATTCAAACAGTTCCCGAATGCAGGAACGGTTGGAGCCGAGTTGATAGCATTTTTCATTGTACATGGTATGTCTCCTTTAACGCTGATTTAAAAGTGTCTGGCACAGAGCTAAAATCTCGTCATTTTCCGCGCTGTTCTGCCACAGGATTTCCCCCGGGCCATCATAGAGCAGGCCTGCCTCTGTCAAACGGCGCTTTGTCTCCCGGGCGGTGCCTTCGCCTCCGTCAATGAGGACAACTCGTGGGCCCAACACCCGGCGGATAGCCCCTGCGGCCAGGGGATAATGGGTACAGCCCAGCACCAGGACATCCAGTTTACCAATGTACGGTGCAAGAATCCGCTCCAACAGGAAATCTGCCGAATCCGCCTTGCCGGACTCTACCAGTTCCACCAAGCCCGGCGCTGGGATCTTTTCGATGAATGCGTTTGCTTCAAAACGCCGAAGCAAACTATTGAATTTTTCTTCCCGTAATGTCACATCTGTTGCCATAACACCGATACGCCCGGCGGGGAACTGATCCACAGCAGGCTTCAGCGCCGGTTCGATGCCAACAATGATCAAATCCGGATAGTTTTCCCGGAGGGTCCGGATGGCCGCAGAAGTTGCCGTATTGCAGGCAATGACCAGGGCTTTCAGCCCAAAGGCCATCATTTTTTCCGCTGCCACCAGGGTCAATGCCTGCACCTGGGCGGTGGGGCGCTTTCCGTAGGGGGCATTCGCGGAATCTCCATAATACAAAAACCGTTCGTTGGGAAGGATTTTTTTCAGTTGCCGCAGGACACTGATGCCGCCTACGCCGGAATCGAATACACCGATGTAGTCTCTCTTCTGATTCACGCAGATCCCCCTTCCCGTAATTTTGTCGTAAATCCATTCTACCACGCAGATATGCAAATTGCAAGACTTCCCGTTACGGGGAGCAGACGGAAAAAAGCAGGGCATAAGGCCCTGCTTTTGCGTTAATTGTGAACATACAGATTTTTGCGGAAATACTTTCGATAATTCCGGGGAGAAAGGGCGTAGTATTTCTTGAACTGCTTGGAGAACTGGCTTTCGTCGCAGAAACCGATTTTCTCCATGATCTGCGAAACATACAGATCTGTGGATTCCAGCAACCGTTTGGCGGTCTCCAACCGACGGATACGGATGTAATTTGCCGGGGTTTGGCCGGTTTTTTCTTTGAAAAATCGAATAAAATGGGTAGGATGCAGGTGAAAATGCTCTGCAAGCTCCGTTACAGACAGGGGTTTTTCCAAATTGCTGTTGATAAACCGCAGAACCTGATCGATTCGGCTGTCTGTATCTTCCACAGCCACCCCGTCGGGATGGACAAGGTTGATGTATTCACAGATCAGCGTCAAAAGACAGGTTTTTAAGTGAATACGTTCCGTAAGGCTGTCACTTTGCATGGCATTCGTTGCTTGCCGGAACAGATCATAGACCGCAGAATCCTGTGGAACATCCACAAAATACGGCAGATCCAGCATGGAAAACAGGTCAGCCGAGGGATACAGGTCAAAGTGCATCCAGTATTTTTCAAAGGAACATTCCTTCAGATTATGGTAGGAATGGGGCGTGCCGGAGGGAATAAAAAACCACTGGCCGGGCTGTGCAGTATACGCCTTTCCGCCTATGGTGATGACGCATTTTCCGGCGGTGATGAAATAGAATTTGTTCTGTTCAAAGGTGTGGGTATCGATCTCCCAGGTAAAATCAGTAGGGCAGTAAAATTCTCCGCCGGTGTTGCATACCGCATTCAAGTTGGAAAAATAGATCTCCTGTAGGCTTTTCAAGTGATCACCCCGCTGATTTTGACAAGTTTATGTTGACAACAGCCATTCTTATAAAAATATATCATATGTATAATAGAATTGTCAAAACAAAACAACAGGAGGAATCCCTATGAGCGCAATTTACATGGCACATTCCTATCCCAAGGAAGTGGAACGCATCAAGAAAGAAAACCTGCCGGTATTTTTGCCGGTGGGTACCATGGAATACCATTCCACCATCTGCCCCTACGGCTGTGACGCACTGGTTTCCCAGGGCATCGTAGAAAAGATCGCAGAAAAGATCGACTGCATGATTCTGCCCACAGTGTGGTACGGCTGTTCCAGTTACGCTGTTGGTGGCCCGGAGAAAAACACCATCGATATGGATGTGGATGTGTTCGAGGGTTACATCTACAACATTCTGAAATCTCTCCTGCGGAGCGGATTCCGGAACATCAACATTCTGATCTGCCATCAGACTGAGGAAATTCTGCCTACTGCCGCCGCCTGCATCAAAGCCGGCAAGAAACTGACCTTCCAGTATCTGGAGCAGACCAAGGGCTTTGGCTGGTGGGGCGACAACAAGAATAAAGAATTCTATGAAAATCTTTCTGCCGAGGACAATCCCTGGAACTGGATCCGGGTGTTCAACGGCGCGCCCAAGCGTCTGCACGTTCCCGGTGACCATGCAGGTAAGTGGGAATGCTCCTCCTTGGAGTACCTGTACCCCGGCTCTATCAAACTGGAAAGATTGCCGGAAACTGACGACTGGTTCACCGAAACCGCCAACCAAATGGATATCGCCATCGGTGAAGAAAAGATACAGATCACGGTGGATGGCATTATCGAGACCATCCAAAAGGGTCTGAGCAGTTTTTAAGGAGTTGCTATGAAAAAACAGGAACGTTTTGCCTTCAAAAAAGAACTTCTGCAGGTACATAAAAAGAACCGCAGAAACAAGGCCCTTTTGCCGGAAGCGGATGAATTCGTCCTCCAAAACGGCATTCGGATTGTCGTGGCCGATGATGCCGGCATCGTCACCATGACTGCCGCCCGGGACTTTGAAGACTACCTGTTCGTGTCTATGAACGTGCCGTCCATGGTCACCACGGAAGAAAATGACCCCATGATCAAACTGTCGCTGAATCAGGATATCGAGGATGCCAGCGGTTACATGGGCTATCGAATCACCGTTGGGGACAAAAGTATCACCGTGGAGGGCCATGACGAGCGGGGTATCGCACAAGGACTTTACTATCTGGAAGATCTGATGAACGTCCGCAAAGCCCCTTATCTGAAGAAGGGGGTCATCAAGAGAAAAGCCGTGTTCAGCTGTCGCAATACCCACTCTCCCATGGGTATGTTTGAGTGGCCGGATGAGGCCCTGTCCCTGGTTGCCCACGCAGGTATGGACACAATCTGTTTTTGGATGACCAGCGGTTTCCAAAGCCAGAGAAAAGGGAATTTCCTGGACCTGCGGCTGATCAGCGAGCGGTGCGAAAAATACGGCATCAAAGTGGCAGTTTCCCTGGCTGCGCCCCACAACCGACACCCCGACGACCCCGGCGCACAGGAATATTACGACAAACTCTATGGAGATCTGTTCTATGCCTGCCCCAAGATCGCCCGGATCAGCGTTGTGGGTGAGAACACCAACTTTGTCAGCAAAGATCCGAAGGCAGGCACTGCACCTCACGCCAGCAACCATGTAGACAACATCCCCACAGGCAAGTGGTCACCCGGCTGGTGGCCCTGCAACGATTACGCCCCTTGGCTGAGCATGATCCTCAAAGCCATCCGCAAGCACAGTTCCACCTGCGAATTGGTGTTCTCCACTTACAACTGGGGATTTGCCCCGGAAGAGGACCGGATCGCGCTGATCAACAGCCTGCCCGATGGCATCACGGTTTCCCCCACTTGGGATATGTTCCAGCAGTATAAGGTGGGTGACATTGTGGAAGATGTTGTGGACTATTCTTTGGCCCGTCCCGGCCCTGGGGATTATTTCGTCAGCGAGGCCAAGGCCGCAAAGGCCCGTGGCGGCTTGCGCCTGGAAGCCAACGCCCAGTGCAGCGGCCGGACTTGGGATTTCGGTGTCGTGCCTTATGAACCCATGCCCCGACAGTGGACCAAGCGCTGGGAGGGTCTTGTGAAAGCCCACTATGACTGGAATTTGGAAAGCATTTGCGAAAACATCCACTACGGTTTCCACCCCTCGTTCATCCTGGACATGGAAAAGCAGATGTTCTTTACCAACGCCAAACCGGCGGAGGAGATCCTGGATGATGTTTTGGGCAGAGATTTCGATGAAAACGCGGAAAAAGTCAAGCAGGCGACTGCATTTTTTGACCGTGCCATCACTCACTACTGCCCCACCAATGAGGACCAGTATGGCGCATACCGAATCGGCCCGGCGTACCCGTTCTGGCTGGAAGATATCCACGCTCTGCCCAGCGGTCTGCCCCAGGATGGCAAAAAGCCCGACACTCTTTTCCCTATGTTCGGTCACCATATCTATTTCTCCCGATATGTGCCCGATGTGGCAGGCAGAAACTCTTTGACCGGCGTGCGGATCTTCCAGGAGATCGAGTCCACAGAAAAAATGCGCGACCTCATGCTGGAGGGTATCCAAATTCTGAAATCCTGCGAAAATCCCAATGAAAATTTGGAAAGATTGACCGGTCTTGCAGAGTTCATTTACCGCACCATCGTCACAGCCATCCATGTGAAAAAGCACTACATTCTGAAGCAGAAACTTTCCATCGCAGGCCAGGCGGAGAACGCGGAGAAGATTCTGGCCGAGATTGAAGCGCTCTTGCTGGACGAAAAGGAGAATGTGCTGGCTACGATCCCCCTGGTGCAGGCGGATTCCCGGCTTGGCTGGGAGCCCAGCATGGAGTACACTACCGACGAGGAGGGTCTGCGCTGGAAATTGCGCCAGCTGGATTACGAACTGGACATTATCCTGCCCAAATTCCGCAAAGGCAACCGCCTGAGTCAGACAATTTAACGCCCAGCAACAACCCCCTCCGGTCGGACAATGTCATTAAGTTAAGAAAAAATGTCATTCCGAGCCAGTGCGCACACTGGCGTGGGAATCCGTTTCCCCTGCGGCTCTTAGGAGCCGCGTGGCACTGAAAGTGCCACAAAAGATGCGGATTGCCACACCAGTGACATCG
>JAZOLS010000053.1:0-10934 GCA_045653245.1 Faecousia sp.
ATAGTTCGTCTCACATTATTCAATTTACAAGGTACACGCGCTCGCCAGACGGTTAGCTTGCTTATTCTAGCACATCTTACAAACCCTGTCAAGAACTTTTTTCAGCTTTTTTCAAAGATTTTTTCAGATGCCCTTCTTCGCTCGCACCCCTTAAGACGCTCGCATATAATAACATCTTGCCGTTCCTTTGTCAATAGTAAAATTCACTTTTTTTCGATGTTTTTTCTGCCCCCTATCCCTTGTGCTGCAACTGGAAGAAAACCCCAAAATATGACCCCTCCGATAGCCATCCAGTAGTCGTTGTTGGGCAAAATGCACATAACCCCTGCTGACGTTGCAGCGCATAGCCAAACACTCCATTTTCTGGCCGCAGCAAAAACTTTTTCTGTCAAATGATAGACTGCACTGAGAATCAGCGTCAAAAGCGCAAACAATCCGCCTGTCAGTGCGCAGGCAACCAGCGCCTCAAATCGCTCCGCTATGCCAAAAATCGTGATGCCCTTACTGAACTCATAAAAACTGTTTGGTGCGCTCTTTGCCATCTCCGTGCCCATGGTTCCGTATATCAACAAAGATCCTGCAACTGCAAACGCTCCCAATATCAGTCCTGTCCAACGCAGTTTTTTACTTTCTTTCGAAAAAAAAGCTGTGACACACGGAGTCAAAAGCAATGCGATCAAGCCACCATCGGGAAGTTCCAAATCTGTGGGGATCCATTTCATATGGATATCCGTTGTCCCTGCCAGAAAGACAAGTCCCAAGATCGGAATCACCAGCCACAGCAATGTCGCCCCTGTTCGTGCGCCTTGAAACGCTCCTTTCCGGGATGCAAAAGCCGCCAGAAGCAACAGGACTATCTGTATCCAGGGATGCGCATTTGCCTCCATCCAGCAACTGCCACAGATTTTTGCAATCCCACCTAGAAATATAGCCAGCCAGGCCAATTCCACAGCGCACAGCCACTTGGGAAAATTCTCTATCCGACAGGCCAGCACACAAAAGCACAGCACGCTGCATCCGATGGCCATTAACAAAACGGTAGCCCATCCGTTCCTGCCAATCACGCTAAGGATCGCCGGCATAACTGCCACCAACAGCCACGCACGCAGTTGTGCGGCCGGTATATTATTCTGCATTCCACGCAAACCTCCCCTCTTGTTCCCGGAGTATCGGCAAAGCGTCCTTTTCCACTTGGTATTGCCGCAAAGTAACCTGGGGCTCATGGGCAGTCAAAAAGGTTGCAACTTTCTCCAAATCCGGCATTGACCGGGCCACGCAAACCTTACAGGACGGACGCAGCACATCATAAACTTGCGTAAGCAAGGCTTCCCTGCCCTGCTCGACGAGCAAATAATCCGCAGTTTCTAAGAAGATCGTGCCGGGTGCGGCGGCTTTCATGTTCCGAAGCGCCCCTTGGACATCCTGCCCCACGCCCATATCCCCGGTATCCGTATGCAGATAGACCTGCCCGGCATTTTCCGCCAACCAAACCACTTCCACGGGGGCAAGTTTGCCGATGTCCGTTCCGCGATTGGAGAATGTGCCGCACAGTACCAAAACTGCAAGATACACGAGCCACCGTTTCATGACTTTTCCTCCTGTTTTTTCACTCTGCGCAGTAGCGACGGCTTTTTTCCTTTGGCAAAGGGCGACAGATAGGGCGTTTCCAGGCTCGTTAATCCACTCAAATGGATGACCAGCAACAGCACCCCCACAGTCCAACCGAACAATCCGCCCACAGCCGCCAGGACCGCCAACACAAACCGCCACACCCGGATGGCATTTGCCAAATCCCGATTGGGCAGAACATAACCGCAGATCCCTGCCACACTAACGATGATCAGTGCTGCCGGGGAAATGAATTTCGCTTCCACCGCCGCAGAACCTACCACAATACCGCCAATAATCGACACGGACTGCCCAATAGACGACGGCAGATGCACACCCGATTCCTGCAGGATCTCAAAGGCCAGCAAGAGGATCAATACTTCCAATGTTGTAGAAAACGGTACGGATTCCTTGCTTTCGATTATGGCGCGAAGCAGAGAAAGGGGTATCATTTCCTGGTGGAATGTTGCCATGGCAATAAACAGCCCCGGCAGGAGCAAGCTGAGCAGCAATGCGCCGTAGCGCAAGATGCGAATAGCCGAAGCAGACACATAGTCCTTCCCCCAATCCTCGGGGGATTGCATCAGCACGCCCACATCCACCGGCGCAAGATAGCCCAGGGGAATCCCGTCCACGATAACGCCCACGCGCCCAGCAAGTAGGCCCTCGCAAAAACGGTCCGCGCGCTCTGTATACTGTAATAAAGGAAAGGCGGTGTTTCGGCCGCCGGTGATTAACTCTTCCACAGCTGAAGGGGCTACCAAACTGTCCGTGAGCATGGTGTCCAACCGTTTTTTCATTCGATCCACCAGTTCCATATCCGTCACGCCGTCAATCCACGCAACCGTTACATTGGTGACGGAATGCTGTCCCACCTGGGTTTCGTACAACCGCAGGTCGGGAGTGCGCAGGTGGCGGCGGACCAGGCTGGTGTTGGTGCGGTTCGTCTCCACGAAGGCATCCTTTGCGCCCTTGGCGGTGTGCTCCAGTTCCGGGGCGGAGATTCCCCGTTTTTCCGGTGTCTTGACCTCAAAGGCAATCGCTCCTGCCCCCGGGAATAGGACAACGCAAAAACCGTTGACCAACATCAAAGCCACTGTGTCCAAGTCCTTGCATTCCCGGGCAACGGAGTTGTAGATCATGCCATCCATGGCGGCGTCATAAAGCTCCTGCATACTGTCCGCTTGCAAATGGTCGGTGATGGGTCTGAAAATGTACTCGGAAGCATTTGCGCCGGCGGTCAGGCCGTCGATGGCATAGGTGTAGAGGGTAAAGCGCCCGCATTGCAAAGGTCGGTAGTTAAAATCCGCCGCGTTCTCAAAGATCTTGCGGATATTTTCATCGGTCATTTCTCCGGGGTATCTTTCCATCATACTCACCTCCCGGCTAGTATGCCCAATTCCGGGAAAATTAACCTTATTTTAATTGTACGGGCGGATATCATCCGCCCGCAAAGCCTTCTCCTTGAGGAGAAGGTGCCGAGCACATGCGAGGCGGATGTGGTGGTGTCGAGTAGCGACATTTGAAATTTAACGGTTGCTTTGCAACCTACACCACATCAGTCAAAAATCAAAGATTTTTGCCAGCTTCTCCTCAAGGAGAAGCCTTGGGGAAACGGATTGCCACACCAGTGTGCGCACTGGTTCGCAATGACATATGGCGAAAGACATAGTAAAAGGGCCTGCCGCGTGGCAGGCCCTTACATTACCTATTACACATTGAACAGGAAGTTGACGATGTCGCCGTCCTTCATCACGTATTCCTTGCCCTCGCTGCGGACCTTGCCCACAGCCTTGGCGTTGGCCATGGTGCCATATTCCTTCAAGTCATCAAAGGCAATGACCTCAGCCCGGATGAAACCCCGCTCGAAGTCGGTGTGGATCTTACCGGCGGCCTGGGGTGCTTTCGTACCCTTCTTGATGGTCCATGCACGGCACTCGTCCGCGCCTGCGGTGAGGAAAGAGATCAGACCCAGCAGCGCATAAGAGCTGCGGATCAGCTTGTCCAGGCCGGATTCGTTCACGCCCAGTTCTTCCATGAACATAGCCTTTTCCTCGGGATCGTCCAATTCGGCAATGTCTGCCTCCAGTTTGGCACAGATGGGGATCAACTGGCTGCCCTCTTCCTCAGCCAGAGCCTTGACAGCCATATAATGGCGGTTATTCTCCGGCTCGTTGATCTCGTTTTCTGCCAGGTTGGCAACATAAATGGTCTTCTTCAGCGTCAGCAGATCGGAAGTAGCGATCAGCGCCATATCCTCGGCATCGTCGGTAAAGGTGCGAGCCAGCTTGCCCTCGTTCAGATGGGCAAGCAACTGCGTGAACAGGTCTGCTTCCCGGGCGAATTTCTTGTCGCCGCCCTTCATGGCCTTCTGCGCCTTATCGATGCGGCGCTCCACCATTTCGATGTCCGCCATCACCAGCTCCAGATTGATGATATCGATATCCCGGATGGGGTCAGTAGAACCCTCCACATGGGTAACATTGGAGTCCTCAAAGCTGCGCACCACATGGACGTTGACAACGGTGTAACGGTTATTACTGAGGAACTTGTAGCCCAGGCCTTCGCCCTTGCTTGCACCCTTTACAAGACCGGCAATGTCCACGAACTCAATCACAGCAGGAGTATGCTTCTTGGGTTGATAGAAATCTGCCAACCAGTCCAAACGCTCATCAGGCACAGAAACCACGCCCACATTGGGGTCAATGGTACAGAACGCATAGTTGTCCGCAGGCACGCCTGCATTGGTGATTGCATTGAACAGAGTGGACTTGCCCACATTGGGCAGTCCTACAATACCTAGTTTCATTTCTTCTTCTATCTCCTTAAAAATCCTTTATTTATCAAGGTTTTTTGGAACCCCGGTGTTTCCGTATACACCTTTTATACACCTTTTTACACTGTAGCGGTGGGGGAGCTTTCTTCAAACAAGGATACGGCCTTTAACATGGAATCGTTTGTGACGTGCACATAACGGTCCATTGTGGTTTGAATACTCGCGTGTCCTAAAAGCTTCTGCAAAACCTTGGGTTGCATTCCGCTTTCAATTGCTCTTGTCGCATAAGTGTGGCGCAGGGCGTGCATACAAAAACGTTTGATGCCTGCCTCGTCGCATAGCTTATACAGATGGGTATCATAGGAACTGTTCTTGGCCGGCTCGCCTGTTCTCCAATTGATGAAGACGAGGTCGTTCATAACAAGCTTGGATTTTGCTCCTGTGTGTCTATCGATGTACTCCAGTTCCTGAGAGAGGGTTTCCGATCTCTTTTGGTTCTTGGAGTTTTCGTAGACCGTCTGCAGGATCTCGTAAGCAAAATTGGTCAGCGGAATGGTTCGGTAGCTGTGCTGTGTCTTCGGAGGTCCTGCCCGCCAATCCTTTTGCTTGTGCCGAAACTCAAGCGTCTTATTGACTGTCAGTGTCCGATTTTTCCAGTCGATAGCATCCCAGGTCAGTCCAATCAACTCTCCGGTACGAAGTCCTGTTTCCAAGATCAGAGCGTATTGATAGTAGTTGTGAGACCGCTTGGCGACCTCTAAGAACTTTTTCTGCTCTTCAATGGTTAAGAACTTGATATCGTTTTTGGCTCTCACCGGCTTGGTGTAGCGCACACCGTCCATTGGATGCTTGGGAATCAGATCGTTCATCAATGCTGACTTTAACATGGTTCCCATACAGATGTAAGTTTGCCGGATCGTTGCACCTGCGTAATCCTTGTCCATTTGGTTGAGGACGATTTTGCAGTGCATGGGTTTTACATCTGTTAGCTGCATATTGCCGATGATGGGCTGAATGTTGAACTTGTATCGCTCACGATAATTTCGCAACGTATTCGGGGCTAAGTCTCCGACAATGTTTTGGTTCCAGTAATCAAGCCAGGTGTCCACAGTCATGTTCACGGGAACAGCTATGGTACCATGTCGGTCCTGGTACTGAGAATCCCCCTGCCAGTTTCTTGCCTCCGGAAGTGTTTTGAAATATTTCTCGTGGCGAGTTCCGCGTTTGTCTACGAATCTTGCTATGTACCATCCGTCTTTTCTTTGGAAGATACCCTTGCCACATTCTTTGCCTTTTATATTTTTACCCAATGAATTAACTCCTTTCTCAAATTGAGAAAAAGAGCCAATGCAACAAGTATATTATATCACATTGGCCCCTCTTTTTCAATAGAATTCGCAGAATATCTATAGTTGTTTCACTTTTTTCGAAATTTTAGAAAATTAAAGTCTTACTAATGTATTCTTCGAATTCCTTGCGCTTGATCATCTTCTTTGCACCAACGAACAAAACGAATGGGCAGTTCGGTTCGCGAAGACGATCTTCGATGCTGTTGATTCCGATTCCGGTGAGTTTGTTTGCCTCCTTAATGGAGAGTGTGATTTTGAGGTGGATCGGAACTGTGTTATTGGCTTCAGACATACGAAAGCCTCCTTCTTAATTATTTAGAAGTTTGGCACTTTCATCCGTCTGCAATGTCCGGCTCATTGCAGTGTCGTTCCATTCGTTCATTTTGTGATGAACTTCTATGCTAATAATTTATGAGAGTTCTTGGTTGAGTTTCAAGAAAACATCACGGAAATAAGGAAAAATATTATTTTGTGTCATTTTTTATGAAGAAAAAAGGGTAGAGCCACTATGTAAAAACCGGATTGTCGTTGGTTTAATGGAATTTGCCATATAAGTTAACATAACCCCATAAAAGTGGCATAAAACGCGTTACGGACTGTTAATCCGTTGCTCGTTGGTTCGCTAAATATGAAAAACCCCTCGATTTTTGGGCAAAATCGAGGGGTTTTGTGCATATATTCATCCTGCGAAAAGCGTTTGACACACTTTTTGACACACTTTTTTCGCAGGGGTTAATGGGTCAAAAATGCTTAAATATGGGGTTATATGCCACTTTTAAGGGAATATTGCATACCTTTCTGCTTTCTTTGACGTAAATTTTGACACATATTTTACTTCAAGAATATCTATACAGCCTATGCACCGCAATTGGGACAGAAATCGCAGAAAAATGTATTGCCGATTTGTGTCAACTTTTGCTTCAAATGGCTATTGTATAACTGTAAAAACCCTTGATATTACTGGGTTTTTGCTGTTTTAGAGCCACGGGTTTTCGCCAGTATGCTCTATGCCGTAATTCTTGATATATATCTGTTTGCATGGCTGTTGTAGCCTAAGATAGTTGTCAAACTGCTTGCCCTGGTTTTCCTTGTTGCCAAAACAAAAAAGTGACAAAGCATGTCAAATGGTTTGTCAAATCGCAAATCCCAATCTCCAAAAGTATTGATGTTACTGCCTTTCTGCTGTTTTAGAGCGTCCGGAAACCAAACGGATGCTCTAAACCTTAATTTCCGGTAAATGCACCTCTTTCATGGGTTGTTGTAATGTATAATAGCTGTCTGCAAGTTTGTCCAGGCACTCCTTTTGGTGCGAGGCGGTCATATGGATATAAATATCTCCGGTGACTTTGATACTGGAATGACCTAAGGTTTTCGAGATGGAAAGTAAATTGATATTGCTTTCCAGACAGCGGGTGGCAAAGGTATGGCGCAGGGTGTGGAAGTTTGCATTTTCCACGCCTGCCTTTTTTAGAAGCTTGTGGTAGTTTTTATAGAAGGTTGCATTACATAATGCTGTGTTGATCCGACTGGCAAAAACATAATCGTCCTCTGAATGGACAAAGCCGTGTTCTTCTTTCCACTTTAATTGATTGTTCTTGTATTCCATAAACTCCACAGCCAAAGGCTCGATCATATGGATAAGCCGCTTTGAGTTCTTAGTTTTGGGTGCCTTGGGTTCGTATACAGTTTTGGTTTCACCTTCGATAAACGGCGTATATTCCCGTATGAGCTGAGAATCAATTTTAATGGTCCTGTTTTCAAAATCAATGTGACGCCATTTCAAGGCAAAGAGTTCTCCTTTTCGGCAGCCGGTATACAAAGCCACAACCACAATAAACATAAAAGGCTTTTTGAAATCACGTGCGGCTTGCAATAACCGCAGCTCTTCCTCCTTGGTAAGAGAACGGTTTTCGTTCAATCCGGTTTTTGGGATCTTAACACCCAGGGTGGGGTTTACAACGATCAAATTGTTCTGGACGGCATAGTTGAATACCATGTGCAAAAAGACCTTTACACGCGTCAGATAAGCCTCACTCATTCCGTCTTTTCCACCAAGTCGAGATAAGTCGTTGATATGCTGTTGCACCATAAAGTTTGTAATCTTAGAGATGGGCGTATCGGCCAGCTTGCCGAAGTGTAACCGGATGTACCGTTCATATCCGATGTAGGTGTTTCCGCTGATGGAGGAAGCGCAAAAGGTATCCAGGCATAAGCGTGCCCAGTTGGCCAGGGTGATGTTTCTGGTAGGGAAGGACTGTTCCGTTCGTCGACGGTCCAGTGTGTTCAATTCTTCAATTTTGATCTCCAGCTTTGACTTAACTTCGGCCTTCGTTTTTCCATAAATGTGCGTAACATCGCCTTTGTCCCGTATACGGACATAATAACGCCCGTCCTTTCTTTTTGTGATCTTGTAGTCGCTGATTGTTCTGTACATAGTGATACCTCCTAAAATTATAAAGTGCAATATAATTATAGGAAAAATTGTTGAAGAAGTAGTGATTTATGGCATGCGAGTTGCCGTTATCCTCGTTTATTTATACGATATATGTCGGAGAAAATCCGGAGCTTGTGATCTATAAGAAAAGATAAAAATAACCACTGAGGAATACACAACTTATATCGACAAAAATATAATGAAGGTAGGAGGTGCAACATGGATGCTATGGTATTAATGGCGCTGATCGCAACACTTGGCACGTGGCTTGTAACCGCATTAGGTGCAGCAACGGTCGTCTTTTTTAAGTCCCCCAATCCAAAGGCATTGAACCTTATGCTTGGGTTTGCCTCTGGTGTCATGATTGCGGCGAGCTTTTGGTCGTTGCTGCAACCTGCCATAGAGCGCGCAGAAGCTACGTCAAATCTGCCTGCCTACTTTGTGGCAACAGCGGGTTTTCTATTCGGTGCATTGTTTATGTGGGGAAGCGATAAAATCATAACGAACGCCCAGCGGAAGGTAACCAATACACAAGAAAGCCCAAATACACGCTTTGGCAGAATTATGATGTTGATCTTATCTATCACGCTTCATAACATACCAGAAGGCTTGGCGGTCGGAGTTGCGTTTGGCGCACTAAAAAACGGCGGTTATAGTACGGAAGGGCTTATGGGCGCCATTACCATTGCAATTGGGATCGGTTTGCAGAATTTTCCCGAAGGTGCCGCGGTTTCTATTCCGCTGAGGAGAGAAGGGTTCTCCAGAAAAAAGAGCTTTTTATATGGTCAGGCTTCGGGTATGGTAGAACCAATTGCAGGTGTGGTCGGCGCATTGTTAGTTGTTTACGTGGAAACGATTCTGCCGTATGCGCTTGCTTTCGCCGCCGGAGCAATGATTTTAGTTGCTGTACACGAGTTGATTCCCGAATGTCAAAAAAACCAGGAGGCACAGCCTTATTTTGCAACCATGGGGATTGTTTCTGGATTTGCCGTTATGATGCTGTTAGATGTTATGCTGGGGTAAACAAAATGAGCTTTGATTTTTTCGGTAGGAATAAATCAAAGCTCACTTTTATATTTCATGTACAAGCTGACGATTACATCTGTTATGATAAAAAGGCTATAGCTGACATGGAAACAGCCCGTAGGATATTAAATCCTGCGGGCTGTTGATTTCGTAGATATTATGTTTCGCTTTCACTGCCATGCCGATAAAAGGATTTATCCAAAAACATCACCGCAGCCATTAAGATCAACAAGCCACCGGAGAGCACCATCAACAATCGCATGGATGTTCTGTCTGCCAGCAGACCGAATACAACCATGCCGATGGGCAAAAAGCTGGAGTAAGCTGCACCAAATAATCCGAATACTCGTCCCGACATTTCTGGGGTACTGTTCTCCTGCAGGAGGGTGGTAGAGGCTGTTTGCACCATGGTTAGTGCAACTCCGTAAACGGCCATCAGCACCAGATACACATAGAAGTTCCTTACTAAACCCATTAAAATTGCCAGCAATCCAAAGGACATCATTCCCACCAGCAGTGTCTTGGTATGGCGTTTGAATCCGCCCCAGGTGCTGATCAGCAAGCCGCCTGCCATCATACCCAAAAAACCGATGACTTCAACAAGGGTCATGTGGAAATAGGTATCCCCGTAATAACGGCTGACAAACAAAGTTGCGAGAAAGCCTGCGGGAACACACAGGAAGATGAACAGACCAAAGAGCATGATCAGTTTTCCGAGAAACCGTTCCTTGGCAGCATAGCGAATGCCCTCCTGCATTTCAGCAAACACCGGTGCGGTTTCTGTTCTCTTTTCAAAGGGGATTGCAATCGCACCCAGCAGGCCAATACCTACCATAGCGGTTACTACATCCACCATCAGCGTGCCACGGAAGCTGCCCCATGTGAGAATACTGCCTGCAATAGCCGGTGCAGCGAACTGAACCACCGATTGAACAGTTGCATTAATACCGTTAAACTTCATCAAGTGCTCTTCTGCAACAAGCTGCGGTACCGTTGCGTTTACTGCCGGTGTATGGATGCCTGTGCCGAGAGAGCGGATGACAGAAATCACTACCAGAGCGACATAGATCGTTTCATTCTGGGAGATCTGCGGAAGCAGAAGCACAAGTGCCAGTGTTGCTATTGCAATCGCCCCATCTGCGGCAATGATCAGGAGCTTGCGTGGATAGCGGTCTGCCCATACTCCCGCAAAGAATGAAATCAGAAACTGGGGGATGTAGGCTGCCGCCGAGAGCAAGGCAACCCACCCGCCGGATGAGGTTTCCAGCGTCACATACCAAATAATAGCAAACTGTACGATAGAAGATCCCAGTAAGGTAACCGCTTGACTGGCAAGAAACAGCGCCGCTTTTGCATATCCTTTTTTCATTTCTGTGCCACCTGTTCCTTGCGTACAGCTCTCATTTCGATATAGCCTCTTTCGCCTCTGGGTTCCAGCTGAATACGGGGATTCATGTCATCCCAGCAGTAGCCGATCACGGCAGGGTCGTAGCGGTCCATAGCGGCCTGAACGGCAAAAATGGCGTCGCAATAATCCTCCTCGTCAAACGGTTCCCCCTGGGACATCAGATAGTCGGCCTCATCCAGGGTGATCACATCGAATCCTTCCGGGATCACACCGTTAAAATCCTCTGCCACCTCAACACCCTGCACATAGGTGGAGGTTTCGGGGAGCTTATGCTGCTCCGGAAGCCACAGGCACACCGGTTCACCGCACAGGCTGTCCATGCTGAGGAGTATC
>JAZOLS010000054.1:0-30792 GCA_045653245.1 Faecousia sp.
GGCAGTGAGCCGGTGCTGGCATCCGGTAAGGTATGGAATACCGCCGGCGTGCTGGTGATGACAGGCACCATCCAAACCACGATCCATGGCGTTTGCGATCGCTGCGCTTCGGATTTTGGTGAAGATGTGGGACTTCCCATTGATGTGGTTTTGGTAACGGAGCTGAGCAATGAGGAAAATGAAGACGAATGGGTATTCCCTCTGGTGGGCGATAATGCAGATTTGGAAGACATTATCCGTACAGTTTTTGTGCTGAATCTGGATTCCAAGCTGCTGTGCGAGGAAGATTGTAAAGGCTTATGCTACAGATGTGGCAAGAACCTGAACGATGGTCCTTGTAATTGCCAAAAGGAGTGCGATCCCCGTTTTGCTGCTTTGAAGCAGCTTCTCGAGAAGTAAAAACATAAGAATGCTGCAAAAAGCAGTTTGACCAAGGAGGTGTCAACCATGGCTGTCCCTAAGTGTAAAGTATCCAAGGCCCGTCGTGATAAGCGTCGTGGCTCCAACTGGAAGCTGTCTGCTCCCAGCGTGGCCGTTTGCCCCAAGTGCGGTGAGCCCGTCATGCCCCACAGAGCTTGCAAGGCTTGCGGCTCCTACAATGGCCGTCAGGTCCTGGCCGCCAAGGCTGACTAAGGCAGGAAAATGCGAATGCGCAGAGGAAGGCAACTATGCCTTCCTCTTTTTCCTTGCTTTTGACGTATGTTTGTGGCATAATAAGGAAAGAACTTCCTATGAAAGGAGAGATCCCTATGGCGAAGCCTTTGGTTGCCATTGTCGGTAGACCCAATGTAGGCAAATCCATGCTTTTCAATAAACTTACCGGTCAGCGTACCTCCATTGTGGAGGATACCCCCGGTGTGACCCGTGACCGGATCTATGGTGACTGCGAATGGTGCAACCGGCACTTTTCTTTGGTGGATACCGGCGGTATCGAGCCCAATACGGACAGCGATATGTTGAAGTTTATGCGTCGCCAGGCGGAAATTGGCATTGAACTGGCAGATGCTATTATCATGGTGGTGGACGTGCGTTCCGGTGTCACCGCCGCAGACCAGGATGTGGCTACCATGCTGCGCAAATGCGGCAACCCCGTATGTTTGGCTGTGAATAAGTGCGACTCCATCGGCCTGGTGAACCCGGATGTGTATGAGTTCTACAGCCTGGGCATCGGCGATTTGTTTGAGACTTGTGCTATTCACGGTCACGGCACCGGCGATATGCTGGACTGGGTGTTGGAGAACATCCCCGAAGAGGATGACGAGGATGAAGAAAGCGATATCATCAAGGTAGCCATTGTTGGCAAGCCCAATGTGGGTAAGAGCAGCCTCTTGAACCGCATTTTGGGCGAGGAACGGGTCATTGTATCCAATGTTGCCGGTACGACCCGGGATGCCATCGACTCCTATTTTGAAAATGAGACTGGAAAGTATTGCTTTATCGATACTGCCGGTATGCGCCGCAAGAGCAAGGTAGACGATGCCATCGAACGCTACTCTAATATGCGTTCTATCAATGCAATCGAGCGTGCAGATGTGTGTCTGATTCTGGTGGATGCCAATGAGGGCGTTACGGAACAGGACACCAAGATCGCAGGCCTTGTCCACGAAGCTGGCAAGGCGGCAATTATCGTTGTCAACAAATGGGATGCGGTTGCGGATAAGGAAACCAACACCATGCGCGACATGGAGGGAGAAGTCCGCAACGGTCTGAGCTATATGCGCTATGCGCCTGTGCTGTTCCTGTCGGCACTCACCGGCCAGCGGGTGGACAAACTGTTCCAGGTGATCCAGGATGTCCATGCACAGAACACCAGTCGTATCACCACCGGTGCGCTGAACAGCGTGCTGGCGGATGCCACCGCCCGGGTACAGCCCCCGTCTGATAAGGGCCGCCGGCTGAAAATCTACTATATGACCCAGGCAAGCACGAAACCCCCGCATTTTGTCATTTTCTGCAATGATGCAAGACTGTTCCATTTCTCTTATCAGCGATACCTGGAAAATCAAATTCGCGAAGTATTTGGTTTAAAGGGTACGCCTGTTCGTATCACCATTCGTCAGAAGGGCGATAAGGAGGACGTATAATGATCGGCGCGATTTTAGCAGCGGCATTGACTGCCTATCTGTTGGGAAATCTCAACGGCTCTGTATGTATTTCTGCATTGGTTGCCGGGGATGACGTGCGTAAACACGGCAGTGGCAATGCAGGTCTGACCAACTTCTTTCGTAGTTACGGCGGTTGGAGCACCTTTTTGGTCATGGCTGTGGATATGCTTAAAACTGTGGCGGCAGCCTATACGGCAGGCTTTGCACTGGCATCTTTCGGTTACTACCGTGAGGGCCTGGTGCTGGGCGTTGTGTCGGTATCCCTTGGCCATGATTTCCCGGCATTGTTGGGATTTAAGGGCGGCAAGGGCATCCTCTGTGGCTTTACAGCGGCGCTGATCCTGGATTGGCGCATTGCCTTGGTGATGCTTGCGGTATTTGTCATTGCATTTGCCATTACCCGGTATGTTTCCTTGGGTTCTGTTTTGGGTGCGCTGACCTGCGCTGTGTGCTTTGGTGTGGTATATTACGGTGATTGGGTCGTAATGATCGGCGGCATTTTTATTGGCCTGCTGGCGATCTATATGCACAGAAGCAATATTGTCCGATTGATCAAAGGAACAGAATCCAAAGTTCATCTGATTCACAGGAATTTGAACAAATGAAGATAACAGTTGTTGGAAGCGGCGCATGGGGTACAGCATTGGCCATCAGTCTGTGTAAAAACGGCCATGACGTGACCTTGTGGGCACGGTCTGCCGAAAAGGCGGATCAAATGAAAAATACCCGGCGCAATCCCCGTTTGCCGGAGATCTTATTGCCGGGAGAATTGGATGTTTCCGGAGATCCTGCATGTGTTGCCGGGAGCAAATTGGTGGTCATCGCCAGTCCCTCCCATGCCATTCGGCAGGTGTGTCGACTGGTGGCAAAACACCTGGACGAAGACGCAGTGATGGTTTCCGTCACCAAGGGAATTGAGCCGGGGACGCTTCTTCGTATGAGCCAGGTGGTGGAAGAAGAAACAAAACGTCCTGTTGTGGCGCTGACCGGTCCCAGCCATGCGGAAGAACTTGCGCAGTTTATGCCCACCGGCTGTGTGGCGGCAAGCCCCAACCAGGCCCATGCGGAACTGGTGCAGGATGCTTTTATGTCCGATTATTTCCGGATCTATACCAGCCCGGACATCGTGGGCGCAGAGTTGGGCGGTGCGCTAAAAAACGTCATCGCCATGTGTGCCGGTGTCACCGATGGTATGGGTTACGGTGACAACATTAAAGCCATGCTGATGACCCGGGGTTTGACAGAAATGGCACGATTGGGTGTTGCCATGGGCGCAAACCGGGATACCTTTGCAGGACTTGCCGGAGTAGGGGACTTGATCGTTACCTGCACATCTCCCCATTCCCGTAACCGCTGTGCAGGCATTCTTATCGGACAGGGAAAGACCCCCGATGAAGCCAAAGATCAGATCCGCGCAGTGGTAGAAGGATACTATGCCGCCAAATCTGCTTGGGAACTGGCAAAAAAGTACGGTGTGGATATGCCCATCGTAAGGGCTGCCTGCGCGGTGCTGTATGAGAACATTACAACTGCACAGGTTGTGGAAACTTTGCTGAACCGAAGCAAAAAAGCCGAGTCCGAAGACTCCGGTTGGAACTAAATAGTAACTGGGGCTGTTGCATTGCAACGGCCCCAGTTTTCAAATATTAGTCCTCAAAAGTGAGCACATCTTTATAGCGGTCCTTAAAAATATCGTAGACAGCATTCAGAACATTCTCGTCGGAAACGGACAGGTAATTCTCGTTCTCTTCGTCCACCGATTCCACCTGCAGAATAATGATCTCAGAGGAATTTTCGTCAGCGGGCATCAGAACCAGATATTCCGTTCCCTTATACTCGATACAATCCAAGTATTCGAATTCCACATCCTCGCCGTTTTCATCGGTGAGCATCAGAATGTTGGACTGTTCTTCCTGCAAAATTTCTTCGTTTTCCATAAAAAACTCCTTATCTCTGGATGCGGCCGGAACCGTCACCGCCGGCCAATTTTTCAACTTCCGCAACGGTGACCATGTTATAGTCGCCTTCAATGGAATGCTTCAGAGCGGAGGCGGCAACGGCAAATTCCACAGCAGCCTGGGTGCTCTTTCCGCTCAAGACGGCATAGATCAAACCGCCGCCGAAACTGTCACCGCCGCCAACGCGGTCGATGATGTGCAGGTCGTACTTCTTGGAGAAGCAATACTCGTTGTCCTTGACGTTGTACAGCATAGCGCTCCAGCCGTTGTCGAAAGCGGAGTGGCTTTCACGCAGGGTGATGGCAACCATCTCAAAGCCAAATTTGTCAGCCAGCTGCTTGGCGACAGACTTGTAGCCCTCGTGGTTCAGGCTGCCACCGTAAATGTCGGTGGCTTCGGCCTCGATGCCGAACACGTCCTTGGCGTCTTCCTCGTTGGAGATGCACACGTCAACGTACTGGCACAGTTCGGTCATAGCTTCGCGGGCCTCTGCACGGGTCCACAGCTTGCCGCGGTAGTTCAGGTCGCAGGAGATTTTCAGACCCTTTGCCTTAGCAGCGATACAAGCCTGCTTGCAGATTTCCACCAAATGGCCACCCAGAGCGGGGGTAATGCCGGTGAAATGGAACCACTCAGCACCCTCAAAGATAGCATCCCAGTCGAAATCGGCGGGTTCTGCCTTTGCGATTGCAGAATTGGCACGGTCGTAGATACAAACGGAGCCACGCTGAGAAGCACCCTTTTCGTTGAAATAGATGCCCACACGATCGCCACCGCGGACGATCTTGGTGGTGTCCACACCGTAGCGGCGCAGGGAATTGACAGCACTCTGGCCAATGGCGTGGGTGGGCAGTTTGGTGACATAGGCCGCATCCATGCCGTAGTTCGCCAGGGAGACAGCCACATTGGCTTCACCGCCGCCGAAGGTGAATTCCACGTGATCGCACTGAACGAAACGCTCGTAGTTATAGGGTTGCAGGCGGAGCATCAGCTCGCCAAAGGTAATTACTTTTGCCATTTTATTTTTCCTTCCTATTCTGTTCATTAACTGAGTGCAGCTTTGCGGGCCTCGGCGCAAAGGGCGGTGATCTTTTCAAAATTGCCGGCTGCGATGTCAGCCTTGGGGCAGACCCAACTGCCGCCTACAGCGTGGATAAAGGGAGCATCCACGTATTCTTTGATGTTGGCAGCATTGACACCGCCGGTGGGCAGGAACTTTACACCAACAAAGGGCGCGGACAGGTTCTTCATGGCATTCAGACCGCCGTAGATATTGGCAGGGAAGAACTTGACCACTTTCAGGCCCATATTCACAGCTGCGGTGATCTCGGTGGGGGTGACACAGCCGGGGGTGACGGTGATGCCGTTTTCGATACACCAGCCAACTACCTGTGCGTCAAAGCCGGGGGATACGATGAATTTTGAGCCCATGGAAACAGCCAGTTTGCACTGTTCCAGGTTCAGAATGGTACCGGCACCCACCAGCACATCGGGGCAGTTTTCTGCAACAGCCTTGATGGCATCGGGGGCTGCAGCGGTACGGAAAGTGATCTCCATTACGTCGATGCCGCCGGCAACCATGGCTTTCGCGGTTGGGACAGCATCCTTAGCGTCGTCGATGACAACAACGGGGACAACAATGGAGTTTGCTAATCTGCTTAAAACATCCATAATTACAAAACCTCCTGTGGCTTGGTGAGCCAAATGGACATAGTTAAGATGGCAGGGCCGGAAAGGCCTAATCTGCTAGAATAATTATAGTGTTATTATTTATTTCTGTCAATCTTAAAAAACAGGAAAACCGGGCAAGGGGAATCCTTGCCCGGTTTGTTTACAAATAAGCGGCATCGGCAGACTTCAGTTGCAGCTGCAATTTGTCTGCGATCAACGCAATAAATTCCGAATTGGTAGGCTTGCCCTTGGTGTTGGAAACCGTATAGCCAAAGAATTTCTGCAGAACATCCAGGTCGCCGCGATCCCATGCCACTTCAATAGCATGGCGGATGGCGCGTTCCACACGGCTGGGTGTTGTCTGGAAGGTCTTTGCTACTTGGGGATAGAGCACCTTGGTAATGGCATTGATCACGTCCATGTCTTCCACAGCGATGATGATAGCCTCCCGCAGATATTGGTAGCCTTTGATATGGGCGGGGACACCGATTTCGTGAATGATCCCGGTGACCAAAGTCTCAATGCTGTTTTTGTCCGGGCGGCGCATGGGAATGATCCGCTGGTTCTCCCCACCGCGGAATTCCTCCAGTCGCTCCACAATTGCGGACACATCACATGGCTTCAGCATCAGATACCGTGCGCCAAGGTTTGCGGCATTGGATGCCACATATTCGGACATGAAACCCGATGTAGCCAGGGTGATGGGCTTCCTGTCCATAGCGGACACGGCCTTGAGAATGCTGATGCCGTCTTTTCCGGGCATCATCATGTCAAGAACCAAAACATCCGGCTTTTTCTCCAGAATCATGCGAATGGCCTGCTCCCCGTCGCTGGCCGTGCCGATGACATGAAAACCCTCTGCGGCTTTGAGCGCAGCGGATAGTGATCCACAGAATTCTTCTGCACTGTCGGCAATGAATACAGTTGTGCGATTATCCATAACTTCCTCTCCTGTCATAATGAACTTTCTCCCCAAAAAGCACGACAAGGTGTGCCGTGTGCGACAAATATAATTTAGCATAATGTATCATTTTTTGCAAGGAAAAAATCTAAACAATCGTTCGACAATCGTCGACAAAATTCGACAATTCCGTTTTCTAGTTGACGTGAGAAGGTATTTTGATGTAAAATAATTAAAATAGTAACAAAAAGGAGGCACACTTATGAACGATGTATGGAATTTGGACCCGATTTACAAGGGTTTTGATGATCCTGCTTATGGTGCAGACATGGTTACGCTGAAAGACCTGGTGGAGCAGATCCAGACGTTGGCTGCACAACTGCCGGAGATGGAAAAACTCCAGGGATTGAAGCAGGGCATCGTATTACAGGAGAATTTTTCGGAACTGGTGAGCAAATTGGCCGGATATGCATCTTTGCGACAGGCTGCCAATACCCGTGACCCGGAAGCAGGCTCTCGTATGGGTCAGGTAATGCAGCTTTACAGTGGTGTGGCTGCACCCTTTGCCGCATGGAAAGACTGGGCTGCCAAGATTGAAAATCTTCAGGAACTGGTAGCAGGGAATGAGGAACTGAAAGACTATGCGTTCCTGTTTAAGAACCTGGCAGAGTCCAGTGAATACTTGCTGCCCGGCATTGGTGAAGCGGTCATGGCCAAGATGGGGCTGTCCGGCTCAGATGCCTGGAGCGATATGCAGCAATATCTGACCAGTACTGTACCGGTTTCCTATCGGGGAGCTACCACAAACCTGTCCTCTATCCGAAATCTTGCCTATGATGCGGATGCTCAGGTACGCAAGGATGCCTATGAGGCAGAACTTGCCTGCTATGACCGCATCAAGGATCCGGTGGCCTATGCGCTGAATTCCATCAAGCTGGAAACCATTTCCGATTGCCAACTGCGGGGTTACGAGTCTCCCCTGGAGCGGACATTGAAGCACTCTGACATGAAACGGGAAACTTTGGATGCTATGCTGGGAGCGATGGACGAGTATTTGCCCAAGTTCTGGCAGTATCTGAAAGCCAAGGGCAAGGCACTGGGTCATGAAAAGGGTCTGCCCTGGTACGATTTGTTCGCACCCATGGGAAAAACCTCTACCAAGTTCACCACCCAGGCTGCCCGGGATTACCTGGTTGCCCTGTTCGCAGAATTTGACCAGGAACTGTCCGACATGGTTGCCAAGGCGTTCGACGAAGCCTGGATCGATTTTTATCCCCGGGACGGCAAGGCAGGCGGTGCATTCTGTGCCGGCGTGGAATCTCTTGGCGAAAGCCGTATCTTGACCAACTTTGACGGTATGTTCGGCGATGTGGTGACCCTGGCTCACGAATTAGGCCATGCGTTCCACAATCAGTGCATTCGTTCTCACCGTCCTTTGAACCATGGTTACTCCATGCCTTTGGCAGAAACTGCATCCACTTTCAATGAGTGCATTGTGATGGCATCCGCCATTGAAAAGGCGGCAGATAAGGACGAGAAGATCGCCCTCATCGAATCCCAGCTCCAGGACGCAACCCAAATCATCTGCGACATTTATTCCCGTTACCGTTTTGAAACCATGGTCTTTGCCAACCGGGAATCCCAGTTCATGAATGCGGATACCCTGTGCGGCTTTATGACTGAGGCACAGAAGCAGTCCTACGGTGACGGCCTGGATAATGATGTGATGCACCCCTATATGTGGGTGTGCAAGAGCCACTACTACGGCCCCACTTTCTACAATTTCCCCTATGCCTTCGGCGGACTGTTTGCCCGGGGCTTGTACGCACAATACGAAAAAGAGGGTGCATCCTTTGTGCCCAAATATAAGAAACTGCTGTACACCACAACTATTGCCACCGCAGAGGACACCGCTAAGGTCGCGGATATCGATTTGACGGACAAGAATTTCTGGCGAGGCGCTTTGCAGACCATTGCAGACCAGATCGACCTGTTCTGCGATCTGGTGGAAGCATAACGGGAGGCATTTATGGATCATAGAACAGAAAAACTGTGTGCATTTTTGGACGAGGCGGTGAGTGTTTACCATGCGGCTGCCTATTTGGCGGACGTGTTGGCGGATGCAGGATATACCCGGCTGTCTGAGGGTGAGAATTGGAATCTGACTGCCGGAGGCAAATACTATTTGGTTCGTGGCGGTACAGCGGTGCTGGCATTCCGGGTTCCGGAAACCACGCCCAAGGGCTTTTTGCTGTCCGCAAGCCATTCCGACCGGCCTACTTTTAAAGTGAAGGAAAATGCGGAATTAACAGGAAAATACACCCGTTTGGCCACAGAAAAGTACGGTGGAATGCTGATAGCTCCCTGGTTGGATCGCCCTCTGTCCATTGCAGGACGGGTACTGGTGGAGACCGAGAATGGTGTACAGAGCCGTCTTGTGAACATCGACCGGGATCTGTTGATGATCCCCAATGTGGCCATCCACATGAACCGCCAGGCCAATGAGGGTTATAAGTGGAATCCGGCTGTGGATACCCTGCCTTTGTTGGGTGGCGCGGATGCCGCAGGAAAACTGAATGATCTTTTGGAAGAAGCCGCAGGCGGCAAGATCCTGGGCCACGATCTGTACTTGTATGTCCGGCAAAAGGCAACCGTTTGGGGCATGGACGAGGAATATATTTCTTCTGCAGCATTGGACGATCTGCAATGCGCCTGGGCCTGTACGCAAGGCTTCCTCAGTGCAGAGGATGGAGGAAGTGTTCCTATGCTGTGCGTGTTTGATAGCGAGGAAGTGGGTTCTTCTTCTGTGCAGGGTGCGGCTTCTAAACTCCTGGAAAGCACCATCAGCCGTATCTGCGTCAGTTTGGGCTTGCAGGAGCAGGTGATGCTCAGCAATTCCTTTATGATCTCTGCAGACAATGCCCATGCGGTGCATCCCAATCATCCGGAGTTTGCAGATCCCAACAATGCCCCGGTGGTGAATGGCGGCGTGGTGCTGAAATTTAATGCCAACCAGCGTTACTGCACAGATGGCGTTTCTGCAGCCATCTTCCGGAAAGTTTGCGGCAAGGCAGGCATTAAAATGCAGACCTACTGTAACCGGGCGGACATCCCCGGAGGCTCGACACTGGGCAATATTTCCCTTTCCCATGTATCCGTGCCCACGGCAGATATCGGACTGCCTCAACTGGCTATGCACTCCTGCTATGAAACCGCCGGCGTGCAGGATGCCATTGATCTTGAAAAGGCTATGGCGGTCTATTATGCAGGATCATTGGAAGTGACTGGCGACGATTATTGCTTTGTATAGTCAAATAAGAATGCCCGGATGCATCGCATCCGGGCATTTGCTGTATTATTCGTTCTCTTCTGTTGTATCTTCGGTATTCTCTTCGACAGGAGTTTCAATGGCAATAGCATTCTTCTTGGGTTTGATTACAACAAAATATACTACAATAGCACCCACAACGATCGCACCAGCCGCAATAGCCAGGATGATCACAAGGGTATTGCCGTTATTGGATTCGTCCTTTTGAATGAAATCATCGGGATTTACAGAAACCATGGGCAGGGGAGCAGGCTGACCGGGTTGTGTAGCCGGGGTGCTGGTTTGCGTACCCTCGCTGTTACCGGGCTGTGTAGCCGGGGTGCTGGTTTGCGTACCCTCGCTGGTGCTGGGTTGTGTTGCAGGAGGTTGGGTCACGGGAGGCTGAGTTGCCGGAGGCTGCGTTACGGGGGGTTGTGTTGCAGGAGGTGTGGTGGTAGTAGTACCACCGGTAGATCCACTTGTGTTGCCACCGGTAGAACCACCAGTGCTATCACCGGTAGAACCTCCGGTGGAATCGCCGGCAACTGTTTTGGTATAGAAAGCGAGGATATAATCTGCATTCAGGGAATCGGGTTTGTAGGCACTCCAATTGTTTTTGGAAGCGTACCATTCCAAATACAGGTCGCGACCTGTGTTTAGTAAGTAGAATTGATTGTTCCCGGCGTTGGATAGCGTCCATTTATCATTGACGCCGGTTTCGTCCAGAGAACTGTATTCCGCTGCCATAGCAAGTTTCTTTCCGTCAGCAGAAGTGAAAGACCAGGAGCCGTCGCTGTTTTTCTTAGCAGTGAAGGTTTCTGCATCAGAAATACTTCCGAAGCCACTGGAAACATCCACACCGGCATTGTAATAAGTGGCAACTTTGGTAGTAGAAAGTGCCATGTTGCTTGCGGGATTGACGATCACGACCTTATCGCCGTCGCTCAAAGAAGAGATCTGTGTATAGCCGCTGTTTGTAGTACTGCCGGAAGAATTACCCGTGTTGCCAGAACCGGTGTTACCGCCCTCGGAGGGTTTGCCGGAAATACCACCGGAAGCATTGTTGGAGGGAGTGTTTAGATCGGTAGGGACATCTTGGCCAAATACCAGCCAAGCAAACTCGGGATAGTCGATGAAGACATTTCGGTTGCCCTGGATGTTTTGGACCTGATCGTTACGGCTCATTTCCCAGGTATCAACAGGATCAATTGCGCACCATTCCAACAGGGTTTCCAGACTTTCGATAACTTTGACGCCGTCATTCTTCTCATCACTTGGACCGACAACAGGGTTGGGGGTGTTCTTGAAAAGATTCGGCTCTTCCCAACGACACCAAACGTATAGGAAAATTCGAGCTACGTCGCCCTTGATGTTGTCATTCACTTCACACATGGTGGAAGTTTTGTAAAGTACAACATCACCGTTGTAACTCCATGCCTTGCCGCCGGAGTTTTTAACGTTACCCATGATCAAAGCGCTGCGGGATGAATTGATGTTATTGATCGAGGGGCGCAGATGGTGCAGGTCTGCACCACCATTCTTTTCGTGAAAAGAAGCATGGCTTTTGGGCCAAACATGCTCACGGCTCATAGAATCGGAAACGGTATTATCTGCATAGAACCAAATGGTGCCGGCAGAACCGCCGGATGCATCGGTATACTTCCAATAATCGGGCAAACTTTTGTAAGACACACTATTGGTCATGGTAGTGGTCATAAGGTTGTGCAGTGCCTTGAACAAAGGGTTGTTCATATCCAAACAGTTCTCATTTCCACCATTCAAATTGGATAGTTTATCCCAGGTGTAGTCACCGGTGTAGTATGCCTCAGCCTGATTGCTGAGTTCCACATTGTAATCGTGGCGCGTGCCGGTATTGTAGGTGTAGCTTGCTGCATAGGTCTCGGCAGGAATAACGCCAACCAGCAGAGAAATCACCATAAACAGTGCCAACAGGCCAGCGCTTGTGCGTTTCAAGAGATTTTTCATAGCAATGCTCCTTGTCGATTTTTGTCTAAGTATAACATAGCACATCTTTCCTAAAAAGGGAAGAGGGATTTTCTTTGGAAAAAGAAAAACAGAGTCTTGACAATTTTTGAAAGTATGCTATAATCTTACCTGTTCCGATATGGAGGCTTAGCTCAGCTGGTTAGAGCGCATGCTTCACACGCATGAGGTCACAGGTTCGAGTCCCGTAGTCTCCACCAAAAAATATCACACCCCATTTGGGGTGTGAGATTTTTTAATAGAGCGATGCTCGAACCCATCTAAAAGCAAATCGAGTCCTGTAGTCATTCAAATCAATATTCTTACAACAGATACTGGAAAAACACACAAATCTCTGCTATGATGTACTTATCAAAATACTAAGGAGTAGATCCTATGACTATTTATCAGCAGACCAAGGCGCTCATGGAAGAATTGGGTCAAAAGGCGAATCTTAAACCCGGCAGTATCATCGTAGTGGGCTGTTCTACCAGCGAGGTGCTGGGCGCAACGATCGGCACAAATTCTAACCCTGATACTGCAAAGGAAATCTTTGATGCGCTGTACGAATATGTGAAAGACAAGGGATTCTATTTGGCAGTGCAGTGCTGTGAGCATCTGAACCGGGCGATTATCGTTGAGCGTGCCGCTGTTCCCGGCGCAGAGATTGTGAATGTTGTTCCCCAGCCCAAGGCAGGGGGATCTTTGGCCACCCAAGCCTATGCCGGATTTGCTGATCCCGTAGCTGTGGAGGAGATCAAGGCAGATGCAGGTATCGACATCGGCTTGACCCTTATCGGTATGCATCTGAAAGAGGTTGCAGTGCCGGTACGGTTGGAGAATAACCGGATCGGAGAAGCGCTCGTCGTCGCTGCCCGTACGCGGCCCAAATTCATCGGCGGAGTAAGAGCCGTTTATGATGAAAAGATGCTATAAAGCAAAGGCACCGCCAAAGCGGTGCCTTTTGTTTATTGATTTTCGTTTTTGAGTTTTGCCAACTCTTCCTCTTCCAGGACGCGGTAGGCTACCTTGCCCACCAAAGTTTTGGGCATATCCTCGCGGAATGCAATGTCGTAGGGCATGGCGTATTTGGCCACATGCTTACGGCAGTGCTCCAAAATCACCTGCTTGGTGGCGTCGTTTGCTTCCACACCCGGGGCCAGTTTTACAATAGCCTTGACTTTTTGGATCTTGTAAGCATCGGGCAGGCCGATGACACAACTCATCTGCACAAATTCGTGGGCATCCAGGATGTTTTCCAACTGTGCCGGGTAGACATTGTAGCCGGAAGTGATGATCATCCGCTTGGCCCGACCTTTGAAGTACACAAAGCCCTGGTCATCCATGATGCCCAAGTCTCCGGTGTAGACCCAGGTCAGTCCGTCTTCATGGGTGCGCAGGGTTTGTGCGGTTTCCTCAGGGTGGTGCATATACTCTTTCATTACAGTAGGGCCGGCAAGCAGGATCTCACCTTCCTGCCCGTAGGGCAATTCCCTGTCCGTGCCGGGCTCTACGATCTTAATGTAAGTATCGGGGAAAGGCAGACCGATAGAACCCTCTTTGAACATATGCGACGGGGTCAGACAGCAGGCGGTAACGGTTTCGGTAGTGCCGTAGCCCTCGCGCACTTGGATCACAGCCTTATGGTCGTAAAGGAATTTGTCCAGTTTCTTTTTCAGTTCCACGGACAGGCTGTCACCGCCGGAAAATACGCCTTTCAAACAACTCAAGTCAGCGCCATCCATGTCGGGCAGCCGCAGGAGTGCCTCATAGAGGGTAGGTACACCGGCGATGAAGTTGCAGCGGTGCTTTACCAGGTCTTTTGCATAGGTTTTCGGGGTAAAACGGGGAACGAGAATGCAACGGCCACCGTTGAACAGCATGCTGTGGATACACACACCCAGGCCAAAGCCGTGGAAAACAGGCATAGCGGCCAGCATTTTATCTCCCGGACGGAACATGGGGTTAGTGGCCACAACCTGCTGTGCCAGCGCGTTAAAATTCTTGTTGGTCAGCACGATGCCTTTGCTGGTGCCGGTAGTGCCGCCGGAGTAGAGGATGACTGCAGGATCGTCGGATTCTCGCTTTGCGGTATATTCGTGACCGCAGACGCTGAGTGCATTGAAGTCCTTCCACAGGATCACAGGAGCATCCTTGGGAATGGGTGCGATTTTTCTGCCCTGGGTCACGGCATAGCCTACTTTCATAACAGGGGAGAGGGCATCGGCAATGCTGGTGATGATCAGATTTTGAATACCGGTGTTTTTACGGATATTTGCAAATTTCCAATAGAACTGATCCAGGGTAATGGCTGCCACAGAGCCGGAATCATTCAGATAAAACTCGATTTCTTTTTCTGCGGACAGAGGATGGATCATGCTGGCAATCGCGCCTACCCGGTTGACCGCATAAAACATATAGATCGCCTGAGGACAGTTGGGCATGGCGATGGTCAGTTTTTCACCGGGTCGAATGCCCAAAGTTTTTAAGGATTTGGCGCAAGTTTCGATGTTTTCAATCAACTGTGCATAAGTGGTGGACTTGCCCATGAAGTCAAAGGCAATATTCTTGGGATACTTCTTGGCGATGGCATCCAAGGCTTCAAACATTGCGCCTTCAAAGTAGTTCAGATGCATGGGAACGTCGCCCATATAATCTTTCCAGGGAGTTTTTACATTCATCAGTAGTCCACCTCCTCATTCAAAGGCTTGTCCAGCAGTTCCGGGTTTTCCAGGAGTTTTTTTAGCAACTGGACAGTACGGGAGTAGTAATAGCCGTCGGCAATGCGCTCGTCAATGGTTAGGCCGATGTCCACGCTGGGTTTCATATGTACCGTGCCGTCCTCATCGTAGAACGGGCGTTTTTTCGCCTCGCCGATGGTGCAGAACACAGAACAAGTGCCCCAGTTGGTCAGATGGTGATAGCCTGCGCCCAATTTGATGGAACCGAGATTGGAGAGGTACACAGAACCGTAGAAGGGATCGCCCTCGGTCACACTGCTGGGCATCCAGCCGTGGCGGTCCAGAAATCGCGCACCTGCACCGACGATCTTTTTGAGAAAACCGGGGATACTGGCTACCGCATTCAGACTTTCCGTGCCGCCGTCCAGTTTGTCACTGCGACAGAAAGAGATCTGACGGAAGATCTCATTGTGAATATCCTCAATCGTCTCTGTACCATTGACACGCACCTGCGCCAATGCCTCTGCACCATCATCGGAAAATATCTTTTTCACAGTAAAGGATGCGGAAATGTCCCTGTGCATATACATGGTGTTGTTGGCAATGAAGCGGTTCATCTTGGGGCGCAGTACCATGGTTTTTAGAACAGCGGCCACCATTACCTGAAACAGATTGTAGGCATATTCCGGGTTTTGGGCATTTTTCTTTTCCAGATAGGCGTTGATGTTCGTAAGATCAATGCAATCGCTAATGAATGCCTCGTTGTCGCATCGGTTGGGAAAGATCATGGGCATGATCACGTGCATGGAATGGATCTTGCGTAATTTTATGCCATCTTTTCGATCGCCGAGTTTTTTCATGTCTAAACCTCTCTCTATCTAGGTATTATACTTTTACAGAATATCAAAAATTCACAAATTTGTCAAACAATGTTACATTTTCGTTTAGATTGCAATGTTATAATATTTCTGCTATAATGGAAATATATACCCGTTTGAAGGAGTGACGTTTGTGCTCGAATTAAAAAATATTACAAAGGAGTATCCTGCCGGTGAAGGCAAGGTGCAAGCCCTGAAGGGCATCGACCTGCAGTTCCGAAGCAGTGAGTTTGTGTCCATTTTGGGCCCCAGTGGCTGTGGTAAGACCACCATGCTGAATATCATTGGTGGACTGGATCAGTACACCAGTGGCGATCTGGTGATCAACGGACGTTCTACCAAGCATTTTAAGGATCGGGATTGGGACAGTTACCGTAACCATTCTGTGGGCTTTGTGTTCCAAAGTTACAATCTGATCCCCCATCAGACAGTGCTGCAGAATGTGGAACTGGCGCTGACCCTTTCCGGCGTTTCCAAACATGAACGGAGAAAGCGTGCCAAGGAAGCCCTGGAAATGGTGGGCCTCGGCGATCAATTACGCAAAAGGCCCAATCAGATGTCCGGTGGACAGATGCAGCGTGTGGCCATTGCCCGGGCCATTGTCAACAACCCGGATATCATCCTGGCAGATGAGCCCACCGGTGCGTTGGATACGGAAACCAGCAAGCAGGTCATGGATATCCTCCGGGAGATTGCCAAAGACCGCTTGGTGATCATGGTGACCCATAATCCGGAAATCGCTGAGGAGTATTCTACCCGTATTGTGCGCGTGGTGGATGGTTTGGTAATCAGCGATTCTGCTCCTTTGACGGCAGAAGAGATCGCAAGAGAAGAGCAGGAATCCAGGGAAAAGGCCGAGCGTCAGCGCAAAGAAAAGAAGCCCTCCATGTCGTTGTTTACCTCTTTCGGTCTGTCTTTACGGAATCTGATCTCCAAGAAGGGACGTACCACGCTGACTTCTTTTGCCGGTTCTATCGGTATCATCGGTATCGCACTGATCTACGCAGTTTCCCAAGGCACGACCACCTATATCAACATCATCCAGGAAGAGACTCTGTCATCTTACCCTTTGACCATTCAAGCGGAATCCGTGGATATGGGCCGTCTGATGCTGACATTTATGGGCCAGGCCCAGTCTGCCGGCGAGCATGATAAGGATGCTGTCTATGAAAAGACGATGCTTTACGATCTTGTGAACACCCTGAACACCATGGAGACTTCCTACAACGATTTGAAAGCATTTAAGGTCTTTATTGAAGAACAACTAAAAGACCCAGACAGCAAACTCTCACAGGCCCTCAGCGGCGTGCAGTATACCTATGATCTGGATCTGATGGTCTACACCGAAAGCGTTGACGGAAAGATCATCCAGTCCGACACCATGGCGTTGATGCAGGAACTTATGATCGAGCATTTGGACATGGATATGTCTGCCATGATGCAAATGTCTGAGTCCTACGGATTTGACATGGAAGCCATGGCCAGCATGGGCCCCATGGGTTCTTCCATCAATCTGTTCCAGGAAATTCTTCCCGGCGATAATGGCTCGCCCATTAACGAAATGCTTCTGAATCAGTACGATCTGATTTACGGCGCTTGGCCCAATTCCTACAACGAGATCGTGCTGGTGGTGGATGAGAATAACGAGATCGACGATCTGACCCTGTACGCTTTGGGCCTGAAATCCAAGGCAGATATGGACGCACTGGCCGCCGCATCCAAGGATAAAACCCCTATAGAAGTGGAAATGAAGAAGTGGACCTTTGAAGAGATCTGCGCCATGGATTTCCGGGTGGTGTTCAATGCCAATTGCTATACCAAGGTTGGGGATCTTTACACCGACCTGCGCAAGACCCAGGAGGGCATGAAGTACCTGTACGACAACGGCCTGGATCTGAAAGTGACCGGCATTATCCGTCCCAATGAGGATGCCAGTGCTACCATGCTTAGCAGCACCATCGGCTATACCCATATGCTGACCAAGTATGTGATCGAGGAAGCAAAGGATTCGCCTGCGATCCTGGCGCAGTTGGCATCCCAGCATACGGATATTTTCACCGGCCTGCCTTTCAAGGAGAATACCGGCAATCTGACCGATGAACAGAAGTATAATGCTTTCTTTGACTATATCCGTGAACTGAATGACGCGGATAAGGCGCAGACCTATATCAAAATCAAGTCCATCCCATCTGCCGCAGAACTGGAGGGCATGGTAGCACAAGCCATGCAGGGCTATCCCACAGTGGAGGCTAAAAAAGCAGTGCTTCTGCAGGTTTTGGTGAGCCAAACCGGCATGAGCGAGGAAGAACTGAAGGGATACATGGAGAATATGAAGGAAGAGGACATCCTGACCATGTTCTCCCAGATTATTACCCAGCAGGTAAAGATGCAGTATGCCGCCCAGGTAAAGGCGCAGATGTCCAAGATCCCCATGGAGCAGTTGGTCGCAGGATTGACCATGGAAAGCGCAAACTATACCCTGGAGCAGTGCGCCCAGTATTATGACGAGGTTTTGGAATTCTCTGAATCCAGTTATGATGAGAATTTGCTGAAGCTGGGCTATCTGGATCTGGAATCTCCCGCTTCTGTCAATCTGTATGCCACCACTTTCGAGAGTAAGGATGTGATCGAGGAAGTCATTGCCGAGTATAACGCAGATAAGGACGAAGTGCATAAGATCCAGTATACGGACTATATCGGTCTGATGATGAGTTCCATTACCACCATCATCAATGCCATCACCTATGTGCTCATCGCATTCGTGGCGGTGTCTCTGATCGTTTCTTCCATTATGATCGGAGTCATCACCTTGATTTCCGTGCAGGAGCGCACCAAGGAGATCGGCGTGCTCCGTGCTATCGGTGCATCCAAGAAGAATGTTTCTAGTATGTTCAATGCAGAAACGGTGATGATCGGCTTTGCATCCGGCGCAATTGGCGTGGTGGTGACATGGCTGCTGTGCATCCCAATCAATGCGATTTTGTTCTATCTGACCGGCCTGGGCAATCTGAAAGCATTCCTGCCCTTGCCCGTGGCGGTGATCTTGATTGCCATCAGTGTACTGCTGACCATGTTCGCAGGCATTATCCCGTCTAAGAGCGCTGCGAAGAAAGACCCCGTCGTGGCTCTGAGAACCGAATAATTTTAACGCCCGAACCCTATGCGGTTCGGGCGTTTTTTCAATCTTAGGGGGATTGTGATATATTTTCTCATCGGGACGTAATAGTTTTGCTGCGCTGTCTGTAAAATATTTACAAATTTGTATTAAATTTGTAATTGCTTTGTTGTTGTAATTACTTTCTGTGCACTCTACAATATAAATGAAAGGAAATTGAGGGAATTTCTCTATCCCTGATATCATCATATAACCGGAAACAGAATATAAGGAGGTAATCGTATGAAAAAACTGAGTGTCATTCTTTTGGGAACACTGCTTTGCGTTTGCATTGCTCTGCTGCCGATGGAAACGCAGGCAGTAGAAACAGACGGTTATCTTACTTATACCGTCGACGACGGGGAAGTAACCATCACGGATTGTGATGAGGACGCCACTGGCAAGATCGTGATCCCCGAGACTATCGAGGGGTACCCGGTGACGAAGATTGGAGAAGGCGCATTTTGGGATTGCACCGGGATCAAGGAGATCGTCGTACCGAAGGGGATTACTGTTATTCCCGACGCTGCATTTAGAGAGTGTGAAACCCTTGAGAAAATTACCCTTCCCGAAGGCGTGACCAGTATAGGAAATGGTGCTTTCTCTGAGTGTGAATACCTTGTCTCTATTGACATTCCTGAAAGCGTAACAAGCATCGGTTCCGGGGCGTTTCTGGCTTGCAACAAGCTTTCTGCAATTACGATTCCCGACGGAATACAGGAAATTAAGGATAGCACCTTTGCATACTGCAATTCCTTGACAGATGTTACAATCCCGGATTCCGTGACGACCATTGGGGCAAAAGCATTTTCGGGTTGCCCGCTGTCATCTGATTTTGTACTCCTTAAGAACATTTCAAGCATTGGTGACGGCGCATTTGGCAGAGGCTGCGGAATTACCATACCGGAAGACCATCCGTATTTTACTGTGGATGAATATGGCGTTTTGTTCAATCGGGACAAAACAAAGCTGGTATTAGTATTGCTTCCCATTGACGGAAAATATGAAGTTCCGGAAGGCGTGCAAACCATTCAAGGTTATGCATTTGCCGGCTGCAAAGCTATGACGGAAATCGTATTTCCCGATACGGTTACAAAAATGGGACCCCATGCCCTTAGCAGCATAGGCGCGGCACATGTTCGGCTTCCGGAAAGGCTGACCGTCATTGAAAGCGGCTTGTTGATAACCTGCAAAAATTTGGTAAGTGTATACATTCCGGATAGCGTAACACGCATTGAAAGTGAAGCGTTTAAGGCCTGCTATGAGCTTCGGGATGTTCGTTTTTCCAACAACCTGCAGTATATTGGCGAGTGGGCGTTTGACAGTGTCTACACGGCGTACATATCCTTACCGGGTACCATGCAGGAGATTGCCAAGGGAGCGTTTGTGTATTGCAGTTCTATAGAAAGGGTGACCTTCTATGGTACGCGGGAGCAGTGGGATGCGATTAAAATAGGCGAGCATAATGACCATTTGAAAAACGCGAAGCTGACATTTCAGACGGCGGCTTCTACTGCACCCAAAGAGGGGTATCTTTCGTATTACATTGCGAATGAATTTGTTACCATCATCGGCTGTGCCCCGGAAGCATCCGGTGAGATTGTGATTCCGGATACCATTCAAGGCTATCCCGTGCTGGCCATTCACAGTCGTGCGTTTACTGGTGTTGCAAACATTACGAAGGTCGTATTGCCGCAGCATTTGACAACCATAGTTGGCACCGCATTTGCATACAGCGGCGTAGAAAGCATCGTGATTCCGGATTCGGTCACGCTGATTGGCGATGATGCGTTTATGGGCTGCTGGAAGCTGAGGGAGGTCGTGATTGGGTCAGGCGTCACCGTGATTCCGCATAGGGCATTTCAGCAATGCGGACAACTTGAAAAAGTTACGCTTTCTGACAGCATAACAACCATTCAATCACAAGCTTTTTACAAATGCCGTGCTTTAAAAAGCATCCAGTTACCAGCTGCATTGACGAAACTCGGACAGAATGCCTTTAGAGAATGCGAAAGTTTGACTTCTGTTGATATTCCGGGTGGCCTTACGGAGATTCATCCGTCTGCGTTCCGTAAATGCAATTCGTTGACACAGGTGTTCTACGGCGGAGATCAGACGCAGTGGGATGCACTCATGGCGGAAGGCGACAATGAGGAATTGCAAAACGCACAGCTTATTTTCCACATCTGGGACGAAGGGGCAGTAAGCGTAGAGCCTACTTGCGAACAAGAGGGCGTAAAGGTTTATACCTGTACTACCTGCGGTAGAATAAAAAACACAACGATCCCTATGGCACAGGAGCATGCTGTCGATACCCAATGGAGTACAGATGCAAGCATGCACTGGCATGTCTGCAAAGATTGCAATAAAATCGTGAGTCCTGCGTATCATGTACCGGGCACCGAAGCAACTGTTGACACGCCTCAGACCTGCACTGTATGCGGATATGAGATCGCTCCAAAACTGGAAAGGGAAGAACCGACTTATTGGGTTTGGATCATTGTCGGTGCGGTGGTTCTGCTTGCCGGCTGTGCGACAGCGGCAGTCATCATTCTGAAAAAGAAACGGCAATAAGGAAAAGAACCGGGAGAAAACTCCCGGTTTTTTAGATGTTCAGTAAGTTTTGTAAGGCAGATACCGTATCCGGGAATAAGTAATTCTTCAATTCCTCAGCTTTGACCCATTTGAAGCCTTCAATCTCACCGGGATGTGTTTTGGGCGTGCCGCTGACCTCACCTAAGAAGAAAACCACCTGTTTTTTGGCAATCGGGGAGATGGGATATTCAATCACTGCGGTGGCAGAAGTGTCCAATTTGGCTGTCAAACCGGTCTCTTCTAATAGCTCCCGCTGTGCGGTCTCTATTTCCGTTTCGCCTACTTCCATGTGGCCTTTTGGCAAGCTCCAGCATTTGGAGAATTTCTCAAATACAATAAGATACTCCGGCTCGCCATTCACCACTCGATAGGGAAGCACACCGCAGGATTTGCGAAACAGGGAAAGGATGTAAGTATCAAAATACTGCTCCTGAAAGCGGACGGCTTCTGCGATTTGCCCTTGATGGAACACCATGCCCTCCGGGGCTACGATCAGTTTGTCTTCTACATCATTTTTCCGCCGGATCGCGCCGACGACTTGGCCATCAAATGCAAAAAGGGGAGCATCGACGCCCAAAATATAAGCATCCTGTTCCTCTTCGTCTCCGCCCATCAAACCCGGAATGTAGCCGTAATTGACGGGGTAGATGATATCCCCGTGGTGATATCCAATGGGACGATCAACGACAACATGGACTGTTTTACCTAAAAGGTCATTGATCAACTGGTCTCGGTCATTCATTTCGGTTCTCCTTTGGCCAGACAGCTCAGGGAAATCAGCACCTGGGAGGGCAGATAGAACATCCATGCGGTGTTAAATCCGCTGAATAGGAGGTTATACAGCATGGAGCCTTCAGCAATGGGCAAGTATCCGCCTGAAGCCACCTGCAGGCCAATGATGGTATCACACAGGATGAACAGCACAAAGGCAATGGGTAGCAGTTTGCTTTTGCACCACCGAGTAAAGGCGGAGATCATGTTCATAATCAGATTTACATAATAGCACACGGAAACCGCAGCCAGGGCATCTAGGTTATCCTTTAGGATCAGAACTGTAACGATTTCTGCGGCTACGCTCAGTAAAATGCGGATCAGCAGGATGGCGTTGTTTTTGTGTTTGCGATGCAGATGGATGGCGTAAAGGGTCTGTGCAGCCAGGAAAAACACCATACCCCAAAGACGCTGGATCGGATCGCAGACGACCAAACAGAAGTCCGCCCCCACTGTGCAGGCCAGGCCGGCTACTATCAACGGCGTACATTTCATGCCTTGCAGGGCGAACAGAAAGCAAAGAACGATGGACAGGTAGGATGTAACCACCAAAGTCTGCCCGCCGGCGGTGAGGATGAAATAATAGAGGATCGCCTCAGTAATCAAAAAACAGGCCAGTACAATTCTCTTGGAAAGTTGGTTCATTTTCGGCACTCCTTTGAGATTATGTAATACAGTATACCGCAAAAGGTGGAAAAAAGGAAGCCCTTGACAGCAATTGAGGAAATATGAATATAAAAAGCACCACCCAATGGTGGTGCTTTTTATGGAGGACTTGAAGGGATTCGTTTGCATTTTCACCCAAGGTGAAAATTATGGTTCGGCGCGGCCTAGCCCTCGCCGGCAACAGACCACCGGACTGTTGCATTTAAATCTTTCGAATCTCCTCTGCGTAAATGCCGCACCAATAAAAAGTACCGCCTTGTAGCGGTACTTTTTATTGGTGGACTTGAGGAGATTCGAACTCCCGACCCCCACAATGCGAATGTGGTGCGCTCCCAACTGCGCTACAAGCCCATGGGGTATCAAAAATTATACCCCCGGTATTTGTGTTTGTCAAGTAGGAACTTCCGGCATAAAGATTACATTTTTGCACCAAAATTCTTTCGCATGATTTTATCCTCCGAAATAATTATGGATTTGCTCCATACGGCTTTCCTGCTTCACGCCGAAGGGGCAGCGGCTTTCGCAGTGACCGCAGTGCATGCAGGCGTCTGCTTTCACAGACAGTTTGGTGTAGTGGTTGGCAGCGATGGTATCGCCGGCCAAAGACAGATCATAATACTTATTCACAAGACCAATATCGATGCCTGCAGGGCAGGGCTGGCAATGGTTGCAGTACACGCAAGTGCCGGTGATGGTATCCGCAGTAAAACTGCCAATGACGGAATAATCTTTTTCTTCCTCCGTGGCGGTGAGGAATTTCAGCACTTGATCCAAATGCTCCATGGTCTGCACGCCGGGCACAGCTACCAACACGCCGGGGCGGTCAATGGCGTACTGCAGGCACTGGTTATGGGTCAGAGCCACACCGAAGGGAGACTGTTCGGCAGTCAAAAGCTGACCGGCAAAGAATGGCTTCATCACGGAAATGCCCACACCTTCTTTTTCGCAGCGCTTGAACAGATCAAACCGTTCCTTCACAGAGCCGATGCCGTATTCGTCACCCTTTTCAAAGTCGTAGGCGGGATTGATGGAGAACATCATCATATCCACGGGAATGGTGTCCAGGATGCGGTTTGCCACAGACGGCGTGTGAGACGAGAAGCCGATATGCCGGACGATACCTTGTGCTTTCAGCTCCTTTATGTAGTCCAGTACGCCGATTTCCGCCAGCTTGTCAAAATCCTCGTCCTCGTCTACGCAGTGTAGAAAGCCAAAGTCCACATAGTCGGTGTCAAGAGTCTTCAATTCCCAGAGGAAGGTCTTTTTAATGGTCTCAAAATCCCGGCACCAGCCGTATTCGCCGTTTTCGGCGTAAACAGCGCCAAAGTGTACTTGCAGAAACACCTTTTCCCGCTGACCAGCAATGGCTCTGCCAAATGGTGCGAAAGTTGCACCTGCGGTGCACATATCAAAGAAGTTGATGCCGTGATCGATGGCCTTGCGGATGATCGCCTCGATCTCATCGGCTGGCGTTGTTCCGATACCACCTAAGCCAAGACCCAGCACACTGAATTTCTCATTCAAATTACCGTGGGGGAGCTGTCTGTATTCCATAGTAATGCCTCCGTTCTGCGTTTATTATAATGTAATCAGCATAGCTGTTGCAAGCAGTATTTTTGCATGTTATAATAAAGCCAAGAGGTGATGGGCGATGAAAAAAGTAAGAATTACCGCCATTCGCAAGGCGTGCTATTCCGATTTGATGGCAAAATACGAAAACCCCATCCAGCACGCCTGTGATGTGGAGGAAGGTCAGGTTTGGATCGCCAACGGCTGGGAAAAGCCGGAGGGCTTCTGCGACAGCGCCTGGGAGAGCATGTCTGCCTTCGTCAAAACACTTGCTGAGGGCGGTGAAAACTTCTATGACGGCTGGATGAAAGATCCCAAATCCGCTATGATCTCCTGCAACGACGGTTTCCGGCCGGTCAGTTTTTATATCGAAGCATTTGAGGAAGAAGTATGACTCTGAATGAAATGATCTACCATCGCAAATCCTGCCGCAGCTTTACGAATATCCCCGTAGATGGGGTAATGATCGAAACCATCAAGGCGTTTCCTATGAAGCCTCTGTATCCGAAGATCAAAGTCCATTGGGATATCGTCCCCAGAAATCAGGTAAAGTGCATCTGCCCCTGGACAACGCCCCAGCTGATCACCATTTATTCCGAGGAAACCGATGGCTGGCTGGAAAATGTGGGCTTTCTGTTCCAGCAGATGGACCTGTATCTGCAAAGCCTTGGACTTGGTGTCTGCTGGCTGGGCATGGGAAGGATGAATTCCAAGACTACCACCGAGGTGAAAGGAAAGAAGTTTGTCATCATGCTTGCCTTCGGTCATCCCAAGGGCGACCAATTGCGCCATGACTTGAAAGGCTTTAAGCGGAAGTCGCTGGAACAGAGCGTAGACCAGCTTGATCCCAGACTGGAACCTGCCCGATTGGCACCTTCCGCGGTCAACAGCCAGCCCTGGTATTTCGCCCACGAAGAGGACAGCATCCATGTTTATTGCAGCCGTAAGGGCAACCGCCTGGACGCAGGCATCGCTCTGGCACACCTGTATGTGGCAAATCAGGAAACCTTCCGTTTCTTTAAGGCCGAGAATGCACCATTCGTGCCAGAATACGATTACATCGGCAGCGTAACATTGTGAGAGGATAAGATCCGGTTTTTATTGGATATGAGTTATGACTTGACGGCTTGACGTTAATGTGTAAGGGCGGTTATTAACCGCCCGTGGGCGATTACTAGTTGCCCCTACGATGCTGTACGAGGGATTGATTGGAAAGGTGATAATGCCTATGGACAATTACGATCTTCAGGTGGATATTGGCAAGCGGATTTTTTGGAGTACGACCAAGAAGTGCTGATCCGGACATTCCGGTTGGAAGCGGACGAGCAGTATATCTATCTGACCTATTTGAACACCCCTTGCCGTATCAGCAGAAAGGATGGGGGAATCGAAGAGTACATCGAAGGCACGTGGAAGGAGTGCCGCTCCTTCAGCACGGTTATGACTATCTACGATTTGCTGTGCTATCATAAAGGAGCGGATGCACCGTCGCTATTTGGGCAGTGGTGTGCGGTGGGAACTTTTGTAGTCACCGGCGTTACCAATACCGAAACCTTTACCAAGAAATACGCCGCGATATTTGATGGCCGCGTAGAAGAACTGAAGGTTGCTTGCGAAAGCCTGGGCGGCGTTTTGCAGCTCCGCATGGCTGGAGCAGATGTGACCTGCCGGATTCCAGTGACACCTTTCTTTCCGGTGCTGCTGCAATTCTGGGAGGGTGACGACGAATTTGAGCCTAAGCTGATGCTCCTGTGGGATCGAAACACAGATCAGTTTATGCACTTTGAGAGCACCTTCTACCTGCAGGGCGACCTGCTAGAACGGCTGTGGAATCAAATCAAAGATTAAGAAACGAACCGGAATTGCGAAAGCAATTTCGGTTCGTCCTACTATAACCTACTGACATAAATATCAATGACTTCCTTGGCGAACGCACCTGTTCCTGCGCCACCGACCTTGTCGATATTCTCGGTCATACTGCCACCGCCGGCGTAGCTTTCGGCAAGACCTTTCAGAATTTGGGGTGTGCAGGTGTAGAAATTCTCCGTGAAGAACGCCTGCAATTCCTTTGCCCAATTCTGGGCGTCATCACTGTCCGGCTCACAGGGACGCATTTTGCCCAGCCTTGCAAAGAAGTCCATTACCAGTGCGCCCAGGTCCTTTTCCTGCTCTTTTGTACGACTCTTGGACTTCTGCTCAAATTCTTTGAAAGCGGCCGTTTTGCCGTAGAGTATCTTTGCCTGTTCACTGTATTCGTCGATCTTTTTGGAATCAAAGCCTTCAAAATCCATATATTTCACTCCTAATACTAACATTCCTTTTGCAAGACTGATTCGGTTTTGCAGTTTGCTGATTCGTTCCTGCATCAGTACGATCTGATGCTCCAGCACCCGGTTCCGGTCGTAGTCCGGCGCATCCAGGATGTCACGGATTTCATTCAGGGACATCCCTAGCTCCCGGTACACCAGGATCATATACAGCCGATCCAGGGCGGCTTCGTCATAGAGCCGATAACCGGCATCTGTTACCTGTGTGGGCTTCAGCAGACCAATGGCATCATAGTGATGCAATGCCCGGACACTGACACCCGTGAGCTTGCTGACTTCCTTGACTGTTTTCATGGCGTTCCCTCCCATCACTGCCATTATAAACTATGACGTAAGGGGAGAGTCAAGGGCTATTTTATGGTCCAACAAAAAATTTGGACACCACATTCGTGATGCCCAAACTCGGCTAAAAATCGTATTACTCTGTGAAAGTGTATTTCACGAAATTGCCGTTGCCGTCGCCGGTGATAATCACGGTATCGCCATTGGCATTTTCCGAAATGTCCATAATGGGAAATCTTCCGTTTTCTTTTACATAGGCTTCGGGGCTGTCTGCTTCGACCTCGATCAGTTCTTTCTTGGCGTGCTGCTCACCGCCGCAGGAATTGATGTCTTCAATAAAAACTTCGTATTCGTTCATGTTGGTATCTCCTTATAATTTTAATTCAGATCACTGAAACGATGTCATCCAGTTCCCGATACTGGCTGTGCAGCGTCAGGGGCCTTGCGTCGTCAGCAGGATAACCCATGGGCAGCAGTGCGGAGACAGTCACATTCTCCGGAAGTTTCAGAACCTGGGATACCTGATCCGCATTAAAGTAGCCAACCCAGCAGGACCCAATGCCCAGCTCTGCTCCCCGCAGCATCATGTGGGTGCAGACGATGGCGGCGTCGGTCTCGCCGGACTCGTAACCGGGCTGCAGCTTGTTCTTCCAGTCCCGGGTGCGGTCATAGCAGACCACCAGGATCACAGGGGCACCAAAGGTGCAGCGGCAGACGGATGCCAGCTTCTTCCTTGCGTCCTCGCTCTTGGCGATATAGATCTTCTGGGGCTGGTTGTTGCAGGCGGCAGGTGCAACATGTCCTGCCTCCAGGATTTGGCGCATATGCTCCTCTGCAATGGGCTGATCCTTAAAAGAACGAACAGAATAACGCGCCTTGGCAAGTTCCAAAAATGTCATAGGGTAAACCTCCTTAGGTTTTTAATCATTATAGCATAGCTTGGGCAGTATAGGCAATAAGAAAGTCCCGGAGTTGGTTCGTGTGAAATCTCACGTTTCCAACTCCGGGCTTTGGTTTATTGTTTTCTCATTTGTCGCAGGAACAATAACACTGCTGCTGCGAGAGCGATGGTTGCGTATCCGAGCACCCACCATATATGAGGGAAAATATCGTCGAAATTTCCTACAAGGATCGCCCGTTCCATTTCCACAGCATGAACAAAAGGCAGTGCATATGCGATCTTCTTAAATGCTCCCCCTACAAGGTCAAGGTCAAACCACGTACCGGATAGCCAGGCAGAAAGATTGGTAAGCACAGCTCCGCAAATGCCGCCAACCTGCTTATCACCCAGCACACTTCCGCAAAGGAGTCCCAATGCAATGTAGAAAATGGAAACGGGAAAGATAAAGGCAATAGCGTACACCACATTGATCGTCACCTCAAGGCCGAGAACAATCGCCACGATATAGCAAATAACGCTTTGCGCCACGGCAATAGGTACAATCGGCAGGGTATAGCCGAGGATAAAATCCACCGGTGTTAGTGGCGTGGTATATAACCGCTGAAGAAGCGAACTGCCTCTGTCTTTGGAAATGATCGTTGCAGAAAACAGCGTCATAAAGGAAAGACCAAAGACTGTAATACCGGGGGTTAAGTACTGAATTTCAAAAAGCTTCACAGGTACGTTTGCTTGTATGGCACTGAGTAGCACTATCAGCACAAGGGGAAAGCCAAGACCAAAGGCCAAATTTAGCGGATCCCGTAATATTTCCTTTGTATTTCTATTCGCAAAAGTCAGTATTCTCATTTTGCCGCCTCCTTCACGATATGAATAAAGGCTTGCTCAAAATGATCCGTCCCTGCCGTTTCTTTGATCTTGTCGGGGGTGTCGTAAATGAGCAGTTTACCGTCCTTCATAATGGCAATACGGTCAGAAAGCGCCTCTGCTTCTTCCATATAGTGCGTTGTCAGAATGATGGTAACCTTGCCTTTGAGGGAACGGATAATGTCCCAAAGTGCGCTTCTTGCCAGCACATCCAGTCCAAGGGTAGGCTCGTCCAGGAACAAGATCTCCGGTTCGCTGATCAGTGCCATTGCAATACTCAGTCTGCGCTGGAGGCCACCGGACAATTTTCCTGCTTTTTTCTTGATCACAGCTTTCAGTCCTAACAGTTCGGTCAGTGACCTAATTCTGTCGTTTCGTTTTTCTTTTGTAAATCCGTGTACACCGCAAATCAACTCTAGGTTTTCTTGGGCAGAAAGACCGGGCGCAACCGCAGTTTCCTGCGGAGAAACGGCGATGATCGATTTCACGGCGGCAGGATCTTTGCAAATGCTCTTTCCGTTCAGAAACGCATCACCGCTTGTGGGCTGTGTCAGGCAGGACAGCATTTTGATGGTGGTCGTTTTACCTGCGCCGTTCACACCCAGCAGGGAAAATAGTTCTCCCTTGCGAACAGAAAGGCTAAGGTTATCAACCGCGACCACATCCTTATATTTTTTCGTTAAACCTTCTATTCTGATAGCATCCATATCTTTGCTCCGTTACTGCTTTTCTTTCAGTTTTCTGTTGAGTGCTTCCGTTCTGACCCTTTCGACGCAGTAGATGATAAACCAAATGAGTACATAGCCGGCGACGAAAATGCCGGTGAAAATGGCAATGGGGACAAGGGAATTGTGCAGCCAACCGTTGATCAAGTAGGTGAGAATATAGGCAATGTACAGTGCACCGCCGTGGAGCAGGATCATAATGGGCAGGGGCAGCTGCTCCATCTGATAAATCGCAGTCATGCCTGCCGCGATAAAGGCAAGCAGCGTGATGGTCAGGATGCCTATACAGACCTCCCTGGGGGAGAAGGCTTCTACAGTGCCGGTAGCGCCCAGAATACCGTAGATGATTGCCAAAACGATAGGACCTCCGCTGGCGCAGATCAGACCACGGAGGAAAAACTCTTTCCAAAACTTTTTCATTTTGCGTCAAACCTCCTTTTGATTTGGGCAAAGCAACGTCGGGAAACGTATTCCGTGTAGCCGCATTGGAATACGGCATCAACCGCACCGCTGTAGGTGACGGCGAACCGGTCCAGGCGATTCTCGTTTGCCAGAGTGCTTTTGTTGATGCGGATGAAAGACGAGGGGAGTTGTGCTTCCAATTCATACAGCCGCTGTCTCAGACGGTAGCGTTGATTCTTAGAATCGATGGCATAGGTCTTGCCATCCAGGACTGTGACGCATTCAATGTCCGAAAACGCCAACATCTTCATATCGTCATCACGATAAGCCGGAATGCGATCAGCCCCTGCATACTTTAAAATAAGTGCTTCAATCTCGTCCGTTAAGGCTGAGCGGCTATGGACTGTGGCGACGATCTCCTCGTCCTTTTCTTTGTCGATGATCAGTGTGAACTTCATCGCCTCACCTCCTGTGATGCCATTCTATCATATCCAAATCAAAAAATGTTGCAAATCATACCCATCGGTCATTTTTAAGTCGTAAGCGGCAAAAAGCCGGCAGCTAAACTGCCGGCTCTGCTATTTAGGATTGGGGTGACACTGAGGGGAGATTGCCAAGATTATTGTTTTCGCTGCCGTCGGGGATGGATTTCAGGTATTCGGTGTCTCCACGATGAGCGATGCCCACACCGGAAATCTGTCCCTGTTTTGCCATGTCCACCGCCTGTTGTTTTTCTACAAGGGTGTTATCAGACAGTTGATAACCGGTAATTCTGCCGCCTTCCTTGACCAAACCAACAATGCGCTTTGCGTCAGAATTCGCCTGGGGAATCTGATCCAATGTCTGTTTTACAAGTTCGTTCATGTCCAAAATCATCACTCCTTGCCCATAGCTTTTGCCGCAGAACGGAGAATATGCAAAAGGATGTCGGGAGGGTTTGTATTTCAAGCACCGTAGGTTCCTGTAAGCGGATCCTGAAACAGCGGGATCTGCGGTGGTGAGAAGGTAAATGCGGCAGACAGAACACCAATCAGACAGATGGCAGCGAAAGC
>JAZOLS010000055.1:0-3029 GCA_045653245.1 Faecousia sp.
TGGAAACCTATGGGGATTGCCACACCAGTGTGCTCACTGGTTCGCAATGACATAGTATTTTCCTCCATTGTACTCCATAAGACAAAAATTCGCAACCGGAAAGATGTGAATTTTCTTTCCGGGACTTCCTATTTTGGAAAAGTTGGTATATAATAGCCTACAGTTAAGAAAGGGGGCGTCTGCTGTGGAGCCGATCCATATGCGTGGTGGTATAGAATTTTACAGTTACCGGGATACCCGGTTCAAGCAGGGCGCTCTGAGCATTCAGTTCATTCGCTCCATGGAAAAGTGCGAGGCAGCCATGAATGCCCTCCTACCTGCTGTGTTGCTCCGAGGCACGAAAGATTACCCCGACCTGCGGGCCATCACTTTGCATTTGGATGACCTGTATGGTGCATCCGTCAGCGCGTTGGTGCGCCGGGTGGGCGATTTCCAGACTACCGGGCTGTACTGCAATTTCATGGAAGACCGCTTTGCCCTGGACACAGATGCGATTTTAGCCCCCGTACTGGAATTTATGGGGGAGCTTTTGCTGAATCCTGTAACGGAGCAGGGTGTTTTCCGTAAAGATTTTGTGGAAAGCGAGAAGAAAAACCTCATTTCCACTATTGAGTCCGAGATCAATGACAAGCGTGTGTATGCTGCATCGAAACTGATGAAAATCATGTGCCGAAAGGATTCTTTCGGTTTGCCCCGGTTGGGCGAAACGGAGGATGTTCAGTCCATTACGGAGAAGACCCTTTATGACCACTACCGCAAGGTGCTTGCAGAAAGCCCGGTGCAGGTGTTTTATGTGGGAAGCACAAATCCCAAAGAAGTGGCAGCTTTGATGGAGAAGCAATTTGCCAAAATTCGGCGAAATCCTGTTCCGCTGGCTGCCCAAACCGGATTTTGCGGTGGCGAGGGGAGTCATGCAGAAGAATCCATGGATGTGGCGCAAGCCAAACTTTGCATGGGTTTTGTGACCCCCATTACGGGCCGCACAGCGGATTTTGCCGCCATGCAGGTGATGAACACCGTCTTTGGCGGCGGCATGACCAGCAAACTGTTTAGGAATGTCCGGGAAAAACTGTCCCTTTGCTACAGCGTAGGCTCTGCCTATTACGGCACAAAGGGAATTGTGACAGTTTCTGCCGGTATTGACGAAGAAAAAGAGAACATTGCCCGCTCTGAGATTTTGGCCCAATTGGATGCCTGCCGGGCAGGAAAGATTACAGAAGAAGAACTGACCGCGGCCAAGGAAGCGGTGCTGTCAGCTCTGCGCACCATCCACGATTCCCCCGGCGCGATTGAGGGTTATTATGCCACTGCTACCCTCAGCGGACAGAATACAGACCCCAAAGTGCACAGCCGGGCCATTGAAAAGGTTACCGCAGAGGATGTGGCATTTGCTGCAAAATCTTTGCGCTATCATTCCAGTTTTGTTTTGAAAGGAGTCGGCAAATGACCATCACCCAATACGACAAACTGGATGAAAAAGTGTATTCTGCCGTTTTGCAAAACGGCTTGACGGTCAAGATCGTGCCCCGGCCGGGATTCCAGCGAAAAATGGCCTATTTTGTCACGGATTTCGGGGCGATTCATACGGATTTTGAACTGGACGGAAAAGAGCATCACGTTCCTGCAGGCATAGCCCATTTTTTGGAGCATAAGATGTTTGAACTGCCCGGACGGGATGTGTCGGCAGAATTTGCCGCATTGGGGGCAAATGTCAATGCTTTTACAAGTTACGACATGACCGCTTACTATTTCACCTGTTCGGAAAATTTCCCGGAAAGCCTGGAACTTCTGCTGGAATTCGTGTCCACGCCCTATTTCACCGAGGAAAGCGTTCAGAAAGAAATGGGCATCATCGACCAGGAGATCGGCATGAATGAGGACAATCCCGATACCCGGGTGTTTGAAGATCTGATGCAGTGTCTGTACCGGGAGCATCCCATTCGCGTGCCGATTTTGGGCAGTCGGGAGAGTTTGCGGAAGATCACACCGGAATTGCTTCACCTTTGCCATCGGGCGTTTTACACCCCGGCGAATATGATTTTGTGTATCGTAGGCGATGTGGATGCGGAGGAAGTGACCGCTTTGGCGGAAAAAGTCCTGGGCACAGAGAAAAAGGCTGCAGGCAAGAAACTCCAGTCCTGGCAGGAAGAAATGCGCACCGAAAAGAGCGAATGCGCCTGCACCATGGAAGTGGCCATGCCCACGTTTCAGATGGCATTCAAGGCTGAGGCTGCACCCTTGGGGGAGGCATCGGTGCGCGGTGAGATCATAGGCGACCTGGCGGCGGAAGCCCTGTTTGGCGAATCTTCGGCACTGTATTTGCAGATGTATGAAGATGGGGTCATTGACTCGTCCTTCGGCGGGGGATTTGAATCTTCCGACGGCTGTGCCATGCTCACCTGCGGTGGGGACAGTTACGATGCGAAAGCCATCCGGGAAGCCGTTTTGCAACGTGCCGCAGAACTGGCGGACGAGGGCATTTTCCACGAAGATTTTCTGCGGATGAAGCGCAGTGCTTTGGGGCGGCGCATCCGGGATCTGGACAGTTTTGATTCCACTTGTTTCCGTATTTGTGCCTATCATTTTGATGGATTCCCATATTTTGATTTTCCGGAAGTGTATGCCAAAGTCCGGCAGGAAGAAGTGCTGGAATTTTTGCGCCGTGTGGTGACACAGGAGCGCTGTACCCTGTCGGTGATCTATCCAAAGGAGGAGACATAAATGAACAAGTTTACGACCATTTCGTTCCCGTTTTTCGGCATCGAGTGTGATCCCATCCGGGTCATTGAGATCGGTCCGCTGAGCCTGCATATTTACGGCCTGCTCATCGGCCTGGGCCTGATGCTGGCAGTGCTGTACGGCTGGCGGCGAAGCCGTCAGTTTGGCATCAAGGTGGACGACATCACCGACGGTGTGCTGTGGGTGGTGCCCTTTGCCATTATCTGCGCCCGGGCCTACTACTGCATTTTTGAATGGGAAGAACAGTTCGCGTCCGATCCCATTTCCGTGCTGTACATCTGGAACGGCGG
>JAZOLS010000056.1:0-9929 GCA_045653245.1 Faecousia sp.
GGAAGGCGCTGACCAGTACCGCGGTTGGTTCCAGTCCAGTCTGCTGACCTCTGTGGGCGCACTGGATAAGGGCGCGCCTTTCAAGCAGGTGCTAACCCACGGTTGGGTGGTTGACGGCCTGGGCCGGCCCATGCACAAGCCCCTGGGCCACGGCGTGGATCCTGCTGATCCCATTAAGGACTTCGGTGCGGACATTGTCCGTCTGTGGGCCGCATCCTCCGACTATCATGTGGATGTGCGTTGCTCCAAGGAAATCTTTAAGCAGATCGCACAAAACTATCTGAAGTTCCGTAATACTGCCCGTTACTGCCTGGGCAACCTTGCCGACTTTGACCCCAACAATCTGGTGGCCGCTGCTGATATGGAAGAACTGGACAAGTGGGCACTGACCAAGCTGGACGAACTGGTCAAACTCTGCCGCAAGGCTTACGAGAACTACGAGTTCCATGTAATCACCCACGCCATCAACGATTTCTGCGTGGTGGAACTCAGCTCCTTCTACCTGGACATCTTGAAGGATCGTCTGTACTGCGAAGAAGCCACCGGTCTGCGCCGTCGCAGTGCACAGACCGCCCTGTATCTCATCGTAGATGCCATGGCAAAGTTGTTCGCTCCCATCCTGGCCTTCACCTGCGACGAAATTTGGAAGTCCATGCCCCATCGCGAGGGTAACGATGCCCGAAATGTCCTGCTGAATCAGATGCCTGCCGACTTTGCCACCTACGCACTCAGCGAGGAAGCCATGGCAAATTGGGAAACTGTCATGAAGCTGCGCCAGGATGTCAACGGCATTCTGGAAAAGGCCCGCGCCGACAAGCGCATCGGTAAGGCACTGGAAGCCCATGTTTCCCTGGCTACCGAAAACGCCGAGCTGAAGAACGCCTGCGAAGGCTTGAATTTGGCTGAAATTTGCATTGTTTCCGCCTGCGACTGGGCAAGTGCCGAGGAAGGCGCGGAGGTTGGCAACGGTGTGAACTTCCCCGAACTGACCATCGCAGTCAGCGAAGCCAAGGGCGCCAAGTGCCCCCGCTGCTGGATGCACTCGGAAGCAGCCGGTGCAGATGACCTCTGCCCCCGTTGCGCCGCTGTGGTTGCCAAGTTGGATATCGAATTCTAAGCACGAACCGCCCTGCCGTGTGGCAGGGCGGGTTTCTTATTTCATTTTGAAACGCCAGGGTCTATCCTGGTCTTCCTGGCTGGCATAACCGATTCCCACGCGCTTATCGGTGACAATTTCACAGGCAAAGCCATCATCCTCAATCCACAGCTCATCCCCAAGGATACTTCCCCGATTGAGCTCCCCGGTGATCTGCAGGGCTTTCGTCAATTTTCCCGGGCCGGGCGCATCCATACAGGCCCGGATCAGCACCGCCTGGGGATCTTCCGCATCCCCGGTTACGATATTGAGCAGCCAGTGCATGCCATAGCACAGATATACATAAATCGTCCCGGCATCGGCATATAACACCTCGGTGCGTTTTGTTTTGCCTTTGTGCGCATGGCAGGCGGTGTCCGCTTCTCCGCAATAGGCTTCCGTTTCCGATATCCGCAGACGCAGGGCACTTCCATCCGGCAGACGGTGGATCAAGACTTTGCCTACCAGTTCTTCCGCTACCGTCAAACAAGGCCTATGAAAGAAATCATAATTCAGCCGCATATACACACTTCCTTTCCTTTAGTATATCACAGAATGTAAAGCGCATTACAACCCATTTAGAGGCCAACTTAAAATTGGTCTTTTTCATCCCTAATTTGATATTTTTTCACTCTTCTCAAAATAATTAATCCAAAAACTAATATTATTGGAAACAGTGTAGCAACAAGTAAACCCGTTTTAAGATCACCGCCTGCCATTTCCGAAAGGCTTCCCACCATAGTAGGACTTACCGCGGCACCCAAATCGCCTGCTAATGCCAAGAATGCGAACATCGCAGTTCCACCCCTTGGACATTTCTGCGAGGATATGCTGATAGATCCCGGCCACATAATGCCGACAGCTAAACCACAAACTGCGCAACCTGTAAGTCCGAGAATTGGCAATTTTGACAGTGAAGCCAACAAATAGCAACCGGCGCACATAAATCCGCAAACAAGCATAACCTTGGTCAAATCGAGTTTTTCGCTGAACTTTCCGTACAGCATACGGGATATACCCATAAACATTGCAAATAGACACGGCCCTGCTAAATCACCAACCGTTTTGGATACACCGATAGCAGATTCAGTAAATGCCGATGCCCATTGCGTCATAGTTGCTTCTGATGCACCCGAACATACCATAAGTATTATCATCAACCAGAAGATGGGCGTTTTCAGCAGTTTGCTAATGCCCATACTCTTGCCATCCTCAACCAATCGTTCTATAGGACAGTTAATAAAGTTAAAGGTGTTGTATAATGGTACCAATGCCCAAACGAAAGTAAGTATCTTCCAATTCTCTACACCGAATACAGCAAAAAAGAGAGTAGAACCCAAAATGACACCCATTGCCCCCCAACAATAGAAGGAATGCAACAGACTCATCATTCCGTCTTTATTTTCAAAGGGACAAGCTTCAACGATGGGGCTTACCAAAACCTCAATAAGACCGCTTCCTACAGCATACAGCACTACCGAAATCAGGATACCTATAAACGGTACAGGAAGTGCTTCCGGCAAGATCGCCATTAATACAAGACCTACAGCCGATAACACTTGAGATGCGACCACGCAAGTGCGATATCCTATTTTGTCGGCGAATTTGGTAGCCGCAAGATCAATGAGCAATTGCGTTAAATAGAATACCAATGGAATCATCGCAATCTTTTCAAGTGTAATTCCGTAAGTGCTTATGAATGTTAAAAATAAGAGTGGCGCAAAATTAGAAGATATAGCTTGTGTAACAAAACCAAGATAACAAGCTACAAGTGTCTTTTTGTAATTCTTTTGTTTCGTCATTATAATTCCCTTCAAGTTTAATCAATAATTTCTTAATATATTATAATTTCAAAAAGTAAAAAAGAAAAGACTTAGTCAAATAAAATCGCTAAACATTTCCATTTTTTGCTTCGGTGGTTCGAATCCATCTTGTAGGTCGTTGGCATCTATGAAATTGCAACTTGAAAAATAGGGGTAAAAAATGCGAAAAGCCTTGATTTCTCAAGGCTTTTCGGCGCGGCATCTTTTTAGACGGCAACACTTGGTGGGGGAGGACGGATTCGCTTTTCTGCGGAAAAGCCACGGCGGTTGCAAGTGTCCACCGGACACTCGCTAAGAGCCGCCTTTCGAATCCGTCCTCCAAATACCCATACCAAACCAAAAACACCAGCCATTAAGGCTGGTGTTTTTGCTTGGTGGGGGAGGACGGATTCGAACCATCGAAGCGATACGCAGCAGATTTACAGTCTGTCCCCTTTGGCCACTCGGGAACTCCCCCAAATATTCATTTTCTGTTGAGTGTCTGTCTGGAGCCGGTAGACGGACTCGTTCAATCAAGGTGCGGCTCGGTCTAGCCCTCGCCGGCAACGCTCGTCCGCGTTGCATTTAATTGTTCGAGTCAGTTTGAGCACAAGCTCTGGTTGGAGCCGGTAGACGGACTCGAACCCCCGACCTGCTGATTACAAATCAGCTGCTCTACCAACTGAGCTATACCGGCGGCTCAAACAGAACATGCTTATTATAGCGACCTCATGTGGGTTTGTCAAGCATTTTTTCTTCTTTTTCAAAAAAAGAAATCTGCTGCCGTTCTTGTCCTCGCTTTGCAGAAATTAAACAAATTCTCCCTTGAAAATGAACATCTGCAGTAGTACAATATTTTTACAAACTATTTCCTTACAGAAAGGATGTTTCGTATGAAAACGATTCTGTTTCAAGGCGATTCCATTACCGACTGCGGCCGGGGCGAGGGCTTGGGCACCGGCTATGCCTTGCTGGTCACTTCTGAGTTAGGCTGTGAAAATCCCGGGGCATATCAGTTCCTCAATCGGGGCATTAGTGGCAACCGCATTACCGATGTTTATGCCCGAATCAAGAGCGATATTATCAACCTCAAGCCCGACTACATGAGCATTCTGATCGGTGTCAACGATGTCTGGCACGAATTCGCCCGTAACAACGGCGTGGATGCGGACAAGTTTGAAAAAATCTACTGCATGCTGATTGAAGAGATCAAGACTGCCCTGCCGGATATCAAGATCATGATCCTGGCACCTTTCTGCCTCCGGGCCACCGCCACCGACAATACAGAAGAATGCCCCAACAAGTGGGAAGGCTTCCGCACCGGCGTAGAGGAACGCGCCCGTAGAGCAAAAGCTGTGGCGGAAAAGTACAACCTGCCCTTTGTTACCCTGCAGGACAAGTTTGATGCCGCTGCCAAAACCGCCGAAAATACTTATTGGTTGTACGACGGCGTGCATCCCACCGCCATGGGCCACCAAATCATCAAAAATGAATGGCTTAAGGCTTTCCGGGAACTCGAGAAGTAAAAGGAGTAGGATTCATGAAACCCTTGATCTTATTATTGTTGTCATTAGGCACTATATACCGCCTGGTGCTGAACATCGTACAGTACCGTTCCGCCGGCAATCCCATTCCTGAAAATGTGGTAGATGTTTACGACGCAGAAACCTACGCCACATGGCGGCGCTATAGCGCAGAAAACTGCCGTTTGAGTATTTTTTCCACTGTCCTTTCCCTCCTGGCATCCCTGGCATTGCTCTGCACCAACGCTTACGCCGCTCTTGCATCCTTATTCAGCAAGCACATCTTTATGCAAATGCTGATGGTGATCTTGCTGGAGGAAGTAGTATCCGCTGTAATCAGCATCGGTATCGATTATTACAGAACCATGGTGATCGAGGAAAAATACGGCTTTAACCGTTCCACCATAAAAACCTTCGTCATCGACCAAATCCGTAAACTGCTGCTGGGCATTTGCCTGAGTCTATTTCTTGCTTGGCTTCTTTGCATCTTGCACACCGCCCTGGGAGACGGAATGGTCCTGTTGTTCGCCATCGTTGTATTCTGTTTCACCCTTATCATTTCTTTCCTGTACCCCATTTTCAGCCGTATTGGCAATAAATTCATTCCCCTGGAAGACGGAGAACTCAAAGACAGCCTGATGGAACTGCTGACCAAACACGGTTACAAGGTCAAAGCTATTGAGGTCATGGATGCATCCCGCCGCACCACCAAACTCAATGCCTACTTTACCGGCTTTGGCAAACTAAAAACCATTGTGCTGTTCGACAACCTGGTAAACGCCATGACCCCGGACGAGATTTGTGCTGTATTCGCCCATGAACTGGGCCACGGTCTGCACAAGGATGTATTGAAACGGCAGATCATGAACTTCGGCAATCTTCTGCTGATGGCCGTGGTGGTTTGTCTGGCTGTACGAGACCCCCAGTTGCACACCGCCTTTGGCTTTGCCGAAGTAAACTACGGATTTGGCTATGTACTGGCCGGTATTGGCCTGGGTCTGGTGCAACCTCTGAGCAGTATGGTCATGAATGCCTATAGCCGCCGGGCAGAATTCCGTGCTGACCGGCAGGCCGTGGAGGAGGGCTATGGCGACGCTATGGTAGTCGCACTTAAAAAACTTGCCAAAGAAAACTTCTCTCACCTTGCGCCTTCCCCCGTCAATGTGGTGCTGGAATACAGCCATCCTCCTTTAAGCCAGCGCATTGCAAGAGTAGAGCAGGCAAAAACCAAGTAAACATACCCGTTTTGCACCGGCCGTTTGGCCGGTGCTTTTTTCGCCTTCACATCCTCCTTTTCTCTCGCTCGCGGAAAAATGTCAGCCTATTGGAGAAAAATTTTAGAAAATCCCTTGATTTTTCAAAATAGAGTGCTATACTAGTGTTATCATTCACCGAAAGGTGGCTTTCTTCACAGGGTTTTCCCCTGTCATTTCTTCTTTGGAGGACTTCAACCATGAAAAAGCTCAGTATTTTGATCGCATTGATCCTGTGCGTGACCATCGGTGGCGTTTACGCCACTTGGAACTATGCGCAGGGTACTGTTACTGCCCGTACCAAGTTCTTTGACGCCGGCACCATCATTACCGACAAGGTCGTCACCACTGACAAGGGTAACATCACCATTGACACCGCCAATCTGAAAATTACCATTCATGACGAAAACAACGATCTGCGCGGAGAAATGAAGATCGAAGGCTACGTCACCGTAACCTTCACTCCCAATCAGGGTGCTGACTCCAATGTCGCTGCCAACGGTGTAAAACTGCAGTATGTACTGGGCACGACCAACAACTATGTCTACGAGAGCAATGCGATCTTTGCGGTAGATACTACTGCACAGATTCTGGGCGCTGTGAACGGTTCTGTCACCATCCCCGCTTCCGAACTGGATGCTCTGATCGACCTGAATGCTCTGTACCTGCCCACTGCAGAGGATTACGATGCTTTCAAGTTGGCTCTGCACAGTGGCGCCATCAGCATCACCGTTTCTGAGGCTCCCGCCACCCCGTAACTACATAAAGAAGTATGAGATATTATCCCATGCAGCGCATGGGATAATATTTTTGGAGAAGATATATGTCAGGATATGATTTATATATTTTCTTTCTGTGTCTGATCGTTTTCACGCTGTTGACCTGTCTTTTCTCAGTGATGATGTACTACATCATTAAATTGACCCTTAAGACGATCAAGCACGGACTGGAAGATGAACGAATTATAACTGAATACAAAAAGAACAAAGGCCGTGGTTGTTTCAGCGACATTGTGTGCAAGGTGATCTCCGGCATTTTGATGGCTGGTATCCTTGTAATGTTTGCCGCATCGGTAATCGTACAGATATCCGGCAATCATGTGGGTAGCAGTACCATTCCTGCCCCCAAAGTGGTTTTATCCGCTTCCATGTCCTTCAAGCATGAGGATAACGATTATCTGCAAAAAAACCGGCTGGACGATCAATTTGATATGTTCGACCTGGTTTTTGTGGAGCAACTCCCCGGAGAATTTGATCTGGAACTGTATGACATCGTGGTGTATGAATATCACGGAGAATTGATCATCCACCGCATCGTGGGTATTGAAGAACCCAATGAAAAGCACCCCGATTGCCGTCATTTCAAACTCCAGGGCGATGCTTCCAAATATATGGACGAGTTTCCGGTGCTGTACGAGCAGATGCGGGCCATCTATAACGGCAAGCACATCAAGTTCGTTGGCAGTTTCTTCGCCTTCATGCAGTCCCCTGCCGGATATCTTTGCATTCTGCTGGTACTGTTTGCGGTTTTCACCACCCCCGTGGCAGAAAAGAAATTGCTCCAGGCCAAGTTGGACCGGCTGAAGAAAATCGGTATAATTCCGCCTGAAGATGACCAGATGGAGGTGTAATCATGAGCCTTCGCTCTTCATCTTTGTTGCTGATCGCATTGCTTCTTGTGATCTGCCTTCCTGTGTCCGGCATCTTCGCTATGTGGCACTATTATGGCCCAGTTGATGATGTTCCGGCGGATATGAACGCTACCCTTAGGGACTTCAAATACGGCACGCTGTACATTACAAATGTCACCATTTCCGGGGGTGCTTATGCCGATGCCACGGTGGTCAAGACCGCCGATCTGGACATTCAGGCGGATCTGACGCTGAATGCCAGCATATCTTCGTCCGTTGTGGTGGAAGTAACCTTTTATAACAACACCACCAGCAGTTTCTACTACAACAAAACGGAAACGGTTTCTACAAATAACGAACGCATAGGCTATACCGTTTCGGGCATTGAAACCAAGGACGAGATTCCCGGCAAGACGTTCAAGACCATTTATGTGACCTTTGCCTTTGATGGCAATAACACTTCCGCCCGAGATCTGCTTTCTACCTTGCATTTCAACTTCGTGGTGGATAAAGATTCGATCGGCACCATCGTGGCACAGACCGCAGTGGACCGGTTTAAGGCTATTTTGAACAATGAAGCCTTCGACGGCTCGTATCAGTACCTGGAAGATGCTATGGACAACCGAAGTGGTTTGAACAAGGCCTCTGCAGTTACCTATATCGGCAATGTGGTTGGTGCTAACAGTACAGATTCGAAAACGATCAAGACTCTGTTTACGGAAGAATTTTTGTCCATGGACCTGGATGGAGACGGAAAGACCGAACCGATCACCATTATGATCAAGCGGGAAAACCTGGACGGCAACTCCGCCACCGGCGACTCTTATACTTACACAAGTTGGGGACGGCAATATACCGTAAACGGTGCGGACATGACCCTATATATTACCTCAGAGAACCTGAACAATGTATCAAGTGGTAAGCCTGTAACGGTCTATGCAGCATCCTTTACAAAACTGCCCGGTGCTGATACCTGGACGGAATTAGTTCTCCTCACTAAGGGCACTGCCAACGCCAACAACTACGACGGCTACGGCTCTGCTAACTCCTTCAACACAGATACCTGGGTTTCTGACAGCGGAAAAACCATTGGAGAACTCGCAAAAAGCTCATAACCCAACCCCCGCTCCATGGAGCGGGGGATTGCTTTGGTTGCTTCGTATTTTGGGCCAATATGGTTATCTTGCATAACTCCCATGCATATATCCGTTACTTCCATGTATATTCAGCGCATTTTTATGAATAATGCGATATTTTATTCATTTTCCGTTGACAAATGTCCTCTATGGATGTATAATTTCCCCATACTTAATAAACCACTTTGGAGGAATTCACCATGAACAAAGAAAATATCAAAAAGGTCGTTTTGGCCTACTCCGGCGGCCTGGATACATCCATCATCATCCCCTGGCTGAAAGAAAATTACAACAACTGCGAAGTCATCGCCGTTTCCGGCAACGTGGGCCAGGCCGACGAGCTGGAAGGCCTGGAAGAAAAGGCTCTGAAAACCGGTGCATCTAAGCTGTACGTGCTGGATCTGACCGATGAGTATGTGGATGATTACATCATCCCCTGTGTCAAAGCCGGCGCAATTTACGAAGAGTATCTGCTGGGCACATCCCACGCCCGTCCCTGCATTGCCAAGGGTCTGGTAGAAATTGCTTTGAAAGAGGGCGCTGATGCCATCTGCCACGGCTGTACCGGCAAGGGCAATGACCAGGTTCGTTTCGAACTGACCATCAAGCACTTTGCCCCCGATATGCCTATCATTGCCCCTTGGCGTGAGTGGGATATCAAATCCCGTGAAGAAGAGATCGACTATGCAGAGGCGCACAACATTCCTCTGAAGATCAATCGGGAAACCAACTACTCCAAGGACAAGAACCTGTGGCACTTGAGCCACGAGGGTCTGGACCTGGAAGATACCGGTAACGAGCCTCAGTACGAGAAACCCGGCTTCCTGGAAATGGGTGTCTCCCCCATCATGGCTCCCGATGTACCCACTTACATCACCATCGACTTTGACAAGGGTATCCCCGTGGCTCTGGACGGCGAAAAGATGAGCGCAAAGAATATCATTCTGAAACTGAACGAGATTGGCGGTGCCAACGGCATCGGCCTGCTGGATATCGTAGAAAACCGGCTGGTTGGCATGAAGTGCCGCGGCGTGTACGAAACCCCCGGCGGTGCCATTCACTTCAAGGCACACAGCGTGCTGGAGTCAATCTGCCTGGACAAGATGACCCTCCACGAAAAGCAGAGACTGGCCATCACTTATGCTGAACTGGTCTACAACGGCCAGTGGTTCACCCCCCTGCGGGAGGCGCTTGCCGCATTTGTGGACAAGACCCAGGAAACTGTCACCGGCAAGGTGCGTCTGAAACTGTACAAGGGCAACATGATCAATGCCGGCGTATGGAGCGACTACTCCCTGTACTCCGAAGAGATCGCCACTTTCGGTGAACGCGACTACAACCAGGCAGACGCCACCGGATTCATCAACCTCTACGGCCTGCCCATCACGGTCAAGGCTATGGTAGACGCAAAGAACAAGAAGTAAGGAGAATTTCTCATGGCAAAGATGTG
>JAZOLS010000057.1:0-47521 GCA_045653245.1 Faecousia sp.
AGAACCACGGCACCGCGGACCTGCTGGTCAGCGTGACGGGAGTCGACACCCAACTTAATGTGCAGCTCGACAGTCTCGTCGAACTTTGCGGAAGCACCCTTCACAACCAGATCCAGGGCTTCTGCGGGATCATACTGAACAGAGCGATCAATCAGTTTTGCGCTCTCCTTGTACTTTTTACCTCTAAACAATGTAATTATCCTCCTTGATAGTGGTGATGCGGAATAATCCTCCCACATTTCCGAGGCGGTAAAACCCCGGTCAGCAAATATTAGTCGACAACAGTTACACCCATGGAGCGGCAAGTGCCACGAACCTGGCTCTCGGCAGCTTCCAGAGTGTTTACGTTCAGATCGGGCAGCTTGGTCTTTGCGATCTCAGTAACCTGAGCAGCGGTGATAGAACCAACCTTGTTCTTGTTGGGGACACCGGAGCCACCCTGCAAACCTGCAGCCTTCAGAACGAGCAGGGGGGTGGGGGGAGTCTTAGTGATAAAGGTAAAGCTGCGGTCTGCGTAAACAGTGATGACAACAGGAATCTTGTAGCCTTCCATGTTCTGGGTGCGGGCATTGAATTCCTTGATGAAAGCGGCGATGTTTACGCCATGCTGACCCAAAGCGGGGCCGACAGGGGGAGAAGCGGTTGCCTTAGCGGCGTTAATTTGCAGTTTGATAATACCGGTAACTTTCTGTGCCATTATAAGCACCTCCTGAATAAAATGTGGTAATATGCGCTTTGCGCATTTCTTGCGGGGTTTTAACCCCTCCCACGTTCCGACCGACTGGCGGTCCGATTCGTTTACTGGGATACGACCTCAATCTGATCAAGTTCGAACTCGACCGGGGTCTCACGGCCAAACATGGATACGATCACGCTGACCGCGTTCTTTTCGACCTCAATGCTCTCCACAACGCCTGTGAAGGAACTCAAGGGACCATCGAGAATCCGGACAGTATCGCCAACTACATAGTTGACAATAATCTCTTTCTTCTCAACACCCATTGCGTAAACTTCATCATCCGTCAGGGGAGTGGGGTCATTGCTGGATGTGCCCACGAAACCGGTAACACCCCGGATATTGCGGATCACATGCCATGTGTCATCGCTGTAAACCATCTTGACCAGAACATAACCGGGGTATACCTTGCGGTCATAGGTTTTGGTCGCACCGGATTCAGTAATCTCGGTGACAGTTTCCATAGGAATGGAAATCGCCTGGATCACATCCTGGAGCTGACGGCTCTCAACGGTCTTTTCGATGGTGGCTTTTACTGTGTTCTCATAACCGGAATAGGTATGGACCACATACCACTTTGCAGCCTCTGCCATAGCCTCACCTTAATGGTTGTGAGTCAGGCCGGTGACAGCATCGATCAGTGCATTGATGCTGACCTGAGCAACAAAGTCGAACAGCCAAACGAACACGCCGACAACGAGAACAGCAGCGATGACGATCAAGGTGTTTTTAACCACCTGCTGAGGGGTGGACCAGACGACCTTTTTCAGCTCACTTTTCAGCTCGCGGAAGTATCGGCAAACGGCACCCCAGGTTCTTTTGAACCAGTTTTCCTTCTTGTTTTCAGCCATCTTGTGCCTCTCCTTACTTGGTCTCGTTGTGAGTGGTGTGCTTTCTGCAGAATCTGCAGTACTTGCTCATTTCGAGACGGTCAGGGTCGTTCTTCTTGTTTTTCATGGTGTTGTAGTTTCTCTGCTTGCACTCAGAACATCTCAAAGTGACTTTTACGCGCATTACGGCACCTCCTTAAATAATTGCCTCCCTGTATCACTCCGGCTAGAATAGATTTAGAAAGCGGACAACTACATTTCCGCCCCGAAGCTGAAAAAGGGCATAAAACAAAGCCCGTTTTTTCACAGGTGAATACATTCTACCACAGGAAATACGTATAGTCAACAACTTTTTTACCAAATTTTCGTATATTTTTGCTGAATGTTGATCTTTTTATGATTGGGTATAAAATCGGACTGTACAAGCATATCTTTACACAGGAGGGATGCGTATGAACTGGCAAAAATGGAAACCCTATTTGATCAGCATTGGGATCGCGGTGGGTGTTGGCACACTTTCGGGCTTACTTTCGATGGGGGGTATGGAAGCATATACACAGTCTGTTACGAAGCCTGCGCTCACACCGCCTGCGTGGCTGTTTCCAATCGTCTGGACAATACTATATACATTGATGGGGATCGGTGCGGCAAGAATCTGGTTGTCCAAGGACAGCATGGCGCGTAGCAGGGGATTGAATCTATATGTTGTACAGTTGATTGTCAATTTCTTTTGGAGTCTTATTTTCTTTAATGCTCAGGCATTTGGCTTTGCTGTGATCTGGCTGTTATTTTTGTGGGCACTTGTTCTTTTGATGATCCTGCAATTTTACAAAGTAGACCGACGTGCGGCACTTTTGCAGATTCCGTATCTGATATGGCTGACCTTTGCGGCATATCTCAGCATTGGTGTTTGGTACTTAAATATGTAAGAAAGGCAAATTTTGCCTTTCTTTTTCTTTGCTTATCCGCTATAATAGAGAAAAACGAAGAAAAGAGGAACTTTTATGAAGCGGATCATGGGAATTGATTACGGCGATGCACGCACAGGAGTTGCAATCTCCGATCTACTTTGCAGTATTGTGGGTTCAACGATGGTTGTGCCCAGTCGCAACCGGGAGAAGGCAATTGCGGACATTGTGCGTATTACCAAGGAAAACGAAGTGGGACAGATCGTTGTTGGCCTACCCCGGAATATGGACGGCACAGAAGGTGCCCGTGCCCAGTTGTGCCGGGGATTTGCGGAAGAATTGGGCAGTGCAACTGGACTGCCTGTTCAGATGTGGGACGAACGGCGTACCACGGTGGAGGCTCATAATATTCTGTCGCAGCACAATTATCACGGACAAAAGCGGAAGAATACGGTGGATGCCGTTGCAGCTTCGCTGATTTTAGAGGGCTATTTGGCTTTTCTTGGTCGGTAAAATAACTCACGTATCCCGGTTAGCAATAGAAGTCCACCAAAGATTTTTCGCAGAATTGTTTGATCGATCTGCATACCTACCCAGGAGCAGATACCTGCGGCAATGCACCCGGCGATGATTGTTGGAATAATGGATTTTAAATCCAGGGATCCCTTTTTCCAGCGGAAGAGGCTGACTGTACCTGCAGCCACGATAAAGAACAGCAGATTGATGGCGCGGGCAGTACCGTGGGGTGTGCCGGCAATCAGCGTGAGCCAAAGGATCAATAGAGAACCGCCGCCGATTCCAAGCCCTGCCAGCAAGCCAAGCAGGATTCCTACAGGGATCGTAAGCAGGGGAGTCAGCATAAATATCGCACACCTCCCCATAGAATTAAGATGCCCAATGCCCGGTGAAGCCACTTCACCGGGATCTTTTTGTCCAGCAAACCGGCGAGAATGCCGCCGGGAATGGCTGCCAGCAAATAGGGCCATGCATCCGTCAAAGGCAAATTTTGAAATCCCGGTGAAACTGATAAAGAAACGAAACAGATCGGCAGGATCACGGTAACAGAGGTGGGGAAAATTTGTTCGTCATCCAAATCTGTAAAAAGTGTCAGTAAAGGAACCAAAAGCATACCACCCCCGGCTCCCAGTAATCCATTGACGGCCCCTGCTACACTTCCTGCGAGGATGTAACCAAATTGTTTTTTCATTCTATTCACTCCCTGTAGGATTTTTTGCACACAGGGAGAAAAATATACAAAAATATCCCGGGTCCGAAGACCCGGGAATGATTTTATTATTTCTGTACAACGTAATCGTAATCCATCAGCTTCAGGCTGATCACATCACAGGAGATTGCTTCGGAAAGGCCTTTCTGCCACTTTTCTGTGTCCTCAACACGCATGTCGCTGTCGATCATCAGATCACGGTAGGACATCTCGTCGGTGGAGGAGTAGAACATAACGTGATAGCCATACTCAGTCTCGACAATGCCGGTGTCGCCAGCCTTACGGCCCTCAGCAAAACACCATTCCTCAAAAGCCTTTACCATTTGACCGGGGTAGATATCCTCGTACAGGCCGCCGTTTGTGACCTTGCCATCTTGGTCATCGCTTTCCTTGTTAGCCAGTTCACCAAAGCTTTCTTCGTTTGCCTTGCCGTCTTGCCACTGCTTCAGAAGCTTTTCAGCTTCTTCCTTAGCTTTCTTCTTTTCGTCTGCGGAGTAGATGACATTTCCATCTTTGTCCTTAGTGCCACCCTGGAACTTTACAAGGATGTGACGAACATTGGCCATTTTCACAGTGTTATCGTCGCGCTCGGTGAACAGCACGATGGTATAGCCGTCAACAGTCTTTGCGCAACCGCAGTTGTCGCCATGCTCGTGCTTTTCATCCTCATGCTCAGCATAGGTGATAACTTCGAATGCCTTGATCTCACCGGCAGCGCGCTCAGCAACTTTCAGCCAATCCACGATCTCCTCACTGAGGGAAATGTTTTCAAAAAATGCATCCTTCACTTCCGTTGCAGTGGGCAACTTAGCGGTTGTGGTAGAACTGTTGTTTTTATCGGTGTCTTTATTCTCGTCCTTGTCCAACTTGTTGATTTCCCAGGACTGGATTGCTTTATCGAAGGATTCCTTGTCCTTGACTTCACTGGAAAGAAGTGCTTCCATATCTGCCTTCATGGCCTCACGGGCTGCATTCTTCTCTTCGTCAGTCCATGTAGTGGTCTTGCCATCCTCGCTCTTGGTGCCTTCGCCCAGGTAGGAGTTGTACTTCATGGTGTAGTAGATATAAGAAACAGTGGAGTAGTCGTCAAACTTGTCCTTCTCGTAAGTGCGGTAATCTTCCAGCTTGTAATCCAAATCATCATAGTACTTGTTCAAGTAGGAAGAAGCCAGGGTGCACACTTTATAGTATTCCTCATAGGTAGATACATTGGCACCGTTGCCATAACTGGAACGCAGGTAGGACTTTGCGCTGCTGTAGCCGTAGTAAGTTGCATACAACTCCAAAGAATCTACGTAAGAATCCAGATTCTTCTGCTCGTCCTCAGTCAGTTTGTAATCCTTGGCCATAGCATCGTCATACATAGCATAGGTGTTGCGGGCAGTCTGGATGGCAGTGTCCATGAAATAGTCTGCCCAGGTCTTACCGGTTTCCTTGTCGTATGTCTGCTCATTCAAAGGCTTGGTGGTATCAAAGTCCAGCATAATAGACCAGTAGTCGCCAAAAGAACTGTAGTACTGATTGTAAATATTCTGCTGATACTCAGAAATAGCATCGACATAGAAGTAGGTCAGTTCAGCAGCAGAGAGTTCGTGCTCGCCGATGGTAACGGTGGTGCTGTTACGACGGATGATGCCGTCGATCATAGGTGTGACGATAACGCCAACAACGATGGCCACAACCAGAACCATTACGATGGCAAAGGTCAGAGTGTAGGCCTTCAGTTTCTTGGCTTCAGCCTGTTCCTGCTTCTGCTTAGCCGTCAGAGCAGCGGCTTTCTGCTCCTTACGGAGCTTCTTTTTATTGGATGCGCTCATGTAATCAATTCCTCTCATTATGGTACGCTGCGCGTTCTTTTGCGCATAGACTTGCGTATTATAACTGATTTCTCGGAAAGTTTCAAGTGTTTTCTTTGCACTTGGCACAAAAAAGCAAAAAGTTTACAACTTTGACGATTGAAATATGAAAAAAGCATGGAGAACTGCAGTTCTCCATGCTTAATCCCGCTTTGGCCGTGTGCATCCGATTATGACCTGCACCAATAGGCAGGTGGGTCGCCGCTCCCGATTTTAGCTGCTCCCAACGTCCACCATACGTCAAAGCGCAGGCGGGAGGTCTGCAATCCAACCGGGAAATCTAGCATCCCTATAAATAAATGTGGGTCCAAAAGGACACATCACGCACCAAGCAGGAAGGGTTTATTCCGTTTCAGAATCCTGAAAGAGGGATTCCATGATCAGATCATTGACCGCTTCCATTTCCTGCGCATCTTCAATAAAACTGAGAATGTTTTCCCCGTTCTCTTCGACGGACTTGAAGATAAGCACCTCGGGGTCCAGCTCCTCGGACGCGGGAATTGCCGCAAGGTAGGTCGCGCTATTGTATTCCACGGTGGAGAGTACTTCCAATTCGTATTCTGTACCGTCTTCGTCCATAATTGTGATGAAATCAGAACCGTATTGATCTGCCATAGTGGATCCTCCTGTTGTTCCTTTCCTATATCATACAGCATCTTGCGGGTAAAATCAACTGAAACATTGTACCAGCCAATGGCGTATATTTTACTGTATGCTACAGGTAAGCGAATTGTGCCTGTCAGGAAAGATAATCCTCAACAAGTTGATATAGTTCGCTGAGACTGTCCACGTGAATGCCGTTTTCCAGGCGCTTTTGATCCGCTTCCGGCAACATGGAAGCCTGATAAGGGAATACCTTCATAGGATTCTTTTGGTTGTCTTTCCACAGAGCAATACGACCTTCGTGGATCCCCAAAATAAAACCAAATAAGACGAGGTTCATCAGTATGCGTTGCTTTTTCATATCCATCATCCTCCTTATGGGGATAGTATGGCAGGAATTTTTCACTTTATTAATAAATTGGGTCTTTCGTTTTTCGTTGGGGTATGCTATAATTATACGGCTAGTCCTATGCGATTATGCTGACAGTAGTTGTTTCTTGCTCTTTTGCTACTGTTAATTGGGAGGTTACACTATGGAAAATGAACGCAACGAAAATGTGCGCCGGGTTACCAGACAATCCTGGAAACCTTCTAAACCCTTGCTGGTACTGCATGGGTTTTGGAAAGGTGCGTATTCCTTTATAAAGATTTTATTGGGAGCGCTGGCAACGGTCTTGGCCATTACCGCTATTTGTCTGTTTGCCTTTGTAGGCTTGCTGGCTGATTATTTGGACAGCGATGCCATTATGGGTAGCGCGGAAGTGGTGATGGGTGACTTTGACCAGAGCGGCAATTCTGTTATGTACTACACCGATGCCAACGGCGAGATCCAGGTGCTTCAGCGGCTCCACGCTGAGACTGACGAAGACTGGGCAACCTACGATGAGATTCCCGAAGATCTGATTTTTGCCGCCGTGGCCATCGAAGATCACCGTTTCTTTGAACATCAGGGCGTTGACTGGATCCCCACCATCAAGGCTTGTGTCAGCATGTTCGTGGGTGGTCGGGAATTCGGCGGCTCATCCATTACCCAGCAGCTGATCAAAAACCTGTATCTGGAATATGATGAATCTGCTGACGATGTTACGGTCCAGCGTAAGGTTTTGGAGATATTCCGGGCTACGGAGTTTGAAAAACGCTATGATAAAAAATTTATTATTGAATGGTATCTGAACAAGATTTACCTGGGCGAGCGCTGCAAGGGCATTAAGCCAGCCGCAGCGGAGTATTTCGGCAAAGAACTGGAAGATCTGAATACGGCAGAATGCGCCGCGCTGATCAGCATCACCAATAACCCTTCGCTGTTCAACCCCTACCGAACTGGACTGGATAATTACAAGGGCGAGCAACTGACCGGTGCAGAACGGAATAAGCGCCGCCGGGAAGACACCATGTATATGATGCGCGAGTACGGCTGGCTGACGGACGAAGAATATCAGCAGGCGCTGGTGGACAGCGAAAATCTGACTCTGAAGCGGGGAATCGACGAAGCTGACCGTTACGGTGACTGTATCAACGAAAACTGCGGCTATCACGGCAAGCTCGGCACCTTTATTGAGAAAGATAACAAAACCTATTGTCCCAAGTGTAATCAGCCCACAACTGTAGGTAGTGATGCTTCCCGCGAGGTTTACTCCTGGTTTGTGGATGTGGTACTGGAAGAAGTGGCGCAGCTGTACTGCGAACGGGGCGGCGTCAATTGGGAGACAGCCGATACCGATGCCAAGCAGGACTTTAAGCGCCTTGTCTGCCAAAGCGGTCTGCACATCTACACCACCTTGGACATGTCAGTTCAGAAGCAGGTGGATAAGATCTACACCAATCTGAATGAAATCCCGGATACCGACAGTATCCAGCAGCTTCAGTCCGGCATTGTTATCATTGATAACAATACAGGTGACATCGTCGCCATCGCCGGCGGCGTGGGTGAAAAGGATGTTCATGATGCCTACAGCAAGGCAACTGACTCCAAGCTGCAGCCCGGTTCTTCCATTAAGCCTTTGACAGTTTACGCACCTTCGTTTGAGCTTGGCGTGCTGAATCCTGCCTCTGTTTTGGATGACCTACCTTTCTATTACGTTAATAACAGTCCTTTCCCCAGAAACTCCAATCGGCAGTATTCCTATTCCAGAACCGTTTTGAGCGCCGTGAAGGATTCTGTCAATGCCAGTGCCATCAAGGGCCTGGATATTATGGGCAGAGAGTATTCCTTTAACTTTGCCAAAGACAAGTTTGGACTTTCCACATTGGTCAAAGAGTACACCAATTCCAGCGGAAAAATCTTTACGGATGTTGACTGGGCGCCTTTGGGCTTGGGCGCACCCACTGTGGGTGTAACTGTCCGGGATATGTGTACTGCCTATGCCACCTTTGCCAATAATGGCACTTACAGAGATGCACGGACTTACACGCTGATCTATGACAGCGACGGTATACTGGTGCACAATAATGAACAGAAATCCGAACAGATCCTCAGTGCCAAGACAGTAGACTATATGAATTATTGCTTGAAAGAAGTCGTGAAAAGCGGTACTGCCGATGATATCCGGTTCAGTTTTGACCCTAATTATGAAATTTACGGCAAGACCGGTACCACTACAAGCGCAAAGGACCGTTGGTTCTGCGGCTTTACAGGGCGTTATACTGCTTCGGTTTGGACGGGATATGAGATGCCTGAGGCCATCACCGGTGCTGGCGGTAGTGCGGCGGCTCGTACGCTTTGGAGAAAGGTTATGGAGCCTCTCCATAAGAATGAACCCTCCAAGTCGCTGTATGATAAAGCCAATTTTGTTCCGGCACAGGTTTGCAAAGATTGCGGCAAGCTGGCTACTTCTGCCTGCTCCATGGATGTCAGAACCCATGAGCATGGCCTTAGCCGCGTGGAAACTGTTTTGGTGTATCCCGAAGATGTCCCCACACAGTCCTGCGACTGTCATGTGGAAGTGGATTTCTGCAACACCTGCAAGGCGGTTGCGCATGACAGATGTACCGATGTGGTGAAGCGTTCTCTTGTGAAGATGACATGGGCTAAGGCCGAGGAGATCATTCATGCTTCCAACGTGGGTTTGTGGTATTCCTGCAGAGGAGAAAACTATATTTATTTGGTAGACAAACAAGGAAATCCCACGCCATTCTATGGATTTAACGGTGATAAGAACCTTGGATTGAGTCTGCCATATGTGTCCTGCTATATCCATTGATTGTGGGAGATTCTACAGATAAAGGAGATTGCCATGATTTGGTTATCCGATGCGTGGAAAGATTATGAGGTTTTGGATACCTCTAACGGTGAACGCCTGGAGAGGTGGGGGAACTACCTGTTGGTCCGCCCGGACCCCCAGGTGATTTGGAATACACCCAAAGAGCATCCTGGCTGGAGGAAGTACGATGCCCGGTATCTGCGCTCCAACACCGGTGGCGGACATTGGTCTGAGCATATGTTGCCGGAGCGCTGGCAAATCCGTTATAAGGATTATCTGACATTTAACGTCAAGCCAATGAACTTCAAACACTCCGGTGTGCTCCCGGTACAGGCTGCAAACTGGGATTTTATTCGGGAAAAATGTGCCAATGCAGGACGTCCGGTGCGGGTTTTGAATCTGTTTGCCTATTCCGGCGGTGCTACTTTGGCAGCTGCTGCCGGTGGGGCAGAGGTGTATCATGTGGATGCTTCCAAGGGTATGGTTGCTTGGGCAAAGGAAAATGCCCAAGCGTCCGGCCTTGCTGACCGTCCCATTCATTGGATCGTTGATGATTGCGGAAAGTTTATCCAGCGTGAGATTCGCCGCGGCAGACGTTATGACGGCATCATCATGGACCCTCCCAGTTATGGACGGGGACCCAGCGGTGAAATTTGGAAAATGGAGACCAGTTTTTATCCGTTCTTGTTGGAAACCGCGAAATTGCTGACCGATAACCCCCTGTTTGTGATCATCAATTCTTATACCACAGGTCTTGCGCCCTCTGCTGTGGGCTATGCATCTGATGTTGTATTTGGTGCAGACCATGGCGGTAAGACAGCGGTAGGGGAACTGGGTTTGCCGGTAAAATCCACTGGTATTATGTTGCCCTGCGGTTCAACCGGCCGGTGGACACCTTGATTTGGAGGAATGTCATTTGGACATTGCAATCAAAGTAGAAAATTTGACGTATGCGTACCCGGGCGTGGATGACACGCCCGGCGTGCGTGTATTTGAGGATTTGTCGCTAACCGTGGAAGAAGGCAGCTTTGTGGCAGTTTTAGGCGGAAATGGCTGTGGAAAATCCACCCTTGCCAAGCATTTTAACGCCATATTGCTACCTTCCGGCGGCAAGGTCTATGTCTTCGGAATGGACACCACGGATGAGGAAAAAATATTGAAGATCCGCAAAAACACCGGTATGGTCTTCCAAAATCCGGATAACCAGATCGTTGCCAATGTGGTGGAAGAAGATGTGGCCTTTGGCCCGGAGAATTTGGGCATTTCCAGCGCGGAGATCCGACGTAGAGTGGATCTTGCGCTGAAGCAGGTGGGAATGTACGAATACCGGGAACATGCTCCTCATTTGCTTTCCGGCGGACAGAAGCAACGTATTGCCATTGCGGGTATTATCGCTATGGAACCCAAATGCATCGTTCTGGACGAGCCCACAGCTATGTTGGACCCCAGGGGACGCAGGGAAGTCATGGAGACCATCGAAAAGCTAAATCGGGAAAAAGGGATTACTGTGGTCCTGATTACCCACCATATGGACGAGGCTGCCCGTGCCGATCGGGTGATCGTGCTCAATAGCGGCAACGTTGCTGCCGATGGAACACCCAGGCAGGTGTTTTCTCAAGTAGAAATGCTCCATTGCATCGGTCTTGCAGCCCCGGAAACCGTAGAACTTTGTTGGAAATTAAATCAAATGGGCGCCGATCTGCCTTTGGACAGATTGACCCCGGAAGAATGCGCGCAGACACTTCTAGAGCATTGGAAGGTCTGACCCGCTGGAGGTAGAAATCATTGGCAACTATTCTTGAGATACAGAACTTGACCCATATTTACAGCGCCGGTACTCCTTTTGAGCACACGGCGCTGGAAGACGTGTCTTTTTCTGTAGATCGCGGGGAATTTATCGGAATTATCGGCCATACAGGCTCCGGTAAATCCACTTTGATGCAACATTTGAACGGCCTTTTGAAGCCCACATCCGGCAAGGTTTTGCTGGATGGCGTGGATATCTGGTCGGATAAGAAACTAACACGCCAGGCCCGATTCCGGGTCGGGCTGGTTTTTCAATATCCGGAGTATCAACTTTTTGAAGAAACGGTTTATAAAGATATCGCGTTTGGCCCGAAGAACATGGGGCTTTCCAAGGAAGAAATCGATCGCCGTGTGCGTGAGGCTGCTGGATTTGTCGGCCTTACCGATGCGCAGTTGGATGTATCTCCTTTTGATCTTTCCGGAGGACAAAAGCGTCGTGTGGCCATCGCAGGCGTGATTGCTATGGAGCCGGAAGTTCTGATCTTGGACGAGCCCACTGCCGGATTGGATCCTGCGGGGCGTGCGGAGATCCTGAGCAATATCGAAGCTTATCGACAGGCAAAAAATGCAACCATTATGATGGTCAGTCATTCTATGAACGATGTGGCACTCTTGACGGAGCGTCTGCTTGTGATGAATGGAGCACATCTGGCTATGGATGGCGCTCCCACCGAGGTCTTTACGCATGCAAGGGATCTGATGGATATGGGTCTCGATATTCCCGAAGTCACCCAGGTTTTTCTGGAACTGCAGAAACTGGGGCTGAGTCTGCCCTCTGTCTATACCATGGAACAGGCCGTTGACGCCTTGAAAGGGGGGATCTTCGGTGCTTAAAGACATTACTTTGGGCCAGTATTTCCCGGGTAATTCAGTGATCCACCGGCTGGATCCCAGAACCAAACTTGTAATGCTGATCGTCTATATCGTAGCACTTTTTTTGGCGGTCGGACCGGTTTCTTATGGGTTAATGCTGTTGTTTTTGCTGATTTGCATCCGCATTTCCCGCATTCCCGGCAAGGCATTTCTGCGAGGTATGAAACCCTTGATCTTTATTTTGATCTTTACAGGACTTCTCAACCTTTTCTTCACGCAGGGTGAAACGGTTTTGGTGTCTTTTTGGAGCATTGTTATTACCCTCGAGGGTGTACTCCGTGCTGTTTATATGGTAGCGCGGATCCTGATGCTCATTGCAGGAACTTTTTTGCTGACCTATACCACATCTCCTATTGCTTTGACAGATGGCTTGGAATCGCTCTTAAATCCTTTGAAGTATATCAAAGTACCTGTCCACGAACTGGCGATGATGATGTGCATCGCCCTGCGCTTTATCCCCACGCTGATCGAAGAAACCGACAAGATCATGGCTGCCCAAAAGGCGCGTGGTGCTGACTTCGAGACAGGAAAGTTGATGGAGCGAGTCAAGGCTTTGGTGCCGATTTTGGTGCCGTTGTTTATCAGCGCATTCCGCCGTGCAGACGAATTGGCAACGGCTATGGAGTGCCGCTGTTATCACGGCGGTGACGGACGGACAAAAATGAAACTTTTGCGCTATAAGCGCCGGGATTTTGGTGCGTATGCCATGGGTATTCTGCTGCTTGCGGCAGTGATTGTATTGGCACAATTTGCCCTATGAGGTCGATATGCGTAATATTGCAGTATTTTTGAAATATCTTGGCACGGATTATCACGGCTGGCAGATACAGAAGAATCTACCTACTGTGCAGGAAACCATGGAAAAAGCCATAGGTATGCTGACAGGGGAGAAAGTGCATGTCACCGGATGCGGACGCACCGATGCAGGTGTCCACGCCAAGTGCTATGTGGCGAATTTTCGCACCAACTCTACCATTCCTGTAGAGCGTCTTCCTTATGCGCTGAATACCCATCTTCCTGCGGATATCGTGGTGACGAAAGCATTTGATGTGCATGAGGATTTTAATGCCATCGGTTCTTGCGCACGGAAAGAATATACTTATCTCATCTACAATTCCCGGGCAAAAGATCCGTTCTATGTAAATCGGGCTTGGTTTTATCCCAAGCATCTGGATGAAAGCATCATGCAGGCTGCTGCTGATCAATTTGTGGGAACCCATGATTTTGCTGCGGTACGAAGCGTTGGAACGGATGTTAAGTCAACGGTTCGGACAGTATATTACTATGACGTAGAACGAGATGGCGATTTGATTGCTTTGCGGGTCTGCGCCAACGGATTCCTTTACAATATGGCCCGTGCTATGGCCGGAACGGTTGTCTATGCCGCCGAAGGCAAGATCAAGCCCGAGGAGATCGGGGCAATCCTGGATTCCGGCAACCGCACCGCGGCCGGCCCTACAGTACCCCCCGGCGGTCTTTACATGACGAAGCTGTGGTATGACGATGGAGTGGAAAAATTTGAGTGCAGCAGCACTTGATTTGTTTATAAATTGTTTTATTTTTTCCTTGCAGGATGTGTTATACTGCCGGAAAAGGAGTGAATGACGATGCAGCCAAAACTGTGTACAAAATGTAAGAAGAATATTGCCGTCGTTTTCATTACGAAGATCGAAAATGGCGTTAGCCTCAATGAGGGCTATTGTCTGAAGTGCGCCCGCAGCCTGGGTATTCCACAGATCGAGCAGGCTGTGAAGAATATGGGCTTTTCTGATGATGATCTGGATAATCTCAGCGATGAAATGAGCAGTATGTTCGGTCAGATCGATCAGGGCGACGGCGAGGACGACGATATGGACAGCCGTACTGCCACGTTCCCCATGCTCAATCAACTGTTCGGCGCAGGCAATCTGCCCGGCCAAGGTGAAGGAAATCTTCCTGCCAAACGCAAAGAACAGTCGGAAGAAAAGGGTGGGGAAGAGCCCGGTAAAAAGAAGAATAAGAAGCATAAATTCCTGGACAGTTATTGCATGAACCTTACTGGCCGTGCCCGTGAAGGGAAATTAGATACTGTCATTGGACGGGATGTAGAGACAGAGCGTGTGATCCAGATTTTGAACCGACGTCAGAAGAACAATCCTTGTCTGATTGGTGAGCCCGGTGTTGGTAAGACCGCCATTGCGGAAGGTCTTGCGCAGCGGATCGTTGCTGGAAATGTGCCTTTCAAACTTCGCGACAAGGAAGTTTTCCTTTTGGATCTGACGGCTTTGGTGGCCGGCACACAGTTCCGTGGCCAGTTTGAAAGCCGTATGAAGAGTTTGATCGGTGAGATTAAAGAATGCGGCAATATCATTCTGGTCATTGATGAGGTGCACAACCTGGTAGGCGCCGGTGATGCGGAAGGTTCAATGAATGCCGCAAATATTTTGAAACCTGCGCTGTCCCGTGGGGAAATCCAGGTGATCGGTGCAACCACATTCAATGAATACCGCAAACACATCGAAAAAGATGCGGCTTTGGAGCGGCGTTTCCAACCTGTGACTGTGGCTGAACCTACCATTGAAGAGGCCAGCCAAATTATGCAGGGCATTGCGCCGAAATATGCCGAATTCCACGGTGTTTCCATCTCTCCTGAGATCGCGCGGCAGTGTGTTGTGCTTTCTGAGCGCTATATCACAGACCGATTCCTGCCGGATAAGGCCATTGACCTGTTGGACGAAGCCTGTTCCGATGTAAACCTGCGTTGCGAGGAGATTTCCAGACTGGCAGAACTGCGCAAAGAACGGGATGACTATGAACTGGAACTGCAGATGCTCACGGAGGATACGGAAAACGAGCATTATGAACGGCTGGCCCATCTGCGCAGCCGCCTGTGTCAGATTGCGGCAGAGATCGAGAAATTGGAACAAGTACCGCCACCGGCTGTGACCATGGAAAACCTGGCCCGAATCATTGAACTATGGACCAAAATCCCTGCTTCCAAGATCAAGGCCCAGGAGTATGAGCAGATCAGCGGTCTGGCCGACCGTCTGCGCCAGCATATTGTTGGCCAGGATGAAGCGGTGGATGCGGTTGCCAAGGCCATTCGCCGCCACCGGGTTGGCATTTCTCCCAAGAAACGTCCTGTTTCCTTTATTTTTGTTGGACCTACCGGTGTGGGTAAGACAGAACTGGTCAAATGCCTGGCAAACGATCTGTTTGATTCTGTGGACAGTCTGATCCGCTTGGACATGTCCGAGTTCATGGAAAAACATACTGTTTCCAAGCTGATCGGCTCTCCTCCCGGATATATTGGTTATGATGAAGCAGGTCAGTTGACGGAGAAAATTCGCCGCAAGCCCTATTCGGTGGTGCTGTTCGACGAGATTGAAAAAGCGCACCCGGATGTACTGAATATTCTTCTGCAGGTGCTGGATGATGGCCGGATTACCGATGCCCAGGGTCGTGTAGTGAATTTTGAGAATACCATCATTGTTATGACATCCAATGCCGGTTCTGAAGGCCGTGTTGCGGGACTTGGCTTTGGGCGGACGCAGAATGACCAGGTCAAGGAAAAGACCATGGGTGCATTGCGTGAGTTCCTGCGGCCGGAGTTTATTAACCGGGTGGATGAGATCATCACGTTCAACCATCTGACGGAAGAGAATTTCCGCGGCATTGCCAAGATCATGCTGAAAGAACTGTCCGACTGCTTGACTGATCGCGGTCTGTCGGTCACATTCCGCGAGGATGTAGTGGAATACCTTGTAAAGAAAGCGTATTCCACTGTTTACGGCGCCCGGAATTTGCGGCGTACCATCCAGCGTGACTTGGAAGATCCTATTTCTGAGCAGATCATTGCATCTTTTGAAAATCCGATTTCCTCCATTGCAATCAGTGTAAATAATGACGAAATCGTGGTAAAATCCAAATAATTTAAGCCGGGAAGAAATCTTCCCGGCTTTTGTTACATATCCATTTTGCGAGCCAATTTGTTGGCAACTTCCTGAGCTGTATCTTCCACGGCATAAGCGGCTTTGTCAACAAGCTTCTTGGCCTTGCTTTGCCGGGGCAACATAGCTGCAGCAACTGCACCCACAGCTGCGCCAATGCCCATTGTCAATACCCATCCTCTCATCTGCATATTTCTCACCCCTTTCGACATTAGTATGCCCGGAAAAATGTCGCAAATCGATGTAAAATTCAGACTTGTGGACCAATATTGAATGTGATATAATAGATAAAAAGACGAGGAGGCAATACCATGTCTATCGATTTTTTACATGATAAGATCCGAAAACTGAAAAATCCCCTGCTTGTGGATATGAGCATTCGTGAAGACCTGCTGCCGCCCCATTTGTTGGCGCAGGAGGGGAGTTTTGACAAGGCATACTTCCGCTTCTGCCGGGAACTTTTAGAGGTCCTGGAAGGCGTTGTGCCCGGCGTTCGCTTTTCCTTTGATGCGTTTGCTTTATTGGGCGAACGGGGGCTTGCTGAATTGCGCAATTTGCTGACAAGAGCAGAGGAGTTGGGATTTTATACCTTACTGGATGGCCCTCAGATTTTGTCTCCTTGGGCGGCAGATCGCGCTGCGACACTGCTAGAAGATGGATTGTATCCCTGCCATGGTATGCTGATCAGTCCGTTTATTGGCAGTGATGCCATCAAGCCCTTCTTGACGTGCTGTGCAAAAGGGGATAAGGATTTATTTGTTGTTGTTCGTTCAGCCAATAAATCCGCATCGGAATTGCAGGATCTGCTCACAGGTAAGCGCTTGGTGCAGAGTGCGGCGGCAGAACTTGTTAATCGTTTTGGTGAATCCATTTTTACCAAGTGCAATTATTCCCGAATCTGCTCGGTAAGCAGTGCCGGTGCGCCGGATAGTTTGCGGAATCTTCGCGCACAGTATAAGCATATGTTTATCCTGGTGGACGGCCTGGACTATCCCAGCGGCAATATGAAAAATGCGAGCTTTGCCTTTGACCGCTTCGGTTACGGTGCAGCAATCTCCGCCGGCCCAACTGTTACGGCTTCCTGGAAAGATGCAGAAGATGTCAGCGGAGAAGTGTACCTTGATCATGCGTTGGCCGCGGCGGAACGTATAAAAAAGAACCTGCAACGCTATATTAGCATTCTTTAATTATGTAGGCCAGGCGTTTGCCTGACCATTAGTCCATTCTGTTTACCCGACCGCTCTTACCTGCGGCATCACCGTTGCCATCGATCATGCCGTCTTCCAGCATACCGCTGCTGGAGGGGGTAGTAGAAGCGGTGGAAGGCATGGTTGCTGCGGTTGTGGGAGTAGTGGTAGCCACAGTGGAAGAACCGGTGCTGGGACCTGCGGTTTCGTCAGCACTGCTGCCGCCACAAGCAGTCAAAAGACCCATGCCGAGTACAAAGCACAATGCAAAAATTGCAATTTTTTTCATGATGTTACCTCCTGTTGTTCAGATTACATCGTTAGTATTGCCCTGCAAAGGCAAATTAGACAGGAAAAACACGCCAATTTTTTGATATTTTCTGATTTTGCCATTGCTATTTTCGGAAAATGCGTTATAATAATGTCGATAATGATTACATAAAGGAGAATCCTCGGTTATGAAGAAACTCACCGTTAAAAAGGGAACAGAGTGCATGGCTTGTTTGGAGTGCGTTCGCGCCTGCTCCAATGCTTTTTACAAGGAATTTAATCCCGACTATTCCTGCATCCAGGTGGTTGCAAAGGGCAATGGCGCAAAGCCTATGACTTGCATCCAGTGCGGCAAATGCGAAAAGGTTTGTGAACACGGTGCCATCACACAGAACCCCAAGACCGGCGTTTACATGATCAATAAGAAACTGTGTGTTTCCTGTGGCAAGTGTGTGGAAGTCTGCCCCATGAAGGTCATGGTTTTGAAAGAAGGCAATACCGCCAGCAAGTGCATTGCCTGTGGCATCTGTGTCAAGGCATGTCCCATGGAGATCCTGGAGATTGTCGAAAAATAATTGGTTACGAAAGGGCAGCGTCAGCTGCCCTTTTTCTTTTTGTTGACACGTTTACGCACCTGTGATAAGATATAAACAGATGTTCGCAAACGAGAAAAAGGTTACAAAAAACGACCTGAAATGATTGCAAAAATGATACTGTTATGATATACTGTTACCAATCATACACCCGGAGGCGTTTATGATGGAATTTACCCCTTTTCAGCAGAAAATAGTTACTTTATTACCAGAAATTGACTTGAGTTTTACAGAAACTATGGCCAAGCACACATCTTTCCGCATTGGTGGCAGGGCAGAGGTGATGGCCTTTCCAAGAAACGTCCAGGAACTGGCAGATATTTTACATGCTTGTATCGAATTGAATACGAAGCCTGCAATTTTGGGTGCAGGAACAAATGTGCTTGCTCCGGATGACGGATTGTCCGGAATGGTAATTTGCCTGAAGGATTGCATGGCCGGTATGGAGCAGTTGGATGATCTGCATATCCGTGTGGGTGCCGGGGTGACCATGACCCGTGCTGCTGTGTTTGCGGCGAACCTGGGCTTGTCCGGTCTGGAATTTGCTCACGGGATTCCTGGAACTGTCGGCGGTGGTGTTTATATGAATGCCGGTGCTTACGGCGGGGAAATTTGCCAGGTATGCGAAAGTGTGGACGTAATGGACGATAGTGGTGTGCTGACTACCTACAATGCAGAGCAAATGGCGTTTTCCTATCGTCACAGTATTTTGGAAGACCGAGGCGGTATCGTAGTCAGCGCTGTTTTTTCTCTGACAAAAAAGCCACAGGAAGAGATCAAAGCCCATATGAAAGAACTGATGGCGAAGCGTTCCGCGTCACAACCCTTGGATCTGCCATCAGCAGGTTCGGCGTTTAAGCGCCCTGTGGGCGGTTATGCAGCAGCACTTATTGATCAAGCAGGCTTAAAAGGTTACCAGGTTGGCGGTGCAGCAATTTCCATCAAGCATGCTGGTTTTGCTGTTAATTTGGGCGGTGCGACTGCGGAAGATGTAAAAAATCTGCTTACGCAGGTTTCGGATATTGTATTTGAAAAGTCTGGCATTCGTTTGGAGCCGGAAGTTCGTATTTGGTAAAGAGAGAGGATGGTAGCCATGGCTATCTCATTTTCCAGCGCAGCAAAGGCTGAACTTTGCCGTGTGCTGCCCCAAAAGAAATGCTGCGCACTGGCGCAGTGTTTCGGAATATTGCTGTATTGCAACAGCTTCGGCGGAAAGGGCATACGTGTCATTACCGAAAGCCGGGAATTTGCGCAGTGTTTGCCGAAATTGTTCAAGAAAGCCTTTGGTATTTCCTTTGATATCATTCCGGATGTGGTTGCACCCGGAAAACTGGTATTTCAGATCACAGACAGTGAAAAACTGTCTGTTGTAATGAGTGCCTACGGTTTTGATGTGAAGGACACTTTGGTGCTCCATGTGAATTTTCCCGTTGTGGAAGAGGATTGTTGCAAGGCTTCTTTTCTGCGTGGCGCATTCCTGGCCGGTGGCAGCGTTACAGACCCCATTAAGGGTTACCATATGGAGATCAGCACAACCCACAAAAGCGTGGCCCGGGAAACGGAATCGTTGATTCGGGAGATTCTTGAATTTTCTCCCAAAACAGCGCAGCGGGGTGGAGTACAGGTGCTTTATCTCAAACAAAGTGAACTAATTTCCGACTTTCTGACGTTTCTTGGCGCGCCTGTAGCCGCTATGGGAATCATGGAAGCCCGGCTTGAGAAAGAACTGAACAATAAAGTCAACCGACGCTGCAATTGTGACGATGCCAATACCTCCAAAGTGGTGGAAGCTGCGCAGGAGCAGTTGTCGGCCATTCGTGTTTTAAGAGCGCGTGGGATTGTTGCAAAACTGCCTGCAAAACTACAGCAGGCCATCGAAGCCCGAGAGCAAAATCCCGAGGCATCGCTGACGGAATTGGCGTCCATGATGCAGCCTGCCATCAGCAAACCTGCCATGAATCACAGACTGAAGAAAATTGTAGAACTTTCAAAGGAGGCACCCTAATGAGTTTTGCGCATCTGCATGTACACAGTGAATACAGCCTCCTGGACGGTGCTTGCCGCATTGACCGGATGATGGATCGTGTCAAGGAACTGGGGCAGTCTGCCATTGCCATTACTGACCACGGCGTGATGTATGGCTGTATTGATTTTTACAAGGCTGCCAAGGCCGCCGGAATCAAGCCTATTATCGGATGCGAAGTCTATGTGACCCGCCGTCGGATGGAAGACCGGGTTCACGGCATCGATAATGATCCCTACCATTTGGTGCTGTTATGCGAAAATCGTAAGGGCTATGAAAATCTCTGCAAATTGGTTTCTGAGGCCTTTACCCACGGCTTTTACGGAAAACCCCGTGTGGATCTGGAGTTGCTTGCCCAGTACCATGAGGGACTAATCGCCACATCTGCCTGTTTGGCCGGCGGTGTTGCCCAGTATCTTTTAGAACAGGATTACGACGCTGCTAAGGAATATGCGTTGAAAATGGCGGATATTTTTGGTCCGGAGCATTTCTACCTGGAAATGCAGGATCATGGCATTGAAGAGCAGATGGCTGTCAACCAGGGCGTTCAGCGACTGGCCCGGGAGACCGGTCTGCCCACCATTATATCCAATGATGCCCACTATCTGCGTAAGGAAGATGCCGCCATGCAGGATGTACTGCTGTGCATTCAGACCGGCAAGACAGTTGACGATACCAACCGCATGAAATTCCAGACCGAGGAATTCTACCTTAAAAGCGAGGAAGAACTGCGTCAACTATTCCCCAACTGCGAGGAAGCCTTTGAAAATACGGCGAAAATTGCCGATATGTGCAATTTGGAATTTACCTTCCACGAGTACCATTTGCCTTCTTTCCCTGTGCCCGATGGTATGACCAATGACGAATATTTCCGTCAGCTTTGCTATGCAGGATTTGCGGAACGATATGAAAATCCTCCTCAGGAATATATTGACCGCCTGGAGTACGAAATTGGCATCATCAGCAAGATGGGCTATGTGAACTACTATCTTATCGTGTGGGATTTCATTCGTTATGCAAAAGAGCAGGGGATTCCGGTGGGGCCCGGACGTGGTTCCGGTGCGGCATCCATTGTGGCATACTGTATGCATATTACGGAAGTTGACCCCATGCAGTATGCGCTGATTTTCGAGCGATTCCTCAATCCCGAACGTGTCAGTATGCCCGACTTCGATACGGACTTTTGCCAGGAACGCCGGGGCGAGGTCATTGAGTATGTTATGCGCAAGTATGGCGCGGACCATGTGGCACAGATTGCCACATTTGGTACGATGGCTGCCCGGGGTGCCATCCGGGATGTAGGACGTGCGCTGAATTTTTCTTATGCTGAAACGGATATCGTGGCAAAACTTGTACCCACGACTCTGCATATCACCTTGAAAGAAGCACTGCAAGCCAGTCCGAAACTCAAGGAAATGTACGATGGGGACGAGCGCGTGAAACTGCTCATCGATACTGCAATGAGCCTGGAAGGCATGCCTCGTAACACCTCGACCCACGCCGCAGGCGTGGTGATTACCGCAGATCCGGTGGATACGTATGTGCCCCTTTCCCGGAATGACGATACCATCGTGACCCAGTACACCATGACCACTATTGAGGAATTGGGCCTGCTGAAGATGGACTTCCTGGGCCTGCGAAATCTGTCGGTTATTGAGGATGCCCAAAAGGAGATCCGAAAACTTCATCCCAAGTTTGATATCAGCAAAGTGCCGGACAATGATCCCGCTACCTTTGCCATGCTTGCTGAGGGTAAGACCCAGGGCGTGTTCCAGTTGGAATCTGCCGGCATTACCGGTGTCTGCGTGAATATGCGGCCGACTTCCATTGAAGATATGACTGCTATCGTGGCCCTTTACCGTCCGGGCCCCATGGACTCCATTCCCACCTTTATCGCTAACAAACTGGATCCCCGGAAGATCCGTTACAAAACGCCTCTTTTGGAGCCGATTTTGAAGGTTACCTATGGCTGTATCGTCTACCAGGAGCAGGTTATTGCCATTTTTCAGGCGCTTGGCGGTTATACCATGGGACAGGCGGACAATATCCGCCGCGCAATTTCCAAAAAGAAGATGAAAGTCATCGAAGCGGAGCGCAAAGTCTTTGTTTACGGTGACCCGGAACAGGGAATTCCCGGCGCGGTTGCTAAGGGCGTATCTGAATCCGCGGCCCAGTCCATCTATGATGAGATCGTTGATTTTGCAAACTATGCCTTTAACAAGGCCCATGCGGTTTGCTATGCAGTGGTTTCCTATCAGACAGCTTATCTGAAGTGTCACTATCCACATCAGTACATGGCGGCGCTGATGACCTCCGTGCTGGATTCCGCCACAAAGATCTCCGGCTACATTGCCGAATGTAAGGAAATGGGTATTTCTGTGCTGCCCCCGGATATCAACCACTCCGATGATCACTTTACTGTGGAGGGGGATGCCATCCGCTTTGGCCTGGGTGCTGTGAAAAATGTGGGACGAGCCCTTATACGCACCATTGCTGCCAAGCGCACCGCTGACGGTCCTTTCAAATCCATGGAAGATTTTCTTCAGAGAATGGGTGAGGGGGAACTGAACAAGCGCGCCGTGGAAAACTTCATCAAATGCGGTGCTTTGGATTGTTTTGGACACCACAGAAGCGAACTGCTTGCGGTTTACGACAGTATGATGGACAGCGTATCCGCATCCAGAAAGAAGAACCTGGACGGGCAGATGGGGATGTTTGCCATGTTGGACGACGATGATAAGGCTGCTGCTATCCCCGTTCCGTCTCTGCCGGAGCTAAGCAGGGCTGACATGATGAATATGGAGAAAGAAACGACCGGTATCTACATTTCCGGACATCCCATGGACGATTATCGAAGCCTGCTGAAAGGCACCCATGTCGTTCCCATCGGTGTTTTGATGGGGGAGGAAACCCCCTACCGGGATGATTCCATTGTCAGCGTTGCCGGCATTGTCCAAGGGGTCAAAATGAAGACCACCCGAAACAACTCCATGATGGCTTATGTGACTGTGGAAGATGATACTGCATCCATTGAAATGTTGGCCTTTTCCAATGTTCTGAGCCAATATGGCGGTTATCTGCGGGAGAATAGTGCAGTTGTTATTACTGGCCGTCTGTCGATTCGTGATGAGAAAGAACCGCAGATCGTAATAAACCGTGCAAGGCCGATCTCGGATTACGTTGAGAATACAGTATCAGAACCTGTGCCCACACCCATCGTTCAGGCAAATAAACTTTATTTGCAGTTGCCCAGTGAGCACGATTCCCGATACGGCAAGGTTAAAGCCATCCTCAATATGTTTCCCGGAGATGGGCAGGTTGTGCTGTTCTTTGCGGATAACCGCAGTAGACGCGGAACACAGGCATCCTTTGATCACAGATTATTGGATGAATTGAAAAATGTACTTGGGGATCGCAATGTAGTACTGAAATAACTTCCTTTTTCGGGAATTCTGTGCTATAATATACTTTCGAAAGGAGATGGTACTATGAGCCGTAAAAAATTAATATTTTTTCTGTTGTTTGTGGTTGCCATCTTGTTTACCGGATGCAATATGCGCACGATTGATCAGATGTATTGCCTGCCCAAACGTTCGGAGGATTATCTGAACCTCCAATCCGCCATGGATAGCGCAATGGTGGGTCTTGAATACCATGCACCCATTGCAGGTGAGAATCGACAACCTGTGCAAATGGTGGACCTGAATGGCGACGACAGGGAGGAATGTCTGGTCTTTGCAAAAGGCAGCGGTGAGAAACCCCTTAAAATTCTGATTTTTTCCCAAGTCAACAATGCGTTCACGTTGGTAGACACTTTGGAGAATAACGGTACCGCCTTTGATCAGGTGCAATATGTTCCTTTCAGCAGCCGAAAGGGCTATGATCTCGTGATTGGACGTCAGGTCAGTGATCAAGTTGTGCGACCTGTTTCCGTGTATACCATGTTTAATGGCAGAATGGAACAGATCCTGACTACCCAATATTCCCGTTTTGTAACTACGGATCTTAACCAGGACGGCAGAAGTGAACTTTTAATCCTGCGTCCGGGTGAAGCACCTGCAGCCAATGGCATTGCGGAACTTTACAATGTTAATAACGGTGTTTTGGAGCGATCCCAGGAAGTCACTATGTCCGAGCCTGCCGATAAGATCAAGCGTATTATGAACAATCGATTGGGAGATGGCCCTGCTGCGGTATATGTTGCAAGTGATGTAAATGGATCGGCAATTATTACCGATGTATTTGCGTTATTGGATGGTACGTTTACCAATGTTAGTCTGTCCAATGAATCCGGCACCAGCGTCCAGACCTTACGCAATTACTATGTTTATGCAGATGATGTGGATGAAGACGGTGTACTGGAACTGCCTGATCTTTTACCGATGGCGAATCCAGGCGACAGTTCTGCTGCCAATCAGTATTTGATCCGATGGTATACCATGAATTCCGATGGTAGTGAAGTGGACAAGGTATACACCTATCATAGTTTTCCCGGTGGGTGGTATATGGAGCTTCCACCAAAACTGGCATCGAATATCTCGGTTCTGCAATATGGTAACAGTTACGAATTTTCTGTGCGCGGCACAGACGGTTTCTCGATAAAACTGATGACACTTTACAGTTTTACCGGACAGGAACGGGAGGAGCAGGCCATTGCCGACAACCGATTTGTGCTCTTTCGCACGGAATCGACGGTTTATGCCGCTCACTTAGAGGTCGCTTCCGCGGTCTACAATCTGACGCAGGAATCCCTCATCAATGCCTTCCATCTGATCACGCAGGATTTGACCAATGGAGAAATGTAAAGGAGCACATAATGAAAAAAGTATTGATCCTTGAAGATGAAGCGAATATTCGCAGTTTTGTAGTCATCAATTTGCAGCGTGCCGGATACAAGGTAATCGAAGCTGGAACAGGGCAGGATGCTCTGGATCTGCTGCAGCAGAATCCGGATGTGGGCGTTGCGATTCTGGATATTATGCTGCCGGATATGGACGGATTTGAAGTATGCCGCCGTATCCGTGCTACGAATAAGCAGATGGGTGTCATTATGCTTACAGCCCGTACCCAGGAAATGGACAAGATAACCGGCCTTATGACCGGCGCAGATGATTATGTTACGAAGCCTTTCTCTCCGGCTGAACTGACAGCCCGTATTGATGCACTGTTCCGTCGCATGGGCGGCGAGATCAAAGTGCCGGAAGAGGTTTTGACACAAGGGCCATTTGTAATGAACACGCGCAATCATACCCTCGAGAAGAATGGAAACCGCATCAAACTGACCCAAGTGGAGTATGCCATCGTGAAACTGTTTATGCAAAATCCGGGTCGGGCACTGTCCCGTGAGGATATTCTTGCGACAGTTTGGGGCAGAGAGTACGAGGGCGAATTGAAGATCGTGGATGTGAACATTCGCCGCCTGCGTATTAAAATCGAAGATGACACAGCAAATCCCAAGTATATCACGACCGTTTGGGGTCTTGGCTATAAGTGGGGCGCATGATTATTTAAGGTGAGGAGGAAAACCATGAAGAAGGAGTACGGCCTGCGCAGGCGTTGGCTTACCAATACTGTCGGCGTGATCTGTGCCCTGGGTCTTGTCTGTGTTTTTGTCGTGACCATGGTTTTCTCTGCATACTATTATTCCGGTATGACCTCCGATTTGAAGTATCGAGCGCAGTCTACTGCAGCCTTTTTCGACGATTATCTGAATCAAAATTACCAGGAATACTATCAAGCCTGTGTTGATTACGTAAAAGGCTTTGAAGAGAAAAATCATATTGAATTACAGTTTATTGATGCGAAAGGGCAAATTGTTGCTTCGTCCTATGGTACCTGGCCGGGCGAATCACCTACAACACCGGATATTCAGGATGCTATTGCAACCCGTCAGATTCAGACCTATGACGATCGGGAGCCCACTACCGGTGAACGGATCATTGCGGTTTCCAGTCCGGTCCTTTTCAGCAACGGGCAAGTAATTGGAATAATGCGCTATGTAACCTCCACTCGGCTGTTGGATATGCAGATCTTTAAGATCTGTGCGTTTTCCCTGGGCGTATTGATTGTCATTATGACCATCGTACTGTTCAGCAGTAACTACTATATCCGCACCATTTTGCATCCGCTGAATGCCATTATCAAAAAGGCAAAGCGGATCACCAGTGGCAGTTACGGCATGCAAATTCAGACGAAATATGACGACGAGATCGGAGAATTGGCGCAGACCATCAATGAAATGTCCGCTCAGATCAGCCAAAATGAGAAGATCCAGCGTGATTTTATTTCCTCTCTTTCTCACGAATTGCGTACGCCTTTGACGGCAATCGCCGGCTGGAGCGAAACCCTTCTTGCAAGCGAGACCCTGGACCCGGAAACGGAACGCGGCATGAAGATCATTTCCCGGGAAACAAAGCGTTTGACAGAAATGGTGGTCGAACTTCTGGATTTTACGCGAATTCAAGATGGGCGTATGACGCTGAATATGCAAGAAGCAGATATCCGGGGCGAGTTTGAGGATACGGTTTATATGTACTCCAACAGACTGAACCAGGATGATATTAAACTGGAGTATTTGGACAATGAGGACGATATCCCGGAGATCATGTGCGACCCGGAACGTATGCGGCAAGTCTTTCTCAATATATTGGACAATGCCGCCAAGCATGGCGGTTCGGGCCAGCGGATCGAAGCATCCATGAACCTGGAAGGGGAGTATGTAGTGGTGCGTATCCGTGACTACGGACCCGGTATTCCGGAGGATGAACTTCCTCTGGTCAAAAAGAAATTCTACAAGGGAAGTTCCCGAGCACGGGGTACCGGCATCGGTCTTGCAGTCTGCGATGAGATCGTGGAAATGCACAGAGGTGTTCTGACTCTGGAAAATGCACCGGGGGGAGGCACGCTGGTAACAGTAAGCCTGCCGGTTTCCCAATAAGGAAGGTACAAATGAGCGAAAAATTTAAGACAACGATTGGCGGACAAGCCCTGATTGAAGGCATTATGATGCGTGGTCCGGAGAAGGATGCCATTGCGGTTCGGACCAATGGAGAGATCAAGTTGGAATTGAAACCGCGAAAAATCCGACCCAAGGGATCTTTTGCAACATGGCCGTTGATTCGGGGTGCAGTCAATTTCTTTGATTCTCAGGTTGCGGGCGTAAAGGCGCTGATGCACTCGGCTGATCTGTCTCCCGAACTGGAAACGGAAGAACCCTCCAAGTTTGATCTGTGGCTTGAAAAGAAACTGGGTAATGAAAGTTTTCAGAAGCTGATTATCGGTATCTCAGTCTTTTTGGGGTTGGGACTGTCCATTCTGTTGTTTTTTATGTTGCCCATGGTGATCGTGGGTTTCCTGGATCACTGGATCCGGAACGATCTGATATTAAACCTCGTGGAAGGCCTGGTGCGTATGATCATTTTTTGGGTCTACATGCTGTTGGTCTCCAAAATGAAGGAAATGAAGCGTGTCTTTGCCTATCACGGTGCAGAGCATAAGACCATTCGCTGCTACGAAGCCGGCCTACCGCTGACAGTTGAAAATGTACGGGAGCAGACGCGTCTGCATCCCCGCTGCGGTACCAGTTTTCTGCTGGTGGTCATGGTGATCTCCATTTTGGTATTCTCTGTGGCATCTTCCTTGCTGCTGACGCTGATTCCGGCATTGGGAGCAATGCGCGGCAGTTTTCTGTATCGGCTGATCATGATTGTATTCAAACTGCTGCTGTTACCCCTTGTGGTTTCCGTTACTTATGAGATCAATCGTTGGGCCGGACGGCACGACAATTGGTTCACGAAGATCCTTACAGCACCGGGTATGTGGTTGCAGAATTTTACCACCAACGAGCCGGATGATGCCATGATCGAGGTTGGTATTACGGCTGTGCAGGCCGTTCTTCCCCAGGAAGAGGGGGCAGACCTTTGGTAAAGACCTATTCCCAGTTGTATTTGGAAGCACGAAAGGCGATTTTGGCTACAGAGGATGCGCACTCAGCCGGAATGCTGGCCCGTCAACTGTTGTGTCACGTATCCGGGAAGAGCCAGGAGCAGATCCTTTCTGACCGGGAACTGTATGCCTCCGAAGAAATATGCGCGCAGATGGAAGCATTGACTGCCCGGTTGATCAGTGGAGAACCTTTGGCATATATTCTTGGGGAGTGGGAGTTTTACGGACTTCCTCTGTACGTAGACAAAAATGTGCTAATCCCCAGGGATGATACCTGCGCGGTTGCAACATTGGCCATTCAAAAGGCTTTGTTTTTGGGAAAAGATCCGCGAATCCTGGATCTGTGCACCGGGTCGGGCTGTATCGGCCTGGCAGTTGCCAACCGTGTGAAAGATGCCCGTGTCACCTTGGCGGACATTTCAAAGGACGCATTGGCAGTTGCGAAAAAGAATATTGTGCGCAATCGTCTGTCCGGACGGGTGACCTGTATGCAGGCAGATGCTTTGAAAAAGCCCGCGGCATTTCTTGGGAAATTTGACTTGATCGTATCCAATCCACCTTATATTACCCGGCAAGAGATGGCGGAATTACCCCATAGTGTCAGCGATTTTGAGCCTCATTTGGCACTGTTTGGTGGGGAAGACGGTCTGGATTTTTACCGGGCCATCGCAAAAAATTTTACTACAGCATTAAAGCTAGGCGGCTATCTATGCTTTGAATTTGGCATGGGACAGGGGGACGGTGTATGCCGTATCCTGGAAGAAAATCAGTATACCATCCTGGAAAGAACCAGAGACTATAACGACATTGAGCGGGCTGTGATTGCCCAGCTTAACAGGAAGGAAGATTAATATGGCAACGAAAAAGACTGCTTACGAAGCACCCACACCTGCATCTGATAAGAAAAAAGCACTGCAAACAGCCTTGTCTCAGATTGATAAGAACTTTGGCAAGGGTACTGTTATGCGCCTGGGCGACCGCCCGGAAATGTACGTGGATGCCATTCCTACCGGCTCTTTGGCATTGGATGCTGCACTGGGCATTGGTGGCGTGCCCAAGGGCCGTATCATTGAAATCTATGGACCTGAATCCTCCGGTAAGACCACTCTGGCTCTGCATATCCTTGCTGAGGCGCAGAAGATGGGCGGCGAAGTTGCTTTCGTGGATGCAGAGCACGCGCTGGACCCCGTTTACGCTGCTGCATTGGGTGTGGATATTGATAATCTGCTGGTTTCCCAGCCCGATACCGGTGAACAGGCATTGGAGATCACCGATGCCCTGGTGCGCTCCGGCGCTGTGGATGCTGTAGTCGTGGACTCCGTTGCTGCACTGGTTCCCAAGCAGGAGATTGAGGGCGAAATGGGCGATACCTTTGTGGGGCTGCAGGCACGACTCATGTCTCAGGCTCTACGCAAACTGGCCGGTACGATTGCCAAGACCAACTGCGTTGTGATTTTCATCAACCAGCTGCGCATGAAGATTGGCGTGATGTACGGAAATCCTGAGACCACCACCGGCGGTAATGCACTGAAGTTCTATTCCTCAGTACGTTTGGATGTTCGCCGCACCGAGGCCATCAAAGAAGGCGGCAACGTTGTGGGCAACAAGACCCGCGTCAAGGTGGTCAAGAATAAGGTCGCGCCTCCGTTCCGTGAGGCATATTTCGACATTATGTATGGCCAGGGCATCAGCAAATGGGGTGAACTCGTCGATTTGGCTGTTCAGATGGACATTGTGCAGAAGAGTGGCAGCTGGTTCAGCATGGGCGAAGAGCGTATCGGCCAGGGTGTCAGTTCTGTTAAGGATTATCTGATGTCCAACCCCGATATTGCAGAGCAGGTGGAAGCACAGGTGCGTGAAAACTTGCTGAAAAACAGCAGTGTTCAGGCAAAGGCTCCTGCCAAGGCCGCAGAGCGTCCTATTGCCGTAAGTGCAGACGATTTTGACGATGAGGATTAAATCCCTTGCATCAGCCCCAGACAGGGCAGGACGCTACAGAGTTGTCTTCGAGGACGATTCCGTAATGCGCCTATACCGTCAGACGGTGGAAGATTTCGGCCTATACGCCGGTATGGAATTATCTGAGAAGACATTTTCCCTTCTGCAAGAATCAGCAGGGGAGATGTCCGCGAAAATGCGTGCTGTGCGAATCGTGGCAGCATCCAGCGTGTCCAAACGTGATTTGGAGTATCGTCTGGTTCAAAAAGGGGAGAACCCGGACCAAGCCAAAGCGGCTGTTGCATGGATGAGTGAAATGTCCTTGCTTGATGACCGAAAAACTGCCCAGCAGGTAGTTGACCGGTGTATCGGCAAAGGCTATGGCCGTGCCCGTGCAAAACAGGCGCTCTATGAAAAACGGATTCCCAAGGAGTTTTGGGAGGATGTTTTGGTTGATTACCCGGATCAAACCGAAAAAATCATGGATTTTTTGGAATCCCGTTTGGGCGAAGATCCCAGCGACAAGGATGTAAAGCGAGCGGTGGATGCACTGCTTCGCCGTGGGCATTCCTATAGTGCCATCCGCCATGCAATGCGGGAAATGGCAATGGATTCTGACGAGATCCCGGAGGGTTAACATGGCAAATATAGGTTTTATTTCTCTTGGTTGTGCTAAGAATCAGGTTGACTGTGAGCGGATGATGTACCGCGTGCAAGAAGCCGGTCATACTGTTCTTGCAGATATCGCTGGTGCGGATGTTGTGGTCATCAACACCTGTGGCTTTATCGATTCTGCAAAGGCAGAGGCTATCGATTTTATTCTACATACTGCTGCCATGAAAGCAGACGGACTGGTTGGAAAAATCCTCGTTACAGGGTGCCTTTCTCAGCGTTACCAGGATGAGATCCTGGCGCAGATGCCGGAAGTGGATGGCATTTTGGGTACAGGAAGTTATACTGAGATCGTTCCTGCGATTGAAGCACTTTTGGAAGGTCAAACCGTGAAGGATTTCGGATCTATCGACGCACCGGAGGTAGAAACCGGAAGAATTCTTACTACTCCCGAGCATTATGCTTATATTAAGATCGCCGAGGGTTGTGATAATCGGTGCAGATACTGCATCATTCCGTACCTGCGTGGAAAATACCGCAGCCGGCAGATGGATGATGTTCTCTATGAGGCACGGCTTTTGGCCGATTCCGGTGTCAAGGAATTGATTGTGGTTGCCCAGGATACCTGCCGGTATGGTACGGATCTTTCCGGACATAAGCGTCTTTTGCCGGAATTGCTTCGGCAGTTGTGCCAAATTGACGGACTGCATTGGATTCGTCTGCATTATGCTTACCCCGATGAGATCGACGACGAGCTTATCGATGTGATCGCCAATGAACCAAAAATCGTCAAGTATTTGGATCTACCCATTCAGCATTGCAACAGTAAGATCTTGCAATTAATGAACCGCCGTGGTGATGGCACTTTCCTACGGGAATTGTTTGTAAAACTGCGCAGCCGAATCCCCGGTTTGGTACTTCGCACCAGTGTTATTACTGGTCTGCCCGGTGAGGGAGATGAGGAATTTGCGGAATTGTGTGATTTCCTCAAGGAGCAAAGACTGGAGCGTGTAGGTGCTTTCCCATTCTCTCCGGAAGAGGGGACACCTGCCGCGGAAATGGACTTCCCAGAGGCTCCTGTTGCCCAGGAGCGGGCAGAAACGGTTTCCGATATCCAATCCCGGATCATGGATGAATATGCTCAGGGAATGCTGGGCAAGACCGTTGAGGTGTTGGTAGACGGCTATGACGAAGAATATGCGCAATATTTCGGCCGCACCTATGCTGACTCGCCGGATATCGATGGGCGTGTTTGGTTGGCAAGCGAGGATGACTTGTCTGAGGGCAGTTTTGTGATGGTACACTTGGACGGAATGATTGACGGTGACCTTTCCGGTTATGTTGTGGAGGGATAATTATGACGACAGCAAGTAAAATTACCTTGGTTAGGGTAGCTTTCATCCCAATTTTGATGGTGTTGATGTATCTGAGCGGAGGTTGCGCCAATATTTGGATGTGGCTGTCCTTGGCGCTGTTTATCGTAGGCAGCATTACCGACTACATTGACGGGCATATTGCTCGCACGAGAAACCAGGTTACTGATTTCGGTAAATTTTTGGATCCTTTGGCGGATAAATTGCTGGTGATCGCTGCCATGTGTATGTTCTGCCAGTGGGGAATGATGCCTGCGTGGGCGTTGATGCTGGTGCTGACCCGGGAATTTGCGGTGACGGGCCTTCGCTTGGTGGCTGTTGGTAAAGGCAAAGTGATTGCTGCTGGCTGGAGCGGCAAGGTTAAAACTGCCAGCACCATGGTCAGCATCTGTGTTTGGATGGCGTTTCCTGGAATTGTTTGGCTATCCTGGGTGATCATCGGTGTCATTGTGGTGACCACCATTTACTCCGGCATCGAATATTTTGTTCAGAATTGGAAATGCCTTTGGGATTAAACATAAAATCCGGAGCATACGCTCCGGATTTTCCATGAAACATAGTTTGTGAGGTAAATACATGAATATTAAGGAAGTTGCCGAGGTTCGGCGTCATATCCGCAGAGATCGGAGTAATATGACGGCAATTTACGGCTGCTATGTGAACGAAAGCAAAGAGATCATCTCTGAATTTCGCAGCAGTACCGGAATGATGAGCGAAAATGAGGGGGATAAGTACTTTTCCTTACTGCGCAAGGTCCTCTCCGGTACCATCGGTAAACATCTGATCGACATTCGTTTTCAGACTGCGCAGGTAGTGGACAGCCCGGAGCATAAACTCCTGATGGGATTGCGGCAGAGTAGTCTTAATGATGAAGAAATGCGTATGAATTTCTACCGCAGGGTGATAGAATCTGTTTCTATAGATCAGGCGTATCTAATTTTGCTGGGCTGCGACAGTTACGATGTTCCTTTTAAGAAAGAGGGCGCTGAAGAAACCTATAAATTCCTGCTTTGCGCTATCTGCCCCGTGAAATTGACGAAAGCCACTTTGCATTATGTGCCGGAAGAAAAGCTGTTCCACGACGGTAACATCACAAATGTGGTCAGTAATCCCGAACTGGGTTTTCTGTTCCCGGCTTTTGATGACCGTTCGACAAATATCTATAATGCCCTTTACTATACCCACAATCTAAAAGAGGGTCAGGAAGCTTTTGCGGATGCGATCTTCCGTGCGCCTATCCCCAAACCTGCAAATACCCAAAAGAAGACCTTTGAGGCGATCCTGGGTAACGCCCTGGCTGAAGAGTGTAGCATGGATGTGGTGCAGACTGTGCATGAGCAGCTTGCTCAACGCATTGAGCTGCACAAGGAGAGCAAAGTTCCGGATCCCTTGCTGATTACCAAGGATGATGTAAAAGAAGTGCTCACAGGATGTGGCATTTCTGATGCACATATGGCGAAATTCAGTGTAGATTTTGACGAAGCATTTGGGTTTGAAGCAGATCTGCATCCAAAAAACATCATTGACGAAAAGAAATTTGAGATCAAAACACCGGATGTTTCTATCAAGGTTGCCCCGGATCGCACGGATCTGATCGAAACAAGAGTGATCGGTGGTGTGAAATATATTTTGATCAATGCGGAAGAGGATGTTGAGGTCAATGGTGTCAGCATCCACATCCGCGACGGCAAACCATTGCCTGTATAAGTCAGGAGGAATCTCAATGCGATTTAAAAAGTACACCCGTTTCCATGTGAATTTTTCCAGCAACTGGACTGCGACTTTTGGTTTATTCATGGGCACAGCTTTCTTCCTGCGGCTTGTCTATTACTTTGGGCTGATGAGCCTGAAAGATGTGGGTATAATTGAACTTTTGACATCTGCCTTGATTGGCATTTGCCTTTGTGGCAGTGCGGTTGTGTTTCTGAATTGCCTGCATCGGGATGCACCTGGATTGTATGGCCTTATGGGTGCTGTGCAATGTTTGCTTGTATTCATACTTACTTGTACGACCGGCAATGTTGGACGTATCATTCTTGCATTTGTGTGGTATGCATTGACAGCGCTGATCCTGCTTGCCACAGTCGGTGGATATCTACCGGGGCGGCTGCTGGCCGCAGCAATGTTCTTTATGAGCACATTTGTCCGTTTTTTCTTCTTCGATTTGGGGCATATCGGTATTATTCGCTGGGTTCAGGAATTGGCTGTGCTTTGCACACTTATGGCATTGGGCTGTTTTGCAATGGGACTTCAGTCCTTTTCAACGAAAAAATGACAAACATAACGGCGTGCTGGTCAGCTGATCAGCACGCCGTTATGTTTATTTAGAGTTTTTGACGATGTTAACAACAATATCTGCGGCTTCATCTACGCCGATTACTGCAGTGTTCAGGCACAGATCATAATTCTTTGCGTCACCCCAGGTGCGTCCGGTATAGTGCTGGTAGTTAACACTGCGTCGCTTATCCTTTTCCTGCAACCGGGAGACCGGGCTCTTTTCGGATTCTCCATAAAGACGAACGATGCGGTCCGCACGGAAGTCCATATCTGCATGAATATAAATATGTAAGACATCTTTACGGTCCTTCAGAATATAATCCGCATTTCGGCCGACAATGACGCAGGGGCCTTTCTCTGCCAACTGTAAGATGGCATTACATTGAATGCTCCAAAGGAAGTCAGCTGTTGAAAGTCCGTTCATCACACCAGGAACACCACCCGATGCAAACGCATAGGAAAGAATACTCTTACCGGGAGAATGTTCACCATGTTCTTCAACAAATTTGGGTGCAAAACCTGATTCCAGGGCAACGTGTTCCACCAAATCCTTATCATAGAAGGGGATGCCTAGTTTTTCCGCGATCTGACGGCCTACGCTTCTGCCGCCGCTGCCAAATTGCCGACTGATGGTAATGATAGTCTTTTTCATAAAAAATCCTCCTTAGATGATTGTTAATTAAACGTTTGCTGCGGTAATGTATTCTTCCAAAGCAGGGAATTGCTTCAAAAAGTGAAATACAGTCTTTTCATAACACTGAGGTTCAATAATGTAACTGAGGCCGTGGCCTGCGCCTACAAATGTCTTTAATGTGGTGCAATCATTGGAAATTTCATGAAGTTGTTTACTCATTTCGCAAGGTACAAAACGATCGTCTTCTCCATGAAGCAGCAGAATGGGAACCGGAGAGATGCCAACCGCCTCAAAAGCACTGCATTGTTCCAGTCGAAAGCCACCGAAAACACGGGCTGCAACGCGGATTATTGGATACGCAGCAAAGGCGGGAATGTGCCGGTCATTGCAGACCTTTTTGATAATCTCACCGGGAGAAGAATACGGACTGTCAGCAAGCACACACTGTACATTATCGGGAAGGGGTAGGGCAGTTGCCATGATCACTGTGGCAGCGCCCATGGATAGGCCCGAAAGGATAATGGGTGTTTCCTTGCCGAACCGACTGTTAATATATCGGATCCAAGAGAGGCAATCCCGGCGCTCCCAGATGCCGAAAGTAATAACGTGACCGCTACTTTTGCCATGGGCCCGTTGGTCCACCACCAAAACATTCATCCCGAGTTTTCTTGCCATGCCAAAACCGCCGGCACCATCGCGAAGAGCCATACTGCGGTAACCATGGAAGATAATCTTAACCGGAGCGCCGTCTTTCATGTGATAGTATCGCCCGAAGAGTGCCAAACCGTCGAATGATTGAATGGTAACCGGTTCAAAAGGTACTTCTTCCATGCGCCGGGTACTGGTATAAATATGGTCCTTTACGGCTTCGAATTGTTTTCCGTGCAGAGGGCCGTATGGGTCCTGAGGTCGTTTGTTGGCGGAATGGAAACATGTGCAGAAGCAATATATGCATATGCCAATATATATAACGATGAGACTAATTGCGATAATACAAATGACCATAACGCATCACCTTCGTGTTCTTTATTTATATTATACCGCTACTTCTGCCTCTCGTCAAGAAAGGATTGAAATGTATCATCACAAATGCTATAATAGCAACATAGATGAGAGGAGGCGTTACCTATGAAAAGAATGATCGATCCGTTTGACTATGCAGGTGAATTTGCCAAGCATATGGGGCGTGGAATCCTGCTGACTACCAAGGGCGGCACCGGCGTCAACACCATGACAATTGGCTGGGGCACCATTGGTATCGAATGGGGAAGACCTATGTTTGTTGCCTATGTCCGTGAAAGCCGCTACACCAGGCAACTGCTGGATGAGAATCCTGAGTTTACTGTAAATTGCCCGGTAGGGGAGATTGACGGCAAGATTCTCGGTTTTTGCGGAACAAAGTCCGGCCGTGATCTGGATAAAATTGCGCAGATGGGCCTGCATCTGGAAGATCCGCTAAACATTTCTGTACCCGGTATTCGGGAGTTACCATTGACACTGGAATGTAAGGTCGTATACCGCAATCCTCAGCCTACAAATAGCATCCCACAGGAAATACTCGACAGATATTATCCTGAAAAGAATGGTGTTCGGGATTTCCATTACACTTATTATGGTGAGATCGTAGGTGCATATATCATTGATTAATTGAGCCGAAAAAACAAAACTCTATGCCGGAGCATAAAGTTGACAGAATCCACAAGATGCACTATAATCATGGCATCGATTATAAGGGGGGACGTTCCTATGAAAGATATCTATATTGAAAGAAGAAAAAGACTGATGGAGTGTAAGCAGGGTCCCTGTATGGTCTGCATTTTTTCCGGTTCTGCACCCATGAAATCTTTGGATGCTTCCTATCCTTTTTATGTGGATCGCAATTTTTACTATCTGACCGGTATTGACCGGGAGAATATGATCCTCTTACTGCGCAAGAACCAAAATGGTGACTTTTCAGAATCTTTGTACATTGAACCTTATGATGAGGTTTTGGCAAAGTGGGTGGGCGGCCGCATGAAAGCCGATGAAGCTACTGCTATTTCCGGCATTGCGAATGTTTCCGACCTGAGTACTTTTATCGGTACACTGAACAGCCTCATTGAATCCAGCCGCGGCCTGGGAAAAATGGCTGTGTATTTGGATCTGTGGCGCCACCAGGAAAATCAGGCAGACACCCAGGCACATACCTTAGCGGCAAGAATCCAGCAGCGTTATCCGGCGGTTGCAATTGAAGACATTTTTGGTGATATGGTGGCCATGCGTATTATTAAATCTGACGATGAGATTGCTTTGATGCGCAAGGCACAGGAAACGACCTGCAATGCAATTCTGGCCATGCTCAAGCACGCAAAACCAGAGATGAACGAAAGCGAACTGGAAGGCGCATTTGATTTTTCTCTGAAAAAACAGTGTGTTCGTGATCATGCTTTCACCAGCATCATTGCCGGTGGGTGTCGCGCTACCACACTGCACTATGATAATAACGACCAAATTGTTCACGATGGCGAATTGGTGTTGATCGATCTTGGTAGTGCTGAGGGGCATTATTGTGCGGATATTTCCCGTACATTCCCTATCAATGGTAAGTTTACCGATCGGCAACGAGAGATCTATAATACAGTTTTGGATGCACAGAGGATCGTTATGGCCAATGCTAAGCCCGGTGTTACTACCGGTGAACTGAATCAAATGGTAATTGATTACTATGAATCCCGGCTGGATGATCTGGGGCTTCGTAAGGATGGCAAGAGTGTCCGGGATTACTATTATCACGGTGTCAGTCATAGCCTTGGCCTGGATACCCATGATATCAGTACCGGAAGAAATATGGTCCTGCGTCCCGGTATGGTGATCACTGTAGAACCTGGCTTTTATATTGAGGAAGAAGGCATCGGTGTTCGTATTGAGAACGATGTTCTGATTACAGAAGACGGCATTATCGACCTTTCTGCGGCAATTCCCAGAACCATTGAAGAGATCGAGTCTGCCATGGCAAATGAATAGTTAGCATTATTTGAACGAAATGCCCCGGTAACCCGGGGCATTTTTTCTTACATATCGAACGCAGGGTTCATGCAGTAAACATTCTTTTGATTTAAACGTTCGCGCAATTGTTGGAGGCTTTCGCCGAAGCGCTGGAAATGAACCACCTCGCGCTCCCTAAGGAACTTGATCACATCGTTTACATCGGGGTCATCAGAAAGACGCAGGATGTTGTCGTAAGTCACCCGGGCTTTTTGCTCGGCAGCCAGGTCTTCTGTAAGATCGGCGATGGGATCGCCCTTGACCTGGATGCTTGCAGCCGTCCAAGGGAATCCGGATGCAGCAGTGGGGTAGACACCGGCGGTGTGATCTACAAAATATTGCTCTAACGGTGTTCCCTCAATATCCTTTTCTTTCAGATTTCGGGTCAACTGATGCACGATCGCTGCTACCATTTCCAGGTGTCCCAATTCTTCTGTACCGATATCTGTCAGCAAACCCTTTTGATCATCAAAAGGCATAGAATAGCGTTGAGACAGATAGCGCATAGAGGCACCCAATTCACCGTCCGGGCCACCGTACTGACTAATTATGATCGAGGCCAGTCTGGGGTTGGGTCGGGCAATCTTTACGGGGTATTGGAGTTTCTTGTCATACACAAACATACTCAGCCCTCCTTATTGGCGGCATATTCCCAGGGCCATGGGTCGTCCAACCAGCGATAACGCTCGCCCTGTGTGGGCATACCATGCTTCAGTTGGGAGCATTCATTATATTCCATCATGCCTTTGTGATAGATTTTCTGATATTCCCGGTAGAGATCCAGCGCTTCCTTGTCATCCGGATGGGTGTCAAGATACAACGCCAGTTCCTGTAGTACAAAACCAAGGGTCTGAAGTTCCGTTTTGGGGGTGATGGGCTGTTCCTGTTGATTGACCATCCCCATAAACGGCAGATCAAGTCCGGGGAATAGTGTGCCACGAATCAATGCTTTTCGTGGTTCATATTTCGGCGGACTTTCCAACTGAAACGGAACATAGGGATTGGCCAGCGGTGCCATTGACGGCAATCTGCCTTCGCTCCCTTTGGGTGCGTTGTGTTTATGATCCACTTTCCTTCCTCCTATCAAATTAGGGTCGGAACTGTCGTTCCTGGTCATTCTATGCCGGAAAGAAGATGGATGTTCTTTAATAAGGAAGTGTGGCATAAAAATAGGGAGAGGTGTTGTCCATGAAGCGGGAGAATTGGATTGTGTTTACGCCATTTTATTTGTTGATCGTAATATTTTTTCTTGGAATTGCACATATGGGAAGCAGTACTGTTTCCACCATTCAACAGCAGAGCGCCGTGGAAAGGGAGCATAGGATCGTAATCGATGCCGGACATGGGGGAATCGATGGTGGTGCCACTTCCTGTACAGGCGTGTTGGAAAGCCACATGAATTTACAGATCGCTTTGCGCCTGGACGATATGTTTCACCTGTTAGGATACGACACTGTTATGATCCGTAGGACGGACGAATCCATTTACACAGAAGGCAATACCATTGCTGCGCAAAAAGTTTCAGATTTAAAAGAGCGTGTGCGGATCGCCAATGAAACTCAGGGGGCAATTTTGGTCAGTCTGCACCAAAATACCTATTCAGACAGCCGATACCGTGGTGCTCAAGTATTTTATGCAAACGATGCAATAAGCAAGAAGGTTGCACAGACTTTACAACAAAATTTTGTTACGCTCTTAAATCCGGGCAGTCAGCGTAAGTCAAAAAGCGCAAAAGGTGTCTATCTGATGGAACATATTACCTGTCCCGGAGTTTTGATCGAATGTGGTTTTCTGACCAATCCCGAGGAAGAGGCGTTGCTAAGAGATGCGCGATATCAGAAAAGTTTGTGTGCAGTTATAGCCGCAACGGTAAGTTCCAGTTTTGCCGGCTCTTGACGGACGAACAAATGATTGCTATAATGCACATAGAAAGAAGGTGTACCATGGCTAAGACAAAGACAGTTTTCTTCTGTACAGAATGCGGAAATGAGACCCCAAAATGGATGGGGCGATGCCCCGGATGCGGCGCATATAATACCATGCAGGAACATATTGAAAAACCTGTGGCATCCGGTCGGGCACGAAGCGCTCCCGTTGGCATGAGCCGGCAGCCTCAGCGGCTTTCTCAGGTCGACAGTAGCGATGAGCTGCGCTTTTCTACGGGAATGGGGGAACTTGACCGGGTTTTAGGCGGCGGCGCCGTAGCAGGCTCCCTGGTGCTGGTAGGCGGTGCACCGGGAATCGGCAAATCCACCCTGCTACTGCAGATCTGCAACAGTCTGTGCCAGGGCAGGAGCGTTTTGTATGTATCCGGCGAAGAAAGCGAGCGGCAATTGAAGCTTCGGGCCGAGCGGCTGCAGGTCAACCAGGATGAACTGTATATTCTCTCCGAGACGCGCCTTTCTGACATTCTTGAGTCAGTAGGGGCGTTAAAGCCGGATATTCTGATCGTGGATTCTATTCAAACCTTGTATAACGAAACCAATGAATCCGCGCCCGGCAGTGTTTCCCAGGTAAAAGATTGCACCATGGCGCTGCTGCAACTGAGTAAAACGGAAGGTTTGTGTGTGTTTATAGTAGGACACATCAATAAGGACGGTAACATCGCCGGCCCGAAAGTGCTGGAACATATGGTTGACTGTGTCTTGTACTTTGAGGGTGACCCCAACACATCCTATCGACTGCTTCGCGCAGCAAAGAATCGTTTTGGATCAACCAATGAGATCGGTGTGTTCGAGATGGTAGACAACGGCTTAAAGGAAGTACCAAACCCCTCTCAGATGCTCCTGGAGGGTCGTCCTCAGGGGGCAAGCGGCACTTGTGTTGCATGTGTCATGGAAGGAACACGGCCCATTCTGGCCGAGGTGCAGGCTCTGGTGACCAAAACCAGTTTCAATGTACCACGTCGGGCATCCGATGGCTTTGATTTCAACCGGGCAGTACTGCTGATGGCAGTGATGGAAAAGCGTGCAGGGTTGCAACTGAACCTGTTTGATGCCTACATCAATGTGATCGGTGGTCTGCGTCTGGACGAGCCCGGTGCAGATCTGCCGGTTGCGCTGGCTGTTGCATCGTCTTATCGGGACAGTGCGATTGCCGATGACATGGTAGCCATTGGTGAGGTTGGACTGACCGGTGAAATTCGCTCTGTTTCCAATATGAATCAGCGGCTTTCCGAGGTGGCAAGACTTGGTTTTACCAAGGTCATCATACCGAAGTATGGCTCTGATAAGTTGGAAATTCCAGCAGGTTTAACTGTCTACCGGGTGCGTAACATCCGAGAGGCTATCGAAGTGGCAATGTAACAGAAAACCCGTGTGTTGATGAAACACACGGGTTTGTTCATTTCTTTCGCAATTGCCAAAATGCTACAGCACTGGCAGCCGCCACATTCAGCGAATCCACATTGTGATACATAGGGATGATCACGTTGTAGTCGCAATTCTCGATGGTTTGTGACGACAATCCGTCACCCTCAGTACCAAGAACAATTGCCAGTTTATCTTCGGCAGATAGGGCAGGGTCATCAATGGAAATGGCTGTATTGTTCAGCGCCATAGCGGCTGTTTTGAAACCAAATTGTTTTAAAAACTCCTGCCAATCAGTACAATTATCATCAAAATAAGTCCAAGGAATTTGAAAGACAGTACCCATGCTAACACGGACTGCACGGCGAATAAGCGGATCACAGCAGGTTTTCGTCAGTAAAATACCATCCATACCCAATGCCGCTGCACTGCGAAAGATTGCGCCGATGTTAGTAGAGTCAACGATGCCATCCAGAACGGCAATTCTATGGGCGTTTTCGCAAATTCTAGCAGGGGAAAGGGGAGTGGGCCGCCGCATGGCGCATAGCACACCCCGGGTAAGTTCATAGCCTGTCAGGGAAGAGAGTACCTCACGATCCGCCGTATATACAGGAATATCCGGACACTTTTCGATGATTTTAGCACCGTCACCGGTAATATGCTTGCGCTCCATAAGCAGGGAGAGTGGCGTACAACCGGCATGCAGTGCCAGTAGGATCACTTTTGGACTTTCCGCTATAAAAATACCCTTTTCAGGTTCTTTTCGATTACGTAGTTGCGCCTGGGTCAGTCGGGCATAAACATCCAGTTCCGGTGCAGAAATGTCCGTAATTTCAACGATATTCACCATAATCATTCCTTGTCAGAAAAGTCCAGCTTAGAGAGGGGATTAGCCTCTGCCGCCAATTTCAGTTCGGTATTTTCAATGTGGGTATAAATCTGCGTGGTGTTCAGATTCTCGTGCCCCAGTACTTCCTGTACAGTCTTAACATCCACACCGCCGGAGAGCATCATGGTCGCCGCTGTATGGCGTAATTTGTGCGCTGAGAATTGGGTGGAATCCAATCCTGCCTGCAAAAGCGCTTTTTTGACCAAACGATGGACGGCAGTTACGCTGATTCGGTTACCATCCCGGGAGCCAAATAGGGCGCGGTTGTCAGAAAGCACCTTTTTGTTGCGTTCCACCAAATAGGCATCAATTGCTTTACGGCAGGCAGCGCCAAAGTAAACAATACGTTCTTTATTGCCTTTTCCCACAACGCGTATGCGGTCTTCGTACACATCAGACAGGTTCAGTCCGACTAATTCACTGCGGCGGATACCACAGTTTAGAAACAGCATCAAAATTGCGTAGTCACGTTTCTCATTCTGCCCAGAAACAGCCCTTAAAAGTGCAGAAGATTGGTCTAAAGTTAGGTATTTCGGCAGACTTTTACGCAATTTGGGGTATTCAAGATCCGCAACCGGATTCTCACTTAATTGTTTGGTACGCACGGTTAAATACTTGTAAAAGGACTTCAGCGCAGAGAGTTTTCTGGCTCTGGCAGTAGGGGAGATGCCGTATTCCGGCACAGCAGCATCCGGATTCGGAGTGCGGTCATTGGCCAGATAGGAAAGAAAATCATAGATATCCGACGTGGTGATCTCACGGATAAAGCTTAAATCAATATCCTTGATTGGAATATCATCCAATCGGGTATGGATAGGCATATCACTGCGCATGAGTTTCATAAAGCGAAAGAACATCCGCAGATCCAGGTAGTATTCAGATATCGTGCGCTGAGATTGTCCTTTGATGGTCTCGTGATAGACGAGAAAGTCCCGCACAACCTGCGGACAGTCATAATAGCGTTGCATAATATACTCCTAATGAAAGATATTACTGTTAATCTTTGAAAAGAGGGAATTGCACCTAAATTCCAACGAACGCAACAAAATAGCCCTTTTGTATTAAGATAGCAAAGAAAGGGAAATAAATCAAGAAAGAAGATTAATCGCGCCAAGCAAAAACTTAATCAATTTAACGCCTAAAACAATAACAAGCGAAGAACCAAGTATCAAACTAGCTACAGACTGAGAACCAAGCATTTCAAAAAATGCAATTACAGTATCAGACGGACCAATTTCTATCGGGCCAATTTTAAATTGATAAAATTCCAAAAAATCAGCAAACCAAAGAAATAATTCATCAGCTGCAGCCAAAGGCTTATGCAAGAGCCAATCACCAAAAACCATTAAATTAGAAAAGAAAATTTCACCCCAAGCAAAAAGATCCTGCAAATCAAATCACTCCTATTCATTATCCAAAGAGATTTAAAAACCAAAGGAGAATACCAATTACAAGAACAGCGTAAAAAAGTTTATCAATACTAAAGCCCGGGAAAATCTCCATTCGAACAAACCCGGTCACACAATCAGCAAGCCAGGTGCCAAGATTAAAATCAGATGATCCCGTTGAAGAATCCGGTACAACAATCCCTTGATCCCAGACCCACTGACCCAAAAGCAAATCAGGATCAAAGGAAGTAAAATGTGACGCAATCCAAATCGATGCTGTTTCAACAGAATCGATAGTATAATGGAATGTGATTTTAAGATCAGACAACAATACATAAGAATTATCTGAACAACCATAAGCAGCAAGAATATCGTAAAGACCTCTACCTAAAAGAATGCTGCCGGTTGCAGTAGGAGATATTGACCCACTAATAGTCTGATGAGCAGCTCCAACATAATTAGAATTAGCCCAATCATCATTTAACGTAATCACAGTACACGAAACATCAGCGCCGGTAAAATACATACCAGCAGTTCCGCATGAAACATAATAAGACCAATCAGCAACTAGTGCTTGCATTCTAATAAGTTGTAAAGCGCTATAAAAAGTCACTTCATCCCCAAAAATAGCGTTTAGATATCCATCAATATATTCACCACTAGGAGCCATAGAGACAGTACCACCAATACCCAAATCACCAAATACAAATGGTTCTCTATATGTACTATCCGAAGTGCTATTAAACGGACATGGGATCTTATACGTAGGCGTTTCAATATAATCAAACTGAAGAACCGAATACCGGAGAGGCTCATCAGTAAATGACATTGCACGGCCTTCTACAGGCACACAAAGACACAGCGTCAAACAAACAAGGCAAACGCTAACGAGAGAAACAATTTTACGCATTCTCTAACATCTCCTTAAAAATTCGGGTGTTATACCTGGACCGGTTAATGTAAATCAGAAGCCGAGGCTTTACAGATCCATGAGCAATATCATAGTTCTGTTTCTGTACTTCCCAAGTCTGCAGACGAGTAGGATTGATTAACGGCCGTCTGAGCCGGAACGGAGGAACACGATTTACTGCAGACTCATATTTTTCATAGATGATCACCTTCTGCAGCACAATCTTGCCGAAGAGGACTTTACAGCCGACACATCGAATATAGGTATCTGACTGTTCTCTGATCTTATCCCACATCCGGTTAAGGTTTTGGACATTGTAATGAAAATTACAGTCACCAAGGTGACGGGAGATCGCCATGTAAACCGGGATATGACCGTAGTCTTTGCAAAGTTCGCCCTGGTACTGACTGGGCATATAAACGCCACCATCAGCCAGGTAGATATCTACGCCATCTTCATACGGATATTCATAGCGGTTAAGTTTGCCGGTGAGAAAGTTCCGGTAAGTATTTCGGCAATTCAGAACATGGGGTTCAAACGGAATATGATCACCGCCATAATTGGTATTCGAGATATACGGCTTTTTTCGCCGGATCACAACGTTAGCAAACAGCATGTCTTTACCCTCACCACGAAGACCGCAGACGCTAACATTGCCTTTCTTAAACAGTTTGATGATCTTTCTCATAGGTACAACTTAATACAACGCCATACCACAACGAAAGGTATAGCAATGACAAACAGAGCGCCAATCGTACTGATCATGGTAAGGGTAAGTGTCTGATCACCGGTCAGAACAGCGTCAGCGCCGTAAAGGTAACCGGAAAGCAGATCATATAATTGATAATATGCACCTTGCATAGAAACACTCCTTTCGAATAAAAAGGGCGAGCCCCGGAGGGCCCGCCAACGGGATTAACCACGGAAATGCAGGAAACGCTGAATAATGCCGATGATCAGGAAGATAACGGAGAACGCCAAGCCCGCGACTGCAAGAACGCCGAGGAATGTCAACTGACCAGCACCACCGTCAGCACCGGCAATCCAGAAGATATCCATCAAACTAGTCAGTGCAGAAATGATCCAGTCACCGACACCAGTAAAGACTGCAAAAATAGCCTCAAGAATAGCCATACAGAAACTCCTTTCCTCAAAAACTTACAAACAGTCGCGATCTGTATTGTACAAATTCATTTGCTCCCATTGGAGCGCGGACATATCGTCCCAAAAGCCCCTGGAGGGCTTTATTTCCTCAAAAACAGGTTCAAACATATCCAGGGGTATTTCCATAAACTCAAGGCCAAACGTCCAATCTGCGCGGTCTGAGAGCTTTGTCATGCCAACTTGGCAAAATTCATAATCACGCTCCAGGAACTTATCCATGTAAGACGAGTGACCGTATATTTCGCCATGTTTAACCGCAGTATTTAAACCTTGCGTTGAATAATACATGTTAGAGCCCAGGGATGACACCAAGCGCGCATTATCTTTTGACATGTACTTGGATATATAGAAAGCCGAACGGACGTGAGAGCGAATGCGTCCGAGGCTACAGAAGCCGAATTTATTTTGATACCGTGGCCAGGTGTAAAAGCCGTCACGGACAAGCCGGGAGGGGACTTTATTACCTTGTCTGCGGTATTCTTTAAAAGAGATCAGACCAGGGTCACCATGAAGAAAGCCGTGTATATGCCAGGCTTGAAGATCCTCATGGAGTTCCGGAACAAGAATGTAGGAGAGGGGAAACCCTCTTTTTCTTTCGTCCCGGATAAACTGAGTGAAATCCTTTTTGAATTTAGGGAGATCATCACGTTTATACTTAGCTTTATCCAGGGTGAAAGTACAGAACCAATCCCAGGGATTGCAGAGAGCTTTTTCAAGCAGCAGTTTACGAGTACGAGATAGGGAAGAGGCTAGTTTCGTATCGTAATGATTACATTCAGAACGAGTAAGTTTATCAATACTGGATGAGAGAGTAACGATAGTATTTTTAAACTTAACGACTTTGAAAATAGAACCTAATTGATAGATGTTATAGGTAGGTTTGACATATGCAATATTGTCAGTTCCCGTCATATGTCACATACCTCTTTTTCCCGTAATGTGTTATTTAGTCGAGTACCCCATCGGCGGAGCCCGGCTGAAGCCGGGGCCCCGCCTTCGGGGTGTGAATCAGGTACGATCAGACATCCGGTAAAGCAGCTCTGAGTACCTGAGCTCCAGCGAAGCGATCTTCTCCCGAAGGGCGGAAAGATCACCGGCGAAGGAGATATAATCCGAGGACAGCAAAGCCATGATATCAACCTGGGCAAGCAGGATTGCTGTCAACTCCGCTTGCCAGTAGGGTCTATCCGGGTCAACGATCAGGGCAGCGTATAAGGCTGCAGCCCGGTCTTTCAACTCGAGGATCTGAGAGTTTGCCATATCACATCTTGATGATCTCAGTAATCACGGAGAACTTACCGAAATCTTCCTTGCAGATAACAACCTGGTCACCCAGCTGAGGGCGATAGGAGACGTTACCAGGGCGATACCATTCACGGCATACTTTGCAGCCTTCACCAGTTTCACTGTTCAAAGGCTTGGAGCAGTACAGCGTGATACCGGTCATTTCACCGGCTTGATTTCGAGCGATTTCAAAACCTACGATTTCCCACATAATTTTTTACCTCACTTATATTTAAATTTTTTAATTGGGAACTAATTAAGGAACTGGAGGAGTTTACTTATTGGCAAGTAACCCAATCCCAGGGGCAAGTTTACCTACTGGTAAGTAAACTGCTTAAGGTGTTTACCCATTGGTGAGTAAACTAACCAGACAGGTTTACTTATTGGCAAGTAACCTCTGCAGAATTAACGGAACATCATATTCATTTGCCCAACAGACAAATTAGCAATTACAAGTTTATTTGCTAATGGTTCATAAGCACGAACCTCGTAACGATCTGTATACTCAGGAAGTTTATAAATAGAAATGCTTGAATATCCGCGGAACGCAAGTCTTTTACGAAACGCCATAACGGTTGGAGACTGAGCCATATAAACACACCCCTATGTTATTTATTTTCCGGGTTAGGCTTACCGGAGAGCCATTGCACGAGTTAGACTCTTGTGCGAGAGTGGTACACACATAACGATGTACCATAGACATCATACACACAAAACAATGTACAGTCAATACATAC
>JAZOLS010000058.1:0-34823 GCA_045653245.1 Faecousia sp.
CTCGCGTGGGTGTCTGTGCAAAGTGCTACGGCATGAACCTGGCTACTTCCAAGGAAGTAGATCTGGGTGAAGCAGTCGGCGTTATCGCTGCACAGTCCATCGGCGAACCCGGTACCCAGCTGACCATGCGTACCTTCCACTCCGGCGGCGTTGCGGGTGACGATATCACCCAGGGTCTGCCCAGAGTTGAAGAACTGTTCGAAGCCCGCCGTCCCAAGAAGATGGCTCAGATCTCTGAGATCACCGGCGTTGTCTCTATTGACGATACCCACCGTACTGCCCTGCGTAACATCACCGTTACCGCTGAGGATGGCGAGGTCAAGGTCTATCAGGTGCCTTACTCCGTGGGTCTGAAGGTTCAGAACGGTAAGACTGTCCAGAAGGGCGAGCCCATCACCGATGGTGCGCTGTATCCCCAGGGTGTTCTGCGTATTTCCGGTGTGGAAGCTGTCCAGGATTACCTGGTACAGTCCGTCCAGGCTGTGTACCGTCAGCAGGGCGTTGAAATCAACGACAAGCATATCGAAGTCATCATCCGTCAGATGATGCGTAAGGTCCGTGTGGAAGAGCCCGGTGATACCGCTCTGCTCACCGGTACTGTAATCGATGCTTTTGAGTTTGAGGATGCCAATGCTGCTGTCCAGGCCAGGATCGACGCTGGTGAGGAAGACCTGAAACTGGCAACTGCCCAGGCAGTTCTGCTGGGTATTACCAAGGCTTCTCTGGCTACCGATTCCTTCCTGTCCGCCGCTTCCTTCCAGGAAACCACCAAGGTTTTGACGGATGCCGCTATTAAGGGCAAGGTCGACCACCTGGTTGGTCTGAAGGAGAACGTCATCATCGGCAAACTGATCCCTGCCGGTTCTGGCCTGATGGCCTACCGGGATTATCAGCCCGGTGTGACTCCCGCCAGCAGATACGATCTGGAAGTGTCTGAGATCGAAGAATAATGAAAACCCAAAGGGGCGTGCCAACCGGCACGCCTCTTTTACCATGTCATTGCGAGGAGTGTGGTGCTCCGCGCAGCGGATCAGTCATTACATGATTGCCGGTGGCAATCATACATTAAATCCACGCGACGTGGCAATCTCTACATTGGTAGCAATTTTTACAAAAAAGCAAAAATCTTTTGTGAGATGTCTAAAATCTGGTGTGTGACTCGTTATATATATTGACTGGGAAACATTTCCTATTATAAAATAATATTGGAAATGCTCCCCATTCTATATCAACTGACAAGGAGGTATGTGTTATGAAGAAAGGCATTTTGATGGTATTGGTGTTGCTGCTCTTGCTTACAGCCTGCCAGACTGCCCCGACAGAGGACGACCAAACCCTGTCCAGCACCCCGTCTTCCAGTAATATCACGCCCCCGTCAAGCAGCGTTCCGGCAACCAGCACCCCGGCTACAAGTGTTCCGGCAACCAGTGCACCGGCAGTGGATGTACATGACGGTCTTGCGTTTGTTACTTACGGCGAGCCGAACGTTGAGTTGTCGCCGGATTGGGTTCCTCCGGCAGAGTGTCTTGTGGATCACTTGTACTGGGTTATAAGGTCTACCAAAGAATGTATTTTGATATGTGACGAACCCATCTATTCTCGCTCCTATACAACAACGGACACACATGTTTACTTTGTCAAGGAGTCCGAGCCAACAAAAATTTACCGAACCCTCATCGGTGATTTTGCCAATCATCAACTGTTTTATGAGTCTACCTATGGAAATGTAAATTACATAGCAATTTTGGACTACTATACTACCGGAATTGAAAACTATTTGCAGTTTGTGGCGGATGAAAAGAAATTTGTTCTTTACGATATGATCACTGGGGAAAGTACTATTTTTATGGAACAGTACTATATTGAGTATGCACTTATCGGTTCAGCCTATGATGGAAGCATATTTGAAAATAATATATTGTTTTTTGGGAAACCAACTGAGGATGCCCCACAAGGAGATTATTTCTATTATTGGCAAACCGGTGAAATCGAGCTAGATACCAGGCTGTAATAGTAAAGCAATTCCCATTATCAAATTAGTGTACATTTAGGATTAACTGAATGCCAGAAAGGAGTTTACCAATGAGAAGAACAGTTGTTATTATTTTGTCTATTGCTATCCTCTGTAGTTTATTCGTTGTAGTATTTGCAGTTGCAAATTCCAATACGGAAGATGGAACGGCACCACTTGCGGGTAATCCTTTTGAATATGCACAAGCACCGGATGGATTATATGTGTTTATCTATCATGGATCATCGCCTTATTTGAGTGTTGATATTGATACTTCAGGGTGCGTAGTTGACAGATTATATGTTTATAATTCTACGACAGAATCTGTTACTGAAATCTCTGAGCAAAGCGTAACAGCGTATACTTATACGCAAACTGCGCTTTACTATGTAACAGAAGAACAGAAAATATATAAAACAGATTACTCCGGTACAAATCACGAGTATCTGTATCAAAGCGAACAAGGCGACATTGACAATTTAAGCAGTTATTTCGATGCACTATATTTTATTGAGGATCGATCATCTGTGATGCTTCTTGATGTCGCAAGTAAGACGGCGCAAGAAATCTGGACATATGAGAATTTGAGTTGGGCAATCATGCTGAATGACGACCAGTTGATCGCTACTACGGCAGAGGAAGACGATTATTTGTATGATATTCCGACAAATACGGCCACCCTCATCAGTGATATAGAAGCCACGAATTTGATCACTGCCGCAGTGATAGGCACAGCGTCCAATAATACCCGTTCAACAACTCCAAACTTTGCTGCGATGGTTAGCAGGAAAACAATGTTTCTTTTCCCATAGAACCTTACGGAGCAACTCCTGATGGTACTTACAGCAACATAGGAGGTTATTATTATAGCTCGCCATCTTCATGGTTCCATACTGACCCAACTCAAGAGGGATGCTATAACGCTCAAGGTAAAAAGATTTGCGAGCGCTATTCTGGTTCGGGTGAGTGCATGGGATTTGCAAAATATGTGCATGATGTGTATGCACACATGGGTGAGGATACAGGTTTTGATAGTAACGGTAATCCAATAGGGGATGGGACTGCAAATAGTTTGTGGGAAGCCCGTACATGCATGACATACCACAGACCCCCGGCAAAGGCATTTGCAGACGGGAAACTCCCAAGTAGTGTTGATCCTAATTTGACCGAACTGCTATTTGATGGTGATGCAGCTAAAATTAAGGACTTTTTTGATGATATGAAAACAGGAGCATATGTTCGCTATGGAAAATACCACCCTTCAATACAGCCAAATGGAGATCCAACTCCAGAAAACGGACGCCATTCCATTGTATTCATAGCTAAGGACAATAATGGTATTTGGGTATATGAATGCAATCAAACGTACGATGGGAACGACAATCATGGTTGCGGTGTGTTCATCCAGTATTATACCTTCAGCCAATTGACAAACTACAAGTTTGTTTTGAATTATGTCAATCACGAGTATAAGGTCACAGCTTCGGAACCCCTTGCATATTTTAATGCGTATTATCATAAAAAAGGCTGTGTAAAGTGCGCAGGCTATGTTTGCCAACCGCACACGAGTATTTCTGCAACAATTATGAATACCTCTGGGCATCGAGCTACCTTTAATTGCTGCGGCGGTAATACAGCGACGACTTGGCATACAGGTACAGTGTCATATAGCTCGTACTCAACCACACAGCATACAGTTCGCTATTCCTGCTGCACCGGATATGTTCTTGCAAACCACACCTTTGTGACGGGCCACTATGGCGGACTTATGTGCGCCGACTGCGGTCAGGGCCAAAATTCGATCATGGCAGTTGATGAATCTACTGCAGTAAACATTTAACTGAAATTGCTGGCAAATAACGTTCCTTTTAAACGAAAACCCTCCGGCTCCACCGGAGGGTTAGGTCATTTTTGTATCTACATAAGGGTAAATACAGCTATCAGAATTTGCGCCGCCAAGATCACCGGTACGCCAATGGTAAATTTCAAGTGTTTCGTCTTATGTCGAAATATGTGCATTCCAAGAAGGACACCAATACTACCCCCGGAAACGGCAATAGACATGATCGTCCGTTCGGGAATTCGCCAAAGATTCTTTTGTGCCTTTCTTTTGTCGATCAGCATAATAAGAAACCCTGCTGCATTGATTATAACGAGATAAGCAAGAAGATACTTCATAAGTAGATCCTTTCGGGAGGTAGTTGGATGAAAAAGTTACTGCTGATACTATGTGCGATGCTGTTTTTGACCGGCTGTGCGGCACAGACCTTTGAAACAGTGGACGATCTGAACGATGTACAGGCTATGGCAAATCCTGCAACACTTTTACTGGATCTGCCGGAGGAAGCAGCTGCACCGGCTATGCAAGGGTCATCGGGTACGTTGTATTTCTGTGGGGATTACGACATCATGGTGGAAGTAATGCCCTCCGGGAATTTAAGCAGCACCCTGCAAATTCTGACCGGCTTTGAACGGGAAGAACTAAACCTTATGCAGACAGTCCGTTGCGGTGTGGATTGTTACGAAGGTGTTTGGTCGGCAGCAGGTGAAGCAGGCGACCATGTGGGCCGTGTGTTGGTTTTGGATGATGGCAGTTACCATTACTGTGTCAGCGTCATGGCCATGGCTGAGGATGCCGGACAATGCGCTGACGATTGGAATCAACTGTTGGAATCCGTTGCCCTAGCAGAGGGCTGAGATTTGCTCCCACGTTTTTGTGGGAGTTTTCTTCATTCTATCACACAGCTGCAGAAAAGGAAACAATAATTGCATTTTTGGTGAAATTGTGGTATCCTATCGGCAAAGGAGTGAACCGCTATGAGATACATTGGCTGTCATTTATCCGCATCGGATGGCAATCTGGCCATGGTGCGCACAGCCTGGTCAATCGGTGCGAACACGTTTGCATTTTTTACAAGAAATCCCCGGGGCTCGAAAGCAAAGCCGGAAGACCCTGCGGATTGCGCAGCGGCAATGGATGAACTGAAGCGTCTGGATTTTGGTAAGTTAGTAGCACACGGTGCATACACCATGAATCTTTGTACTGCTGACCCTGATGCCCGTGCTTTTGCTGCAAGCGTGCTGTGCGATGATCTACGCAGGATGGCGGCATTACCCGGAAATTACTACAATTTCCACCCCGGCTCTCACGTGGGACAAGGCACGGATATCGGCATTGCGCAGATTGTGGATGCATTGAAAAGTGCACTTGTGCCTGGCTATCCGGTCACAGTCCTTTTGGAAGCCATGGCTGGCAAAGGCAGTGAGATCGGTGGCAGATTTGAAGAACTAAAAGCCATTATCGATGGCGTGGGCAGTGATCAAGTGGGTGTTTGCCTGGATACCTGCCACATTTGGGATGCAGGTTATGATATTGTAAATGACCTGGATGGCGTATTGCAGGAATTTGATCGGGTGGTTGGCCTTGACCGTCTGTGTGCATTGCATTTGAACGATTCCAAGAATCCCTTTGCCAGTCACAAGGACAGGCATGAGTGCATCAGCCAGGGTAATCTCGGCTTGCAGACTTTTGAAAATATCATCAATCATCCTGTCTTGGCAGGACTTCCCATGATCCTGGAAACGCCCAATGAATTGCCGGGGTATCAACAGGAGATTGCGCTTCTGCGCAGTTTGGAAAAATAAACACAAAGGAGGTGGCGCAAAATGGATGCGCTGGCATATTTTTACCAGGCTGACGAGACCTATGTGCAGGTCTTCCAGGCTGTTTTGCGCTATCTTTCCCCTGCGCTGACAGCATTATTATTGTTGCGGTGCATTAAGCCCTTGCTGACTTTCCGCAGAGAACCGGAAATCTGGGCTTGGTTATGTCTGGATGACGGTCGGAAACTCCCCATCACCCATTGGGAAAATGTCATTGGACGGCACAGACGAAGCGATGTTGTGGTGGATGTGCCGACCATATCCCGAAGCCATGCGGTTCTGACCCGTTATGATGATGCTAGTTGGACGATTGCGGACACCGGATCCAAAAGTGGTGTATTTGTCAACGGACGCCGGGTGGAGATCGCGCCGTTGGATGAAACCGACGTAATCACCATTGGTGGTGTGCATATGAAGATCCTGCCCATGAATAAGCGGCAGGAGGGCCGCCTGGCGCAACTGCGTACCCAGGCCGCATTGCCCGTTGACAGCTTGGCAAATCTGCTGCTTCTGACACTTTTGCAGTGCCTTTGCTGTATCAGTTATCTGATGCGCTGCAGCGGCGTAAATGCCGGGCAGATTGTAACCGGTTTTGCAGGAATACTGATTTCCCAATGGCTGTTACTGATTTTCTATCTGTGTATTAAAAAGCCGTCTTTTGAAGTGGAGACACTGGCGTTTTTGATGTGCACCATGGGTATGGCCGCCATTGCGGCTGTCAAGCCAGGGGAGATGACCAAGCAACTGATTGCCATGCTTTTGGGCGTCGTTTTGTTTTTGTCTATGGGGTGGGTGCTGCGGGATCTGGAACGGGCGAAGAAAATGCGCTATATTGCCGGGGGAATTGGCATAGGCCTGTTGCTCATTACCCTTGTTTTCGGCAAATCTTATCATGGCGCGAAGAACTGGTTATTGATCGGCGGAATGTCCATTCAGCCTTCTGAATTAAGCAAGGTTTGCTTTGTTTTCATGGGTGCATCCACCATGGATCGCATTCTCAATAAGAAAAATCTGATTCTATTCATTGGCTATACCATTGCCATCTGCGGATGCCTTGCGGTTATGAACGATTTTGGTACGGCGCTTATCTTCTTTGTGGCGTTTTTGCTGATTGCATATCTTCGTTCCGGCAGCATCGGCACTGTCACTTTGGCTTGCACATCTTTGGGCTTTGCCGGGGTGCTGGCGCTGAAAATTGCACCCCATGCCCTCCGGCGGTTTGCCAGTTGGCGGCACATTTGGGACGATCCGTTCGGTGCAGGATATCAGCAGACAAGATCTTTGATGTGCCTGGCATCCGGGGGATTGTTTGGCCTTGGCGCAGGCAATGGCATGATGCAAAAGATCTTTGCCGCAGATTCCGATGTAGTCTTTGCCACAATTTCGGAAGAATGGGGCATTTTGATCGCTGTGATGATGGTGATCTGCGTCATCGCATTGGGACTGTTCTCCCTGCGGATGGCCGGTATCGGACGAAGCAGTTTCTATACCATCGGTTCTTGCACTGCCGCTGGGATCCTGTTGGTGCAGACCATCTTCAACGTGTTGGGCACTGTTGATGTGTTGCCTTTGACGGGTGTGACATTTCCGTTTGTGTCCAACGGCGGCTCCAGTATGATCGGTGCATGGGGGCTGCTTGCGTTTATCAAGGCTGCGGACACTCGGCAAAATGCCAGTTTTGCCGTAAGGCAGGTACAGGAAGCAGGTGACGTTTGTGAATAGAATCATGTCACGGGCTCGGGTGCTGATGGTACTTGTTTTGGTGCTTGCCCTGGGTGTTACCTTCTTTCTCGGGGAATATCTGCTGAACGCATCCAAATGGGTTCATTCGGCAGGATCGCCCCATATCTACAATGCAGATAACATCGGTTGCGGACAGATCGCAGACCGGGATGGAAATCTTTTGTTGGATCTGACAGGGTCTCGCACCTATTCCAACTCCCTTTCTCTGCGCAAGTCCACACTCCATTGGCTGGGTGACAGACAGGGCAATATCAGCGCGCCTGCACTTTCCCATTACGCAAAAGAAATAGCTGGGTATGATCCCTTGAGCGGTCTGTATGCCTATGGTGGCGTGGGTGGACAGGTAACGCTTACCCTGTCGGCAAAGTTACAGATGGCGGCGTTGGAGGCCATGGGGGACTATAAGGGCACGCTCGCAATCATGAATTATCAGACCGGGGAAATCCTTTGCGCAGTAACCACACCAACCTACGATCCGGATGATGTGCCGGACATTGCAGGCGATACCACAGGTGCGTATAAGGGTGCATATGTGAACCGCTTTACTCAGTCCACCTATACACCCGGCTCGATTTTTAAGATCGTTACCATGATCGCTGCGCTGGAGTGCATTGAGGATATCGAAACCCAGCAATTTATCTGTACCGGGGAATTGCTTTATGGGGTTGACAAGGTCACTTGCGAAAAAGTTCACGGCAAGCAAAATATTCGAGATGCCTTTAAAAATTCCTGCAACTGCGCTTTTGCGAAGGTATCTGAACAGATTGGCGGCAAGCGGTTAGAACGGTATGCCAAGGAACTGGGCGTTTTGGATTCCATGGAATTTGACGGAATCCGCACAGCCCCAGGCAATATCGATTCGTCCGACAAGGCGGATGTGCTGGTTGCCTGGAGTGCCATCGGACAGCATAAGGACCTTGTGAATCCTGCCAGTTTTTTAAGCCTTGTTGCAGCGGTTGCAAATGATGGTGTTGTGACAAGTCCCCATCTCGTAGAGTCTATTAAAACAGGATTTGCGACCACTTATGAGGCAGAAAGTGTTTCCACAAACCGCCTTATGTCTACGGAAACTGCCCATACACTCCGGGAACTGATGCGTAATAACGTGGAAAACTACTACGGGGACAAGCATTTTGCAGGATTTACTGTTTGCGCCAAATCCGGCACTGCGGAAGTTGGAGGAGATCAAAAGCCCAATGCCATGTTTACCGGTTTTTTAATGGATGAAAACTACCCCCTCGCATTCATTGTCACTATTGAAAATGGTGGCTACGGAAGACTTACCTGCGTGCCTGTTCTGGAAAAAGTATTACTGGCGTGCAAGGATGCCCTGTAATTTTAGGAATAATAAAACACCCTTTGCATAATTTTGTGCAGGGGGTGTTTTTTATGTGTCGAAAAAACCAACTGTGCGGCTGTGCGCTGATGGCTTTTGGATTTGGGTTATTGATTGGATGTTGTCTGGAATCCACTTTTTTCTGCTGGTGTGTGGGCGTTGGGATCATGGGATTGGGAATTTGGTGCAATGGGAAAAAATAGTTGGCATAAACTTGTCCGATGCGCATATAGTTTGGTAGGAATGTGGGAGGAGTGAACTGCATGGAATTGAAATTCAACAAAAAACCGCTGCATTGTTTGCGGCCGTTCTTCAGTCAGATACATACCCAGGAGCAGACCCAGGAGATCCGTCTGCCGGATGCATACCCAGATATTGGAAAGTTGATCGGTTGCTGGGGTCAGGTGTTGATGCGTGGTAAGGAATGGCACAGTTCCTTTATGGGAGCCAACGGTGGCGTTATGGCGTGGGTTATGTATGCTCCGGAAGATGGCACGCAACCCCGGGTGCTGGATATATGGATGCCTATACAATGTCGATGGGATTTCCAAGAGAGCGCTGAAGACGGTGTGATGAATCTGCGTCCGGTGCTGAGCAATCTGGATGGACGAAGTATTTCGGCACGGAAGATCATGGTACGTGCTGTGGTGGAAACCTTCGCGCAGGCATTGAACAAGCAAACCTTACAGATCTCAGAACCAACGCAAGGGCCTGAGGACGTGCAACTTCTGACAAGAAGTTACCCTGTTGACCTGCCCATGGAGTCAGGGGAAAAGCAGGTTCAATTGGAAGAATTGCTGTCTTTTCCGGGAAATCTGCCCCCAATCCACAAATTCATCCGTTATCAAATGTCACCGTCCGTCTTAGAGCAGAAGGTTCTTGGCAATCGACTGGTATTTCGCGGCCAGGCCGGGATCGATATGTCCTATATGACCGAGGATGGGACGATCCACAACTGGGAAACAGAGATTCCATTCTCGCAATATACGGAATTGGATCGGGATTATACGCCCAGCGCAACCGCCTGGGTCTTGCCCATGGTCACGGCTATGGAACTGGATTTGACAGAAGACGGGCAATTGCAGATGCGTGGCGGAATTGCAGCACAGTATACTATTTTTGATAGAAATATGATCGATGTAGTGGAGGATGCCTTTAGTCCAAAGCGAGATGTTGCGCCCCAAGTGGAGCAAATTCAGCTCCCAGCGCTGTTGGATAGCACGAAAATGGAGATACCGGTAGAGAGCAACACGGATATGGACCGCGTATTAAACGCTGTTCCATTGATCCAATATCCCAGAATGGAGTTTACCAATGACGGGGTGGAAATGCGCATAAATGGTCAATTCCAAACACTGGGAATGGACGCGCAGGAACAGTTAATGGGGGATACTGCACGATTTGAAAACAGCGTGGTTTTTCCGTCAGATATGGACAATCACCCGCAATTGTGGCTGGCGGATCCGGGTAAGCCCGACGTTATGCCGGTCAGCGAGGGTCAGATGATTCGCACTGCCTACCCAGTCACTATTCAGGTCTATTCCGGTCAGAACATTCCCATGGTAACAGAACTGGAAATTGGAGATGAGCGTCCCGCTGACCCGGACCGTCCATCCATTATTCTGCGCCGGGCGGGCGAGGAGGGCTTGTGGGCAATTGCCAAGGGTTCTGGCTCCACAGTTTCTGCTATTCGTCAGGCGAATCAATTGGAAGATGAACCGGAAGTGGGACAGATGCTTTTGATTCCGATTCTCTAATGGAAAACCGCCGCTGCGTGGGAGATACGCAGCGGCGGTTGGCAGGCATGTCGCATTTGGGAGATGTGCCTGTCTGATGTCATGATACAATATGAAAAGCAAAGTTCTTGTCGCAATGTGTCGAAAAGGAAAAATTAAAAGAAACTGCACTCCATATTCCGTGGAGTGCAGTTTTTGTTAATGATAGGTGTAGATTTTTGGAAAGAATTGTGGTATAATTCTATAAATTCATTTTACAGAAGGTGTGAAACTTATGACAAAAATCGATATTTATTCCGGTTTCTTGGGTGCCGGCAAGACAACTTTGATCAAAAAAATGATCCAGGAGGGCTATAAGGGGCAAAAACTGGTGCTTATCGAAAACGAGTTTGGCGAAATCGGCATTGATGGTGGTTTTCTGCAGGATGCCGGCATCAACATTACAGAAATGAATTCCGGCTGTATTTGCTGTTCCTTGGTAGGTGATTTCGGCAAGGCCCTGCAGGAGGTTATTGAAAAGTTCAGTCCCGACCGGGTGATCATCGAGCCCAGTGGTGTTGGCAAACTGTCCGATGTGGTGACGGCTGTGGAGAAAGTCATCGGTCATGATGTGGAACTGGGCTATACTGTTGCGGTTGCCGATGCAGGTAAAGTCAAGGTGTATATGAAAAACTTTGGCGAGTTTTACAACAATCAGATCGAGACTGCATCCACCATTATTTTATCCCGTACCAGTGACATTAAGCCGGAAAAACTGGACACTGCTCTGGAATTGATCCGGGAGCATAATGCGGATGCGACCCTGGTTACCACCCCCTGGAATGATCTGACCGGCGAGCAGCTGATCACTGCCATGGAAGGCAAGAGCGTGAAGGCAGTGGAATTGGCTCACGAAGAGGAGCACCATTGCTGCTGCGGTCATCACCACGACCATGAGCATCATCACCATCATGATGAAGAACACCATTGCTGTGGCCATCACCACCATGGTGAAGAACATCACTGCTGCGGCCATCACCACAATGAAGAAGAACAGCACTGTTGTGGCCACCATCATCATAATGAGCATGAGCACCATCATCACGAGCATGATGAGCACTGCACCTGCGGCTGCCATGACCACGACCACGAGCATCATCACCATCACCACGCCGACGAGGTCTTTACCTCCTGGGGCGTGGAAACGGCCAAGAAGTTTACCCGGGAGCAGATCGAAAATGCTATGACAGAACTGGATTCCGGCAAGTACGGCATGGTCCTGCGGGCAAAGGGTATTATTCCGGCTGTTGATGGCACATGGATCCATTTTGATATGGTTCCCGAGGAGCACGATATCCGCACGGGTGCTGCTGATATCACCGGCAAACTTTGCGTGATCGGCTCAAAACTGGATGAAGCCGGCGTAGCCGCGCTGTTTGGAGTGTAATATGCAACAGATTCCCGTTTATGCTTTTACCGGTTTTTTGGATGCCGGTAAGACGAAATTTATTCAGGAAACCCTGGAAGATCCCCGTTTCAATGCCGGGGAGCGTACTTTGCTGCTGGTTTTTGAGGAAGGGGAGGAGGAGTATGATTTTTCCGCCTATCCCCACGAAAATGTATTCCTGTATACGCCGGATCAACAGACTGTTACCACCAAAGAATTGAAGGAGCTTGCGAAAAAGCATAAAGCCCAGCGTGTGGTGGTTGAGTGCAACGGTATGCAGATGGTGGGCGATCTCTATACCCGTTTTCCGGAGGATTGGGTGGTTGCTCAAGAGGTCATGTTTGCGGATTCTACCACTTTTATGGCCTACAATGCCAATATGCGAAACCTGGTAATGGACAAACTGGTAGGTGCGCAAATGGTGGTATTCAACCGGCTGACACCCGGTCAGGATACCATGCCTTTCCACAAGATCGCCCGTGCGGCCAACCGCCGCATCGATATTCTGTATGATTACACTGATGGTTCGACTGCATTTGATGATGTAGAAGATCCCTTGCCCTTTGATATCGATGCGCCTGTTATTGAACTTAAGGATGAGGATTATGCTCTGTGGTATCGGGATGTGTCGGAAGAACCGCAGAAATATGAGGGAAAGACCATCCGTTTCAAGGGTCAGGTTGCCATGCTCCGCCGGGATCGTAATGCCATGTTCGCCCCCGGCCGGTTTGTGATGACCTGTTGTATCGATGATATTCAATTCTGCGGTGTACCCTGCCGTTATGAGGCTGCCCAGTCCCTGGAATCCCGTTCCTGGGTGATGGTGACTGCAAAGATTAGCGCAGAAAAGCATGTTTTGTACCATGGCGAGCTCGGCCCGGTACTGACCGCTATTTCTGTAGAGCCTGCCACACCTGCTGTGGAGGAAGTCACAACATTTTAACGAAAAAAGACCGCCGGATTTTCCGGCGGTCTTAAATATTATTGACCGGGCTTGAAACTGTCCTTCAAGCTGACGGAGCGGTTGAATACCAAATGATCCTCGCTGGAATCCTTACTGTCGGGGCAGAAGTATCCCAAACGCATGAACTGGTAGGATTCGCCGACCTTGGAATTCTTCAGGCTGGCCTCCACCTTACAGCCGGTGAGAACTTCCAAAGAATTGGGGTTCAGACATGCCAGGAAGTCCTTGTTGGCGGCATCGGGATCGGCATCGTCAAACAGGTTGCTGTACTGACGGACTTCTGCATCACAGCAGTTGTTTGCATCCACCCAGTGGATGGTGGCGCCTTTGATCTTCCGGCCGTCGGCGGGGTCGCCGCCCTTGGAATCGGGATCGTAGGTGGCAAGCACTTCGGTGACATTGCCGTCTTCATCGGTGACACAGCCGGTGCACTTGATGACGTATGCGCCCTTCAGACGGCACTCAGGGCCATCGGGATACAGACGCTTGTACTTGGGGATGGGTTCAGCCAGGAAGTCGTCTGCTTCGATCCACAAATCCCGGGAGAAGGTGACCTCACGGGTGCCATCCTCGGGTCTGTTGGGATTGTTCTCAATGGTGAATGTTTCGGACTGACCCTCGGGGTAGTTGGTAATGGTCAGTTTGATGGGCTTGACAACTGCCATGACACGCTTTGCACTTTCGTTCAAGTCTTCACGCAGGCAGTACTCCAGGAAAGCGTACTCGATGGTGTTGGGAGACTTGGCAACGCCAACACGGTCGCAGAAATTGCGGATAGCCTTGGGCGTATAGCCACGGCGGCGCAGGCCGCACAGAGTGGGCATACGGGGATCGTCCCAACCGGAAACATAGCCGTTTTCCACCAAGGCTCTCAGTTTACGCTTGGACAGCACCGTGTGATCGATACCCAACCGGGCAAACTCGATCTGCCGGGGATGATGTGGTACGGATACATTCTCAACCACCCAATTGTATAAAGGACGGTGATTTTCAAACTCCAAAGAGCACAGAGAGTGGGTAATGCCTTCCAAAGCGTCCTGGATGCGCTGGGCAAAGTCGTACATGGCATAGATGCACCACTTGTCACCCTGGCGGTGATGGTGCATGTGTCGGATGCGGTAGATCACCGGGTCACGCATGTTGAAGTTGCCGGAAGCCAGGTCGATTTTGGCGCGCAAGGTGTACTTATTGTCCTCAAATTCGCCGGCACGCATCCGTGCGAACAGATCCAGACTCTCCTCAATCGGACGGTCACGGTAGGGGGAAGTGGCAGGCGTGTTCAGATCGCCGCGCATTTCTTTGGCCTGTTCGAGGGTCAGCTCGCAGACATAGGCGAGTCCCTTTTTGATCAACTCGACTGCGTATTCGTAATCCTTTTCAAAATAGTCAGAGCCGTAGAAGAAACGGTCACCCCAGTCGAAACCCAGCCAGTGAATATCTTCTTTAATGGCCTCTACAAACTCCACATCTTCCTTGGTGGGGTTGGTATCGTCCATACGCAGGTTGCACAGACCACCGAACTTTTCAGCAGTGCCGAAGTCAATGATCAGCGCTTTGCAGTGGCCGATGTGCAGGTAGCCGTTGGGTTCGGGGGGGAAACGGGTATGCACGGTTTTTCCGGCATAACGGCCGCCTTCGGCGATGTCTTCTTCGATAAATGCGTGGATGAAATTCTTGCTTTCGGTCATTTCAGCCATAGTTTATCCATCCTCTCTCAATGATTAAGGTCATAATGTGTCATTATAACCCATCTGGCAGATTTTTGCAACAAAAATCCAAGAGGAATCTGTATTTTCTCCATCCGAAGCGGTCAATAATTTGCTATGAACTGCAAAATTGTAAAAAAATGAAGAACAAGTCCATTTTTTCAAATTTTCTTGTTGTCATTTTGCGTTTCATCATATAAAATAGAAAGGACAAATGAAAAGGGGGAGTTTATCTTGCCTAATGTGAAATTTAAGCGAATCCTACTGAAGATCAGCGGTGAAGCCCTGGCAGGCGATGCCCACCGCGGTCTTGACTTTACAGTAATCAATTCTGTTTGTGAAGTGATCAAACGCTGTACCGATCTGGGCGTGCAGATTGGCGTCGTTATCGGCGGCGGCAACTTCTGGCGCGGTGTCAAAGACGGTGCTGACAAAATGCAACGTTCTCACGGTGATGCTATGGGTATGTTGGCAACGGTGATGAATGCCATCGCGGTTGCGGATGCGCTGAACAAGCACGGGGTGGATGCCCGGGTATTGAGTGCTGTGGAGATGAACAAGTTCTGTGAGTATTTTACAAGAGATACCGCAGACCGCTATCTCAATGAGGGCAAGGTAGTCCTGTTTGCAGCAGGTACCGGCAATCCCTATTTCACTACCGATACCGGTGCCGTTCTTCGTGGTGTGGAAATCGAGGCAGATGCTATTCTTTTGGCCAAGAATGTGGACGGCATCTATTCTGCTGACCCCAATGTAGACCCCACTGCTGTCAAGTTCGACACCCTTACTTATGATGAAGTGCTGGCTCGCCATTTGAAGGCAACCGACACCACGGCCATGACCCTGGCCATGGACAACCATATGACTTTGGTTTGCTTTGCACTGAAAGACCCTGAGAATATTATCCGCGTGGTTTGCGGAGAAAACATTGGAACAATCGTTAAGGAGGATTAAGCAATGAGCGTTGATTTTAAGGAATTCGGAAGAAAAATGGAAAGAACGTTGGATCATCTGGACGAGGAATTCGGTGCTGTTCGCGCCGGCCGTGCCAATGCAAAGGTTCTTGACCGTATTACCGTGGAATACTATGGAACGGAGACTGCACTGAACGGTGTGGCCAATATCTCCTCCCCCGATGCACGTACTCTGGTGATCCAGCCTTGGGACGGTTCTTTGCTAAAAGAGATTCAGAAGGCCATCCTGGCATCTGATCTGGGTATCAATCCCCAGAACGATGGCAAGGTGATCCGTCTGGTGTTCCCCCAGTTGACGGAGGAGCGTCGTCGTGATCTGACCAAGCAGGTCAAGAAGTATGCGGAAGATGCCAAGGTTGCTATGCGTAACATCCGCCGCGATGGCATGGACTATGTCAAGAAACTGAAGAAGAATTCTGAGATCACCGAAGACGATCAGAAGAAGGCAGAGAAGGATCTGCAGGATATGCTGGATAAGTATATCAAGAAGGTCGACGAGACCTTGGCTGCTAAGGAAAAAGAACTGATGGCGATTTAACGCCTGCACAGCTTGGGGGCGGTTTCGCCCCCATTATGCTGTTATAACGGAAGGAGGAACATAGATGGTAGAGAAAAATGAAAAACTGGCCCCTCCGCGCCATATTGCCATTATTATGGACGGTAATGGCCGTTGGGCTAAGAAAAGGGGACTGCCCCGAACTGCCGGTCACAGCGCCGGCGGTGAGGCGTTTCGCCGTACGGCCAATTATTGCCGTACTTTGGGTGTGGAATATCTGACGGTCTATGCCTTCTCTACGGAAAACTGGAAGCGTTCGGAAGAAGAGGTTTCCGGTATTATGAAACTCCTTGCAAGATATCTGCAGGAAGCATTACGGGATATGGAGAAAAACCATGTCCGCTTTCGCTTTTTCGGGGACCTGAGCCGTTTGAGTCCGGAACTGCGGAAACTCTGTATGGATGCGGAAAGCCGATCCAGTGAATACCATGAGGTGCAGGTGAATTTCTGCCTCAACTATGGCGGCCGGGATGAGATCATCCGGGGTCTCAAGGCTTATGCCCGGGATTTGCAGACCGGAAAGGTAGATCTTGATTTGCTTACTGAGGAGCTATTCTCTAATTATTTGGATTCTGCCGGTGTACCCGATCCGGAACTGGTGATTCGTCCTTCCGGAGAACTGCGGACCAGCAACTTTTTACCTTGGCAGACGGTTTATTCCGAATTTGTGTTTATGAATGTGCTGTGGCCGGATTTCTCTCCGGAAGATCTGGATGCAGCCATTGCAGAATATCATCGGCGCAACCGCCGCTTTGGAGGTGCATAAGGGTGAAAACAAGAGTGATCGCAGCCGTGGTTTTGGTCCCAGTGCTGCTTGCTGTGCTTTATATTGCACCGCCCATTCTCATGGCGGTCCTGCTGGGTATTTTGTGTGCCATTGGTGCATATGAATTGCTTGCCGGAACAGGCTTTGTCAAGCATCCAAGACTCATCGGTTATACAATGTTTTTTGCTTTGCTTGTGCCCATTTGGTGCTACTTCGGAATGCCGCAGATATGGGCCTTGATCGGTGTTTTCCTGATGGTCTCTCTGTTTTTTGGAGAAACGCTTCTTTCTCATGGGAAACTTCGTTTTGAAAAGCTGAGCGTTTGCTTTGTAGGCGGTCTGCTGATTCCTTATTTGCTGTCCGCTTTGGTGCGGCTCATGGACGACGGAACAAACCGTTTGACAATTTTGATTCCGTTTGTGCTTGCTTTCATGTCCGATACAGGTGCATATTTTATCGGATGCGCCTGGGGCAGACACAAACTTGCGCCTAATATCAGTCCGAAGAAGAGTGTTGAGGGTCTGATCGGGGGCGTTGTTACAGCTGTTCTTGGAATGTTGCTGTATTGCTGGATTCTGCAAATTGCGTTCGATGCCAATGTCAATTATCTGTATGCCATTACATACGGTATTATTGGCGCGTTGGCCGGAACATTTGGCGATCTTTCTTTTTCTGCCATCAAGCGGCAGGCTGGCATCAAGGACTACGGCAATCTGATTCCCGGCCATGGGGGCGTGTTGGATCGCTTTGATTCTGTTGTTATCGTGGCTCCGTTGACGGAGATTTTACTGGCGTTATTGCCGGTTGTGGAGTAAATTATGGTAAAATGCGTTAGTATATTGGGCTCTACTGGTTCTATCGGTCGGCAAAGTTTGGATGTGATCAGCCGCATGGATGTACAAGTGGCTGCATTGACTGCCGGCACAAGTGTGGATCGTATGGCCCAGCAGTGCCGACAGTTCCTTCCTCAATTGGCCGTTATGGCTACAGAGGAAGCGGCTCAGGCATTAAAAGAGAAAATCTCCGATCTTCCCACCCGTGTTGCGTGGGGCGAGGAGGGTCTGATTGAAGCGGCAACCATGGAGGGAGTGGACTGCGTGATCACCGCTGTGGTGGGCATGCTGGGTCTGAAGCCCACGTTGGCGGCCATTTGCGCCGGAAAGCGCATCGGTCTTGCCAATAAGGAAACGCTGGTTTGCGCCGGTGAACTGGTGATGCACGAAGCGGAAAAGTATCATGCCCATATCATCCCCGTGGATTCCGAACACTCTGCGATTTTTCAATGCCTGATGGGCGTTCGCGACCAGCGCGAGGTCAAGAAATTGATTTTGACCTGCTCCGGTGGTCCGTTCTATGGCATGAAACGGGAAGAACTGATTCATATGACCCGGGCCGATGCTTTGAAGCATCCTAACTGGAAGATGGGTGAAAAAATTACCATTGACTGCGCTACCCTTATGAATAAAGGCTTGGAAGTCATTGAAGCCATGCGGCTGTATAATCTGCCTCTGGAACAGGTGGATGTGGTGATCCACCGGCAGAGCATTGTCCACAGTTTTGTGGAGTGCATTGACGGTGCAGTTATGGCGCAGATGGGCGCACCGGATATGCGCCTGCCCATTCAGCTGGCGCTGACCTATCCTCAGCGCATGGAATGTCCCGTTGATGCGTTAGATCTGACAACCTGCGGTGCGCTGACCTTTGCAAAACCCGACATGGATGCGTTTCCTTGCCTGAAGCTGGCCCGGGATTGCGCCGCCAAGGGCGGCAATGCCTGCGCGGTGATGAACGGTGCCAATGAGGCGGCAGTTGCCCTTTTTCTGCAGGATAAGATCGGCTTTTATGACATCTACGATCTTGTACTGGGTGCGGTCAACGCCGTTCCGTTTATTTCTGAGCCGGACTTGGATCAGATTCTTGAATCTGACCGGCTGGCCCGGGAATATGTATCTGAAAAATCAAGTAATTGAGGCTGTTTATGAGTATTATCTTCGCAATTATAATTTTTAGTTTTCTGATTTTTGTCCACGAACTTGGTCATTTTATTGCCGCAAAACGCTCCGGTGTACAGGTCAATGAATTCTCGATGTTCATGGGCCCGGCCATTTGGAAGAAGCAAAAAGGGGAGACTCTGTACTCCATCCGCTGTATTCCTATCGGCGGGTACTGCGCCATGGAGGGCGAAGATCAGGATACAGATAATCCTCGTTCTTTTCAAAAGGCTGTTTGGTGGAAACGTCTGATCATCCTTGTGGCTGGGTCTGCTATGAATTTCATCGCAGGCGTGCTGATCATGGTGATCGTGTTTCTGCCTGCACAGCAGTTTGTGATGCCCACCATAGACACCATAGAAGAGGGTAGCCTTGTTGGCGGCCCCGGTGGTTTGCAGGTGGGAGATACATTCCTGGAGATCGACGGGGAAAAGATCTATGTTCAGTCCGATTTTTCCACAATTTTGTCATTGAATCCCGGCGATTATCATGATATCGTGATCGAGCGTGATGGCCAAAAAGTTCTGATGGGCAACTTCAAAATGGAGAAAACCACATTCGCCGGGGAAGAAACGGCCCGATTCGGTTTTTCTTTCACCATCAAGGATGCTACATTTGGCGATAAGTTGGACTATGCCTGGAAAAATGTATTAAATGCAGGACGCATCGTGCGGTTAAGCCTGCAGATGCTGTTTTCCGGTGAAGCCAGCATGTCGGATATGACAGGCCCGGTTGGCATTGTGGGTCAGATGAGCGATATGGCGGAACAGTCTGCAACTTGGGTGGATGCTCTGCTGAATATGCTGTATTTTGGCGGTTTTATTGCCATCAACCTGGCGATTATGAATATGCTTCCCATTCCCGCGTTGGACGGTGGCCGTGTTTTGGCGCTTTTGGTAACGACAGCGATTGTCAAGATCACGAAAAAGCCTGTCAACCCCAAAATCGAAGGCTATATTCATGCAGCAGGCATGATCTTATTGCTTGGCTTTATGGCGATTATTATGTTTAAGGATATCTTTGTAATCTTTAAGGGGTAAATCTATGACCAGACAGATTCATGTGGGTGGTGTGGCCATCGGCGGCGGTGCGCCGGTGGTGATCCAGTCCATGCTCAACACAAAAACAACGGATGTTTCTGGATCTTTGGAGCAGATCCGCCGATTGAAGGCGGCAGGCTGTCAAATTGCCAGGTTGTCCGTTCAGAATATGGAAGCCGCCCGCGGTTTTGCCGAGATTTGCAAGGAAAGTGAACTTCCTCTGGTTGCGGACATCCATTTTGATTACAAGCTTGCCATTGCTGCCGCAGAGGGCGGTGCATCCAAGATCCGTATCAACCCCGGTAACATTGGTGGGGAAGATCGGGTCAAAGCGGTTGTGGATGTGTGCAAAGATAAGCACATTCCTATCCGTATTGGTGTAAATGGCGGCAGTCTTGATAAGCGGCTGCTGGAAAAGTACGGCCATCCTACGGCAGAAGCCTTGGTGGAAAGTGCTTTTGAACATTTGGAACTGCTGGAAAAGTACGGATTTTATGATACCTGCCTTTCCATGAAGTCTTCGACTGTGCCTACTATGGTTGCGGCTTGCCGACTGTTCCGCGGTAAGTGTGATTATCCGTTGCACATCGGTGTGACGGAAACCGGCCCTGTAAAAATGGGCATGATCAAATCTGCTATGGGTATTGGCGCACTCCTGCTGGACGGCATTGGTGACACCATCCGTGTTAGTCTGACAGATGATCCGGTTCAGGAAGTCTATGCGGCAAAGGATATTCTGAAAGCGGCCGGACTGCGCAAAGAGGGTGTTAACATCATTTCGTGCCCCACCTGCGGACGCACCAGCATTGATCTCATTGGCCTTGTAAATCGTGTGGACGAAGCGCTAAAAGACTGTCAGAAGTCCATTACGGTTGCGGTTATGGGTTGTGTGGTCAATGGCCCTGGTGAAGCCCGGGAAGCGGACATCGGCATTGCCGGCGGCGATGGCTGGGGCATGATCTTTGAAAAGGGTGTGCAGGTGGAAAAGCGGTCTTATGAGGAACTACTCCCTGCGCTATTAGAAAGAATTGAAAGAATGTAAGAAAATCATGGAAGAGAAAACTTATTTACTCAATATGTTTTCAGACTATGAGCCGCCTGAGACGCTTAAAAGTGCGATCTCTCAGGCGGCCATTCTTGCTGCGGATTTGGACCCGGTTGGCCGCAGGATCAGCATGGATATCCAATGCGACCATTACATTCCACGGAAAGTATGGGATGCTGTGTCGGCAGAAATTTGTGATCTTTACGGACTGCGCGATTTGGAATTGAAGGCTACATATCCGGAAAATCAACTGCAGCAAATAGCGGAAGAGGATCTTTTGGAATTGTTTGTCGGGGAAAACTCCATAACCCGGGGCTCTCTTGCCGGTGCAAAGTGGGAATGGGATGAAACAACTTTGACGGTTTCTTTGGTTGCCAATGGCAAGAAAGAACTGGAAAAGTGTATTCCTGCTGTTCAAGCGGAACTGAGCAGGCAGTTTGGTGTTCTCGTGACCATTGTCATTGAAGCAGGCAAAGCTCTGGAGGGGAAAGACCTTTTTGATGCCATGGAAAAAATGCGCATCTCCATGATTGCAGAACTTCCGAAATCAGCTCCTGAACAGAGGAAAGAAACGGCATCTGCGGCCCAGTCCGATGCCATGTTCGGCAAACCCATTCGCGGAGTCAATACGCCTATGCGGGAACTGAATCTGGATATGGGTACTGTGATCGTTGAGGGTAAGGTTTTTGCCGTTGATCATAAGGAACTGAAAAAACGCAATGCTTGGGTCATCAATTTTGATATGACTGACCATACCGGCTCGGTACGCATTAACCGCTTCATGGAAGCTGGCGAGGCCAAACCTTTCCTGGAAAATGTTAAGGTGGGCGCAGTGCTTCGTATTCAGGGCAGACTGATGATCAATCAGTTTGACAATGAAATGATCTTAAAGCCGGCTGCCATGATGGGGGGCTCTATGCCGAAACGATTGGACAAGGCCAATGGTATGAAGCGTGTGGAGTTGCATCTGCATACCAACATGAGCAGTATGGATGCCTTGACCAATACAGGCGATGCTGTCAAGCAGGCCGCTGCTTGGGGACACAAGGCCATGGCTATTACGGATCACGGCTGTTGCCAATCCTTTACTGATGCATTGCACGCGGTGGAATCCTGGAAAGGTCCGCTGAAAGTCGCCGGCACGGATGAGCCCTTTAAGGTTCTGTACGGCTGTGAGGGCTATTTTGTCAACGATGTGGATGACCGGATTGTTGTCCATGGAAAGCAGGATATGACCTTTGACGAGGAATATGTTGCCTTTGACCTGGAAACCACCGGTCTTTCCTCCCGGACGGATACCATCATTGAGATTGGCGCTGTCATTATGAAAGCCGGTATGGAAGTTGACCGATTTCAAACCTTTGTTGCTCCAGGCAGAAAGTTGGAGCAGAAGATCATTGATCTGACCGGCATCACGGATGCCATGCTCATTGGCGCGCCTACCATTGAGGAAGTTCTTCCTAAATTCCTGGATTTTGTGGGAGATCGCGTACTGGTTGCCCACAACTCGGACTTCGATACTGGTTTTATCCGTGCGGCCTGTGAGAAGTTGGGCTTGCCCTACAATTACACTGCTGCTGACACGCTGATCCTTTCGCAGAACCTGCTGCCGCAACTGAATAAGTTTAAACTGGACATTGTGGCAAATGCTTTGAGTTTGCCGGATTTCAATCATCACAGGGCAGCTGACGATGCGGTCATTTGCGGTAGTATCATGGCACGTCTTCTCAAAAAACTGGAAGAGGAGCAAGATATCCATACTCTGCAGCAGATCAATCCTGCTATGGTTAACTTGCGCGCCTTGGGGCGTATTGATAACCGACAGGCCCGGCATATTATTCTCTTTGCTAAGAATCAACAGGGCCTGCGTAATCTGTACCATTTGATCTCAGATGCCAATTTGAAGCACTTCCGCCGGGGCGTTCCCCGTATTCCAAAATCGGAACTGATGGCTTTGCGTGAGGGATTGATCATTGGATCTGCCTGCGAAGCTGGTGAATTCTTTCAGGCAATCCTTGCTCATAAGAGCGAAGATGAGATCAAGCGCATCGCATCGTTCTATGACTTCTTGGAAATCCAGCCATTGGCAAATAACCGCTTTATGTTTGCTAAGGGCATGGCAAAAGACGATGAAGAATTACGAGAATTCAACCGTACAGTCGTGCGCATTGGTGATGAATTGGGAATTCCTGTTGTCGCCACCGGTGATGTGCATTTCCTCAACCCCGAAGACGAAATCTTCCGTCATATTTTGCTGGCGACAAAGGGCTTTGACGACTGCGATAGGGATAACCCGCTGTATTTCCGCACTACGGATGATATGCTGGAAGAATTCTCCTATCTGGGTGCGGAAAAGGCCTATGAAGTGGTCGTGAAGAACACGAATAGGATCGCGGATATGTGCGAGATGCTTCGCCCTGTACCTCATAATCTGTTTGCGCCCAAGATCGAAAATTCTGTGGAAGATCTGAAAAATTTGGTGTATACCAAATTCCACCGCCTATATGGCGACAATCCTCCCGAATTGATGGTCAAGCGTGTGGAAACGGAATTGAATGACATCATTTCCTGTCATTACGATGTGATCTACATGTCTGCACAGAAATTGGTGCAGAATTCTTTGGAAAACGGTTATTTGGTGGGCTCCCGTGGCTCTGTTGGCTCGTCAATCGTTGCGTATCTGTCCGGTATTACGGAAGTCAACTCGTTCCCACCTCACTATCGATGCCCCAATCCCGAATGTAAGCATACCATTTTGGATGTGCCCAAGGAGTTCAACTGCGGTGCGGACTTGCCGGATGCCAATTGCCCCATTTGCGGTACGAAGATGGAAAAAGACGGATTTAACATCCCCTTTGAGACATTCCTTGGCTTCGGCGGTGACAAAGTGCCGGATATTGACTTGAACTTCTCTGGTGAGTACCAAGCGAAAGCACACCAATACTGTATCTCTATGTTCGGTTCGTCCCACGTGTTCCGGGCAGGTACCATCGGTACAGTTGCGGAGAAAACCGCATTTGGTTATGTAAAAAAGTACCTATCAGAGCGCAATAAAACCGCATCCAGGGCGGAAGAGGGTCGCCTTGCAGCAGGTTGTGTGGGCGTTCGCCGGACGACCGGACAGCATCCCGGCGGCCTGGTGGTTATTCCGCAGGAGAATGAGATTTGGGATTTCTGTCCCGTACAACACCCGGCAGATGACCCCAATTCTGATCAAATCACCACACATTTTGAATATCACTCCATGGAAGAAAATCTTCTGAAACTGGATATGCTGGGTCACGATGATCCCACTATGATCCGCTATATGGAGGATATTACCGGTGTGGATGCCAAGACCATTCCCTTGGATGACCCCAATACCATGTCCATTTTCACCTCATCCAAGGTTCTCGGTTATGAGAATGACCCCATCCTTGGCCCAACAGGTGCAGTTGCCGTGCCGGAGTTCAATACCCGTTTTACTCGCGGCGTTTTGCTGGATACCATGCCAAAGAAGTTTGACTTCTTGGTGCGTATTTCCGGCTATACCCACGGCACGGATGTGTGGCTGGGCAATGCCCGGGATCTGATCACTTCCAAAACCACCACTGTGGACGGAACCATCGGCTGTCGTGACGACATTATGCTGTATCTGATCTCCATGGGCTTGCCGGAAAAACGGGCCTTTAAGATCATGGAGATGGTCCGTAAGGGCAAGGGCTTGCCGGATGGGGCGGAGCAGGAAATGAAAGATGCCGGTGTGCCGGATTGGTACATTGGTTCGTGCAAGAAGATCAAGTATTTGTTTCCCAAAGCCCATGCGGTTGCGTATGTTATGATGGCGTTCCGTATTGCCTGGTTCAAGGTCTACCATCCTCTGGCTTTCTATGCGGCATATTTCTATCGGCGCAGTCAGAAAGGCGGTTTCGATGCTGTGATGATGACCCAGGGACTGGATGCTGTTAAGGCCAATCTCGAGGCCATTGATAACAATGAGAATGCCACAGATAAGGATGAAGACCTGTTGACTACGCTGGAAGTCTGCTATGAGTTCTATCTGCGAGGTTATGAGTTCCTACCCATTGACCTGTATAAGAGTCAGGCAACCCGATTTGTGGTGGAAGACGGTAAAATTCGTCCGCCATTTGTCGCCATTTCCGGCTTGGGTGAAAATGCGGCAAAGGACTTGGTTAATGGCCGCGATGGAAAGACTTTCCTTTCCATTGAAGAAGTGGCCGCTGCGTGCCCCAAGGTCTCCAAGACCCACATTCAAATGCTGAAGGATGGTGGCGCATTCGGATCCCTTCCGGACACCAGTCAGGTAAGTTTATTTTAATTGAAAATCCCACTGCTTTATTAACGCTCATTCCGAGCCAGTTCACTAACTGGCGTGGGAATACCCCACATTTAAGGGGATTGCCATACCAGTGACATCGGCCACTGATTCGCAATGGCATGAGAAAACGGCAGTGGGATTTTTTATTGGCATAATCCAAAATCCAAAGCATAGGCTGAGGTAGGAGTGATGGAAATGAAATGTGCATGGAATGAATTTCTGTCCGTTTTACCGCCCCGATTGCGTACGGAAGTGGACAACCTGGGCAGAGAATCCCTGAATGAATTGCATCTTCGCCTGAATAGACCTGTGGAACTGATACTTACAGGACGCTCGCACATGCTGTTATCAAAAGCCACACCCCAGGATATCCAATATGTGGTCAATACCGCAAGTAAATATTCTCCATGGGCGGCATCTACAGCTTCGCAAGGATATATTACAGCGCCGGGTGGACACAGAATCGGTCTTTGTGGGGATTGTGTGATACAAGCTGGTTCTGTGGTGGGGATACGAACAGCAACTTCCCTATGCGTTCGTGTCGCAAGGGCGTTTGTTGGAATTGGAAACCGTGTCCCCTCAAAAGGTTCATTGCTGATCCTTGGCCCACCGGGAGTAGGAAAGACTACACTTTTAAGAGATTTGATCCGTATACGCTCAGAATATGGAACAGCCGTTTCGGTTGTGGACGAACGTGGGGAGTTATTTCCGAGCGGTGATATCTTTGATTGTGGACCGAGAACGGATATTCTAACCGGGTGCAGCAAGGCACAGGGCGTTGAGATGGCGCTGAGAACAATGGGGCCAAATTGTATCGCTGTGGACGAGATTACGGCTTCTGAGGATTGTCAGGCGCTTCTGAATGCTGCATGGTGTGGCGTAGACTTGCTTGCAACTGCCCATGCCTCTCATTGTAATGACCTGAAGCGTCGTCCGGTATATCGGCCATTGGTGGAAAGTGGTTTGTTCACACAAGTAATTGTACTAAGCAGGGACAAGTCCTGGAACTTGGAAAGGATGGAATTATGTACATAAAGCTGGCAGGTGCAATTTTGATTATCGTTGGTTGCGGAGGCTACGGTATTTTAATGGCAGTTAATCACCGCAGAGAAACAGCAGCACTGCATCAACTTACGCAAGTAATGGAACGTATGATCTGCGAATTGGAATATCGGTTGACACCGCTGCCGGAGCTGTGTCGTTTTGGCGCTGAGCAGACAAAAGGGTCTTTGAGAGATTTCTTTCTGGCCCTTGCCAAGGCGATGGACGAGCAGGTATCTCCGGATGTGGGTGTTTGCACAATTACGGTTTTGAAAGATATGAGTGGACTTCCCAGTCAGGTATCGGCACAGTTGCAATCTTTGGGACAGACCTTGGGCCGTTTTGACCTTTCGGGGCAGTTGACGGCTTTTGAAAGATGCAGGCAATCCTGCATGGCACAGTTGGAAGTTATGGAACATCAGCAGTCGCAGCGCCTGCGCAGTTATCAGACATTGGGCTTTTGCGCCGGGGCAGCCCTGGCGATCTTGTTGTTTTGAGTATGGATATTGATTTGGTATTTAAAATCGCAGCCATTGGCATTATTGTGTCTATTTTGAACCAGGTGCTTTCCCGGTCCGGGCGGGAAGAGCAAGCGACCATGACGACTTTGGCAGGTCTTGTGGTGGTTTTAATGATGATCGCGCAGAAAATTGCGGATCTGTTTGACCTGGTCAAGACCCTGTTTGAATTCTGATGGAGCGATTTTTACAGACGGCTGCAGGAGTGCTGGCAGCAACGGTATTATGGATCATTCTTTCCAAGCAGGGGAAAGAATACGCACTCATTCTCAGTCTTGGTGCGTGTTGTCTGGTATTTGTGGTGGCATTTCAGTTCTTTCATCCGGTGGTGGAACTGCTGCGGCAACTGCAGAATCTGGGAGACCTGCAACCGGAATGGCTCAGTGTAGTGCTTAAGGCTGTTGGTATCGGTTTGGTGGTGGAAATGAGTTCTTTGATCTGCGCAGATGCCGGCAATGCGGCCCTGGGAAAGACGATGCAGATATTGGGTGCAGTGGCTGTTTTGTGGCTTTCTATACCGCTGATCAACAGTATCATCGAACTGCTTCAGCAGATACTGGGGGGATTATGAAACGCATCGGTATGCTACTGGTACTGGTATTGCTGCTTGCAATGCCGGTTTCCGCAATGGATATCACCGCGCCGACCGTGCCGGACAGTGTACAAGATCTTATGCCTGCGGAAACGGAGAGTTTTGCCCAGGGATTATGGACGGTGATCCGTTCTGCAATTGTCAAATTTGCACCGGATCTGACTGCTGCTGTCGGCAGTTGCCTGGCAATGACAGCGGTGGTATTGTTGGCATCCATCTTCAATGCAATGCCCGGAAACAGCAAAACGGTGGTACGTTTGGTCAGTACATTGGCATTGGCGACAATCTTGCTTGGACAAGCGAGCGCAATGGTAAATCTCTGTGCCGATACAGTGACGCAAATCAGTGATTACGGCAAACTCTTGTTACCCACAATGACCGCTGCTCTTGCAGCACAGGGCGGCGCCACAGGGGCGACTGCTTTATATGCAGGAACAGCGGTTTTTGACACACTGCTTACATCCGTTATTGGGAAATTGCTGGTACCGCTTGTGTATATTTTCCTGGCGTTGTCGATTGCCAACAGTGCAGTTACGGAAGATCTGCTTAAGAAACTCAGAGATTTTGTAAAATGGCTGGTCACATGGAGCATGAAAACAATTCTTTATATTTTTACCGGATATTTGAGTATTACCGGCGTCATCACAGGAACAGCGGATGCCGCAGCTGTGAAAGCCGCAAAACTTACCATTTCCGGCGCTGTACCTGTTGTGGGAGGAATCTTGTCAGATGCTTCAGAAGCGGTGATCGTGGGTGCAGGAGTCATGAAAAATGCTGTGGGCATTTATGGCTTGCTGGCAGTTGCAGCATTGTTTATTACACCATTTCTGCAGATCGGTGTACAGTATCTGCTTTTAAAACTCACCGCAGTCCTGTGCGGTGTTTTCGGTGTTAAGGAAGCATCGGACCTGATCGAAGATTTTTCCTCTGCTATGGGCCTGCTGTTGGGCATGACGGGTACCATCAGTTTCCTAATGCTCATCAGTACCATTTGTTTTATGAAAGGAATGGGATAATGGACGCAGTTCGGGAATATCTTATTGGTGTGATTGCAGCGGCAGTGCTGTGCGGTATTGTTACGTCTATGTTGAACACCAAAAGCGTGGTGGGAACGTGTGTAAAGTTTTTGTCCGGACTTCTGATGCTTTTGGCAGTGATTCGTCCCTGGGTGAACATTTCCCTTGACAACATTCTGAATTGGACGGATAGTATCACAGCGAACGGGGAGACCTTTGTGACGGACGGAGAAATGTTGGCCAAGGATTCATATCGACAAAGCATAATTGACAGAACCCAGGCATACATTTTAGACGAAGCCAAAGCTTTGGATTGTGAACTTGCAGTGGAGGTGATCCTGTCCGAGGATGATATTCCGATCCCAAAACAGGTGAGACTGACGGGGGAAGTTTCTCCTTATGCGCGACGGGCAATTTCCAATATCCTGACAGAAAGGCTGGGGATCAAACGGGAGGATCAGATATGGACATAAGAGCAGTGCGGGAGAAAACGTCTCAATGGGTTGGAAAGTACAAGTACATGGTGTTGATCCTGCTTGTGGGGGTAGGATTGATGTTGATTCCCGGAAGTAAGAAAACAGAAACACAAACCATAGAGATTCCGACGGTACAGACGGACTCCCTGGATAAGGAGTTGGAGGCGATCCTTTCCAATATAAAAGGCGCTGGCCGGGTGCAGGTGATGCTTACCGTTGCGTCCGGAGAGCAGGTGATCTATCAGACGGATACACCATCCGCAGACCGGCAGGATACTGTTATCATCACAGGGGAGAACCGGGTGCAGGATGGCTTGGTGCAGCAGATCATTTCCCCGACTTACAGGGGTGCGATTGTTCTATGCCAGGGGGCGGACAGTGCCAATGTGTGCCTGGCTATTAAAGATGCGGTTTCTAAGGTGACGGGCCTTGATTCCAGCCAAATTTCTGTATTGAAAATGAAATGAATGGAGGAATTTTTATGAATAAGTGGAAGAAAAATCTTATGGCTGCGTCTGTCCTTTTGGTAGTCTGCGCCGGAATTTACGTAAATTGGATGTACACAAGTGCGGAAAAAGTGACAGATCTGACAGATAAACTGGATGCTGAAACCGTGCTGTCTCAGAACGGGGTTGTTATGGACACGACGGTAGATAATATGAACAGCAATGTGACTTCGGATTACTTTGCCGCTGTCCGTCTGTCCCGGCAGGAAGCACGGGATAGTGCTGTCAATCTTTTGCAGGAAGCCATGTCCTATGGCGATTCCGATCAGCAGAAGGAATCCGGCGAACAACTAGAAAAAATTGTACAAACAGCACTGAGCGAGGCACAGATTGAGAGTCTTGTGATTGCCAAAGGTTATGTTGATTGTGTGGCCTATATGTCTGACACCGGCATCTCGGTTGCAGTTGCGTCTCCCGAGGGCGGCATGGACAATCAGGATATTGCCGTGATCGCTGACATCGTGCTTAGCCAAACAGAATTCTCTATGGAACATATCCGCGTTGTTGAGGTACAGTAATATTCAGTCCTGCTGAAATTTCAGCAGGACTGTTTCTTTGGAAAGAATGATTGACTACCGGCGCATTTTTTGGTATACTAACAAAAAGTATTATGCCGATATAGGCATGTAACAACCGGGAGGATAAAAATATGGCTGATAATAAGCAGTATATTACCCAAATTCAGGACAATGGCTCCGTTATGATCTCTGAAGATGTGATTTGCAGCATCGTGACCCATGCGGTATCCGAAGTGGACGGTGTTGTTAGCATCAATACCAAGCCTGCCGCTGAATTGGCCGATATGATCGGTAAGAAGTGGGGTAAGGGTATGAAGATCACCATTGCGGATGATAATTCTATCACCATTGATGTAGATGTGATCATTGGCTACGGCCAGAGTGTGGTTTCCATCGCAGGTGCTGTTCAGACAGCAATCATTGGTTCTGTGCAGTCCATGACCGGTGTGGATGCTGTGGTCGTCAACGTCAATGTTTGCGGCATTGCCCGTCAGTAAGGAGACATTATGACAAGAGCAAACGCCAGAGAACTGGCGGTACATTTGATTTACTCTCAGGGCTTCACCGGAGAGGAACCGGATGTGGTGGTAGCAACCCGTCTGGAAAAGGAATACTACAAGTTGCTGTCTGAAGAAAACGAGGTTTACGAAGAGCGTCCGTCCCGTGCGCAATTGGCATATATTGACAATGTGGTTGCCGGTGTTGCCAACCGCCAGGATATGCTGAATGGAGAAATTCAGAAGTATTCCATCGGTTGGGACGTATCCCGTATCTCCCGTCTTGCTCGTTCTGTGATGCAACTTGCTATTTTTGAGATCCTGTTTGTGGAGGATGTTCCAACAGGCGTTGCGGTTTCTGAGGCTGTCCGTCTTGCCAAGAAGTACGACGGCGATGACACCGGTGCATTTGTAAACGGTATTTTGGGCTCTTTTGCCCGCAGTCAGAATTCTGAGGAAGCATAATGATCACCATTGGCATCGATACCAGCAATTACACCACCTCCATTGCGTATTTTGGTGCAGGGGAAGGGGAAAATTGCTCCCGGTTACTCCCTGTGAAACAGGGCGAACTTGGCCTGCGTCAATCTGACGCTGTATTTGCCCATATTAAAAGCCTGCCGGAGCTTTCCGGCAGGCTGTTTTCCCATTTGCAAGGAAGGCGTATTTGTGCAGTGGGCGTTTCCACCCGCCCGCGGGCGATAGATGGCAGTTATATGCCCTGCTTCATGGTGGGCTACAGCCATGCAAAACTCCTTTCGGATGCATTGAATGTTCCACTTATTGAGGTTTCCCATCAGCAAGGACATGTGGCCGCATCTTTATGGAGTGCAGGTCGTATGGATCTGATGGATGCACCACATTTGGCTTGGCATTTGTCCGGGGGTACAACCGAGTTATTGCTCGTTGAGCCGGATGGAAAAAATGTCCGATGCACACGCATTGGTGGCACAACTGACATTTCTGCCGGTCAGCTTATTGACCGTACGGGCGTAATGCTCGATCTGCCTTTTCCGGCAGGAAAGCACTTGGATGAACTGAGCCAAGCTGCCCAAATGCCCGATATTTTTAAGGTAAAATGCCCGGAAATGGAGTTTTCACTGTCCGGTGTACAGAACAAGGTGCAACAATTCCATGCAACAAAAGGTATCCCGGCTGAAACGGCTGCCTATGCTTTGCGCTGTGTGGCAGAGGCTGTTTTTATTGCAACAAAGAATGCGAGAAAAGTCTATCCGGGTTTACCTGTGGTCTTCTCCGGCGGTGTGGCATCCAATTCCATGCTCCGTAGGCGAATGGAAGAATGGAATCCTATTTTTGCACAGCCCCAGTTCTCTACGGATAATGCCATGGGCGTAGCCGTATTGGCCAACCGAATTGCGGAGGGATAATATGGAACAACAGGTCCTTTCCATCACACAAATCAATGAATATATCCGCGCCCGGTTGGACGCTGACCCGCTTTTGGGATCGGTAGCGGTTCGGGGTGAGATCAGTAACTATAAGATGTATCCATCCGGCCATCATTATTTCACGCTGAAGGATGAGGGCGGAGCGCTGAAGTGTGTGATGTTTAAGAGCAGCGCTGTTCGTCTACGTTTCCGGCCGGAAAATGGCATGAAAGTCATTGCTATGGGCAAGATCTCCGTATTTCCCAGGGATGGCGCATATCAGTTGTACTGTTCCGCAATGGCTATGGACGGTATTGGGGATCTTCACGCTGCTTTTGAGCAGTTAAAGGCAAAACTGGCAGGGGAGGGGCTGTTTGATCCAGCCCATAAGAAACTGCTTCCCAAGTATCCTGGTGTGATCGGTATTGTTACCAGTTCTGCCGGTGCAGCAGTGCATGATATGCTTCGCATTCTGCGTAAACGTTATCCGCTGACAAAGGTGCGGTTGTTCCCAGTGCGAGTCCAGGGCGTGGAAGCACCTCTGGAGATTGTGGGTGCGATTCGGTATGCAAACCGCTACAAATTAGCAGACCTGCTGATCGTTGGGCGCGGTGGTGGATCTATCGAGGATCTGTGGGCGTTTAACGATGAGCGCGTAGCCCGCGCTATATATGATTCTGAGATCCCTGTGATCTCTGCGGTTGGCCATGAACCGGATGTGACAATCTCGGACTATGTGGCCGATCTACGCGCTGCGACCCCGTCTAACGCAGCGGAACTCGGTGCGCCTGATCAAGAGGCGCTCTTGCAGGTGTTGGACGGCTATTCTGCTGCCATGGCAACATCCCTGACCCGACAGGTCAAGGCCGGCGGGCAGCACCTGAAAGCCCTTGCAGACAGCCCTGCACTGCGTAGTCCTACCGCTTATTTGGAGCAACGAAAGCAAAATGTATTACTGTTAAAGAACCGCCTTGTTTCTGCCCAGTCGCAGCATGTCGAGCGTAAACGTCGACGCTTTGTGGAGCAGACGGCGAAATTGGATGCGATGAGTCCATTAAAAGTGTTGACCCGGGGTTATGCCATGGCTCAGAAAAAGGACGGTACTGTGCTTCGAAGTGTCCGTCAGGTGGAAATTGCAGATGAGATCGCAATTACAGTGGGCGATGGCAGGGTGTCTGCCATGGTCACTGATGTAAAGGAGAATGGGAAATGAACGAGAAAAATGCTACTTTTGAAGGCAATATGCAGCGCTTGGAGCAGATCGTTCGCGCTATGGAACGTGGGGATGTGGCATTAGACGAATCTTTGAAGTTGTTCCAGGAAGGTACGGATTTGGTGCGTCAGTGCGGAAAAATGCTGGATAATGCCCAAATGCAGATCGAAAAGGTGGTAAAGGGTGCCGATGGCAATCCTACATTTGAGGAGTTTCAAGATGAAATTGGATGAGATTTCTAAACAATATCGGGAATATACCGAAGAATTTTTAAAAGAATGGTTTGCCCGATTCCATAACGAACCTCAGAAAGTGCTTTATGATGCCATGGAGTACAGTGTGCTTGGCGGCGGCAAGCGTCTGCGCGCTATCCTTGCACTGGAATTTTGTCGTTTGTGCTGTGGTGATTGGAAAAAGGCAGCGCATTTTGCATCCGCCATTGAAATGATCCATGCATACAGTTTGATCCACGATGATCTACCGTCCATGGATAATGATGATTTCCGCCGTGGAAAGCCCACCAATCATAAGGTTTTTGGGGAGGGGATGGCCATTCTTGCAGGTGACGCACTGCTGTCTGATGCTTTTGCCTGCGTTACATCCGCAGATCTGCCTGCTAAGGATATTGCCTTTGCCGTATCTGTTCTTGCGGAGAACATTGGTTCACTGGGTATGGTAGGCGGCCAGGTGTTGGATATTTTGAGCGAAGAACGGGAACTTTCCGAACAGGAAGTTTTGGACATTCAATCCCGGAAGACCGGTGCTCTCATCAATGCATCCTGTGCATTGGGTGTGATCGCCGGTGGTGGCAGTGAGGCGCAGTTACAGGCAGCCTGCAGTTTTGCAGGATTGCTTGGATTGGCCTTCCAAATCCGGGATGATATGTTGGATGTGATCGGCACGCAGGAAGAACTGGGCAAGGGCGTTGGAACGGACACAACAAAGAATACCTTTGTTCGCTTGTACGGCCTTGAAAAATGCGAACAACTCGTTGCGCGCTATACTGCAATGGCGATCGACTACTTAAATGTATTTGACGATACCGAGTATTTGATTGACTTGGCAAACAGCCTCACAGGTCGGAAAGTATAAAATAAAACTCCTGCGGTTTTCCGCAGGAGGTTATTTGCATCTATAATCTTACAGATACTTAGCGGTAGAAACCTTCACGCCGGGGCCCATGGTGGAAACCACGGTGCAGGACTTGATATACTGACCCTTAGCTGCGGCGGGCTTAGCCTTCACAACAGCCTTGACGAGAGTGTCCATGTTCTCGGCCAGCTTCTCAGCACCGAAGGAAACCTTACCGATGGGGCAGTGGATGATGTTGGTCTTGTCCAGACGGTACTCAACCTTACCAGCCTTGATTTCGGTAACAGCAGCGCCAACGTTGGGGGTCACGGTGCCGGCCTTGGGAGAGGGCATCAGACCCTTGGGGCCCAGAACCTTACCCAGACGACCAACGACACCCATCATGTCGGGGGAAGCCACGACAACGTCGAACTCGAACCAGTTTTCCTTAGTGATCTTCTCGACCAGCTCCATGCCACCAACATAGTCAGCGCCAGCAGCCTTAGCCTCATCGATCTTAGCATCCTTGGTGAAGACCAGAACGCGAGCGGTCTTACCGGTGCCGTTGGGCAGAACCACGGCACCGCGGACCTGCTGGTCAGCGTGACGGGAGTCGACACCCAACTTAATGTGCAGCTCGACAGTCTCGTCGAACTTTGCGGAAGCACCCTTCACAACCAGATCCAGGGCTTCTGCGGGATCATACTGAACA
>JAZOLS010000059.1:0-25426 GCA_045653245.1 Faecousia sp.
CCCACTGAAAGGCAGGTTTCTCACGCGTTACTCACCCGTTCGCCACTAAGTTACAAAAGCAAGCTTCCGTAACCCCGTTCGACTTGCATGTGTTAGGCACGCCGCCAGCGTTCGTCCTGAGCCAGGATCAAACTCTCAAAAAGTTGTATCTTAAAGCCGAAGCTCTAAAATCATTTTGAATAATTTGTCTAGCAAATTTTACTCAAGAATTTCGTTGGCTGTTATTTTCGATATACATCGCTTAAACAATCCATTATTATCAATTGTCCAAGGTGTTTATAGTTCGTCTCACATTATTCAATTTACAAGGTACACGCGCTCGCCGCCGCGAACTTTGCTATGATAACACACCAAGTTTCTGTTGTCAAGCAAAATTTTATTGTTTTTTGCAATTTTTTCTCTTTTTCTTTTATGCACAAAACAGGGTGTTATTTTTGGCTTAGATTTGAGCAAATTCCCTCAAGAGCCTCTGCCGCATCGTAGCTGCTCTCTTCTTTTCCGGCCAAATCTCCCACGCTTACCATGCCGCACAATTTTCCGTTATCGATTACAGGTAAGCGCCGCACCTGTTCCCTGCCCATCAGATATGCCGCCACGGCTACATCCATATTGGGTGATGCTGAAACGATCCTGCCGGTCATCACATCTTCTACCTTTGTTTGTTCCGGCGTGCGATTTGTTGCCATGCAGCGTGTCACCAGGTCACGGTCTGTCACCATGCCGCAAATCTTGCCGTCGCTACCACATACAGGCAATACACCAATGTTATGGTGCGCCAGCAGTCGCGCCGCTACCGCAACACTCTCCTGAGGATGGATCTTAATCACATTTGAGCTCATGATATCCTTTAATTTCATATAAATCGCCTCCTGATTTGAAAGTATCGACAGGGTTGTACCACATTATACATTAGAATATTTGATTTTCCTGTAGAATTATGGTATGTTTGTTTGAGAAAACTCAGGAGGAGTAACATGAACTGCAAAAATCTCACAAAAGCAAAGATGCTTCTAAACGAGACAGATAACACCTGCGTTTTGTGCGGTGATGAAGTGATTCTCACAGACAAACGCCGGGGTGTGCGTCCGCTTTTGGATCTTATTGAACAGCAAGTAAATGTTGCCGGTTTTTCAGTTGCCGACAAAGTCGTTGGCAAGGCTGCAGCATTTCTCTACTGTCTATTGAATATAAAGTGCCTGTATGCACGCGTAATTAGCGAGCCTGCGCTTGCTGTGTTGCAAAGAGCAGGCATCCCAACGGAGTACGACCAATTGGTCAGAGCGATACAAAACCGCGCCAAAGACGGCTTTTGTCCCATGGAAAGCGCGGTATGGGATATTGATTCTCCTGAAGGTGCTTTGCCTGCGATACAAAAAGCCCTTGCACAATTAAATAAATAAGAAAATCGTCCGGGGCGCAATGCCCCGGACGATTCCATTTTGGGAACCGGCTGTAAATAGCGCAAACAATTATCTGTTTCTGTTGATCTTTTCTAACTGCACCGCCGTTTTGATTGCCTTGTAGAATTTCTTCCACTTAATATTTTTGTCGAGCTGATAGAATTGATTGGCTTCATGATCCAGTACCCACACCGGCTTACTGTTTAGCAACGCACACCCATTCGGCCTGGTTCCAACATGAAAATCATATCTTTCATTTTTTGACTTCATTTCTTTCGGAAAGAAAAAGCCACCCTTCGCTGTTTTTAATACTTTTCCCAAAAAAGCATCCTCTGCACCGGAAATAAATTCTTCCGCTACTAATTGAGTAAGTACATCATACGGCACTCTAACCGTTTGCGCATCCGTGATACCTTTCACCACTGCATCGCCAAGTTTGCTGACAAGACCCATTTTTTACACCTCGTACTTTTTATTCTTTATATTACTTTGCTTTTCAAAACTAATCTAAATATACTACTTCATAATAAACATAATCCCAATCATCATCCACAGGTATTCCGATAATCACTTGATATTCTGATCTGAGCATCGCCCCGAACGCATTTTGACTGTCCACATATGCAGTAACCGTATAAGTATGATATATAACATCCTCATAAACAATTTCTTCTCCATTATCCAATACGAATGCACTTTCAAATTCCGGAAATACTGCAGACGGCGGATATAATAACTCTTCCGCTATAATGGATTGCGATTCTTCGTATATCCGTTCCCGACTCGTGTACTCAGATCGTTCTATTTTACTGTTACATGCAGGCAAATTACTTGTTATCAGCAAGATCGCAAGAAAGAATACCAAATATTTAAATGTACTTTTCATTCCTAAACACCGCCTCCATAGCAGTTTGCATACGGACGCGTAACTGCTAAGCATTATTCTATATCTGTCAGATAGTGTATCATATCTTTTCGTGCATGTCAATAGTTTTATAAATTTGTTAAACTATACATAGTGAGGTGGCGTTATGAATTTGGCATACGAGTCCGAGTATATGCAACTTGGCTTAAAAATTGCATATTACCGAAAATTACGCGGTATGACACAGGAACAACTGGCAGAAAAAATAAACCGCAGTCCCGCTTTTATCGGTCATGTTGAGGCCCCCAATATTAACAAAGCGATCTCTCTTGATACCCTCTTTGAAATCTCAAAAGCATTAAATATTCCTGCGTATAAGTTTCTCACCTTTGACGAATCAGCAACCAACTCTATATAATAAGCACCCCCCGAAACACAGCGTTTTCGGGGGTACTTTGTTGCAGAAAGAAACAGCAGGCTTCCTTGCGGAAACCTGCTGTACAAGTATGCAGTCGAATGATCAACGCTTGGAGAACTGGGGTGCGCGACGGGCAGCCTTCAAGCCGTACTTCTTTCTTTCCTTCATTCTGGGGTCGCGGGTCAGGAAACCAGCAGCCTTCAGAGCAGCGCGGAACTCGGGGTTCAGCAGGATCAGAGCACGGGAAATGCCGTGACGGATAGCGCCGGCCTGGCCGGAAACGCCGCCGCCTGCAACAGTGACAACGATGTCGACCTTGCCAACCATAGCGGTGGTGACCAGGGGCTGATTGACAACCAACTTCAGGGTCTCCAGACCGAAGTAATCGTTGATATCGCGGCCATTGATGGTGATGGAACCGGTGCCGTTCTCGTAAACGCGAACACGGGCAACGGAGGACTTGCGACGGCCGGTGCCGTAAAAATACTTCTTCTTGCTCTCGTACATAGTTCAGTTACCTCCAATTAGTCCAGTGTCCATGCCTCGGGCTTCTGAGCAACGTGTGCATGCTCAGCACCCTTGTACAGGTGCAGACGGGTCAGAGCGTTACGGCCCAGGGTATTCTTGGGCAGCATACCCTTGACAGCCAGCTCCATAGCGTAGTCAGAGCGGTTCTCCATCATAACGCGAGCCTTGGTCTCCTTCAGGCCACCGATCCAGCCGGTGACGCGGTAGTAGGTCTTCTGCTCCAGCTTCTTGCCGGTCAGAATAGCCTTGTCGGTGTTGATAACGATGACGAAGTCTCCGCAATCAACGTTAGGGGTGAAATCAGCCTTGTGCTTGCCACGCAGCAGGTTAGCTACAGTAACAGCGGTGCGGCCCAGGGGCTTGTTAGCGGCGTCAACGACGTACCACTTACGCTCCAGGGTCTCTTTCTTCAAAAGAGTGCTGGACATATTACTTCCTCCAATAGGTAAAATATTTTGACATTTTTCTGTACATGTTGTACAATGTCTTCAAATCGCCTGACCTTTATATCACATGGATTTTCAAATGTCAACCGATTTTTTGATAAATTTTCTGAAATTATATGCAAACTCGGAATATCTCGTTTTTTCTCCCGTATTCTCTCGTATTCTAAATTTGCATTTTTATAAATTTACGGAGGAATTCCAATTATGCAGAAGATGATGGGCCTGGTGCGCCGGTGCATAGAAGATTACAATATGATAAGCCCGGGCGACCGCATCGCTGTCGGCGTTTCCGGTGGCAAGGACTCCCTGGTGCTCCTGCAGGTACTGGCCGGACTTCGTCAGTATATGGATTTCACTTTAGATGCCATCACCATCGATATGGGCCTGGGAATGGATTTCTCCGGCATCGCAGATATGTGCGCAAAACTGGACGTGCCATACCATATTATATATACACAGATCGGACCGATTATTTTCGACCACCGCAAGGAGAAAAATCCCTGCTCCATGTGCTCCAAAATGCGCCGTGGTGCGTTGAACCAGGCCATCGTGGATCTGGGTATCCGTAAGATCGCACTGGGGCATCATTATGATGATGCGGTAGAAACTTTTGTTATGTCTCTTTTTTATGAGGGCCGCATCAGTTGTTTTCAGCCGGTAACAGATTTGGACCGCACCGGGGTCATCCAAATTCGCCCTATGCTTTATGTCCATGAAAAGACAGCACGAAACTTTGCCGACCGAATAGAACTTCCGGTGGTGCATAATCGCTGTCCGGTGGACAAGCACACGAAGCGGGAGGAGATCAAAAAACTGGTTTACGATCTCTCTCAGACGTATCCCGATCTGAAAGAGCGCATTTTCGGTGCTATGCAACGCTTTCCCCTACCCGAATGGGCCCCACAAGGCCGGTATAAACGCCCCAAAGAGCAGGAATAATCCGTTATTTTTTTAGCAAAAACAAAAAAATAATAAATTCGCGAAAAAAACACTTGCTTTTTTCGGCAAACTTTGGTATCATATCTTAGCGCCTGTGAAAAAGGCGATATTTTTGAGATTATCATGGAGATAGGAGGTGCAGTGAATGGCTAAGTGTGATTTTTGTGGCAAGGGCGTTACCTTCGGCATTAAGGTTTCCCACTCCCACAGACGTTCCAATCGTACTTGGAAGCCCAATGTGAAGCGTGTCAAGGCGGTGGTCAACGGTACTCCGTGCCATGTGTACGCCTGTACCAGATGTCTCCGTTCCAACAAGGTTGAGCGGGCCATCTGATTCCCATGCCACCAATTACGCCATCGGCTTACCGATGGCGTTTTTTGTTCACCAAGGAGGTTTTATGGAAACATTCGCACAAATTTTGAGCATTGCAGGTCTTGCCTGCGTGGTAGGTTCTTATCAGCAAAAGAAAAAATCCGCATTGATTGCCGTACAGGCTACCGGTGGTGCGTTATTTGCAATACATTATCTAATTTTAGGTGCTTATGCCGGATTTCTTTTGAATACCATCGCCGTTCTTCGTGGTTTGGTATTTTATAAGGAACGTTCTGCAAAGGCATGCAAAATATGGGTAGGTATCTTCATTGCGCTCTGCCTTGCAGCCTATGTGCTGACCTTTGCAGTATTTGGTACGCCAGCCACGGTGACCAATCTGATTTTGGAACTTCTTCCCACCATCGGCATGATCGTACTGACCATATCCTTTAACATGACCCATGCCGGTCAAATCCGCATTATGGGATTTGTGAATTCCACCTGTTGGATCATCTACAATATCGCCCATGTGTCCATTGGCGGCATTGGATGCGAAATTCTGTGCTTTGCATCCATCATCATCGGCATCCTGCGCTACGATATCAAGAAGAAATAAAAATTCTCCCCATGTGGGGAGAATTTTTTATTCAATTGCAAAATATGTTGCCAAAAAATTGGCAACTCCATCTTCATCATTGGTATATCCGCTGATATGGCTGGTCTTACCCAAAAGTTCCGGGCGGCCGTTTTTCATCATTACCCCTACCCCGGCTTCCCGAAGCATATCGAAATCTCCGTAATCGTCACCAAATGCAATGATATCTTTCGCTTTTCCGCCGGTCAATTTCATCAAGTTGCGATTACCCAAAGCCTTGGTAGCGCCAATGTGATTGTACCGGCGGAATGTACCGCCCATATAGGTGGTAAACGCCAGATTGTACTTATCTGCCAAAGCCTGGGCTCGGGCATCGTCCTTCACATCGGTAACGATCTTCTGGGCCGGGAACGGGAATGCCTCCGTAGAAAAATCAAATGGCACTGCTTTTTGAATGGTATGCCTGCCTTTATGGGAGTAAAATTGATCCTGGGTCTGCACAAAAACATCATCGGTGATCTTCAACAGGTCCGCAAGCACCGCATGAAGTGTCGGTGCCTCCACTTCCGCACAGAAAACCACATTTTCGTTCCGGTCTATGATCAAAGAACCGCCATTCAAAATGGCATAGTCCGGCTTAATTTGGTCAAAGTATTTTTGATTGAACGCCTTGGACCGGGCGGTATTACACACCAGTTTGTGTCCCATGGATTGCACTTTTTTCAAAATTTCCAGGGTATAGGGTGAAACCTCCCGTCTATCATTCAGCAAGGTATCGTCCATATCGAAGATAATATATTTCATCCGCGTTCCCCCTTTTCATTTTGTTTATCATATCACAGTTCCCCATTCTGCGCAACCCAACCGGAAAAATGGCGGCAAAGTGTTGCCAAACGAAAAAAAATATGGTATTCTATGATATCATAGTATCGCTATACGCAGGAGGCGTTGTAAAAATGGGCAAACTGATTGTAATTGAGGGAACTGACGGTTCCGGCAAGTCCACACAATTCAAAAAACTGACCGAGCGCGTCACCGCTGAGGGTATTGAATTTCAAAAACTGGTGTTCCCCCAGTATTCCGAGCCCAGTTCTGCTCTGATCCGCATGTACCTGGGCGGTGAATTCGGCACAGACCCATCCGATGTAAACGCCTATGCCGCCTCTGCTTTCTATGCAGTGGACCGCTACGCCTCCTATAAAAAGGCATGGGGCGAATGGTACGACAACGGCGGACTGATCTTGTCTGACCGCTACACCACTTCCAACGCCGTCCATCAGACTTCCAAAGAGCCTGCCGAAAAGCAGCAGGATTTTTTGAAATGGCTGTATGAATTTGAGTATGACAAACTGGGGATGCCCTGTCCCGACCTGGTGATCTACCTGGATGTTCCCACTGCTTTCACCGAGCAACTCATGCGCAGCCGGGAGCAGCAGACCAACACCAAGGCAGACATCCACGAGCAAAACACCGATTACTTAGCCACCTGCCGGGAAATGGGCCGCAAGGCCGCCGGTTACTATGGCTGGCATATTATCAACTGCGTGAAAGACGGCAAAATGCGCAGTATCGAAGATATCCATGAGGAGATCTATGCCTTGGTCAAGGCTTGTATGGAGGGATAATCATGGTCTACATGTTGCTGGGCACAGGATTTGAAGAAACCGAAGCCATCGCACCGTTGGATCTTCTGCGCCGGGCAGGTGTGGAGGTGCTGACCGTAGGCGTAAATGCCAAGACCGTATACGGTGGCCACAATATCGGCATTGAGGCAGATATCACACTGGCAGAAATGGATCTGACAAACTTGGAGATGATCATTCTTCCCGGCGGTCTGGGAGGCGTCGCCTCCGTCCGGGCAAGTAAAGAAGCTATGCATACCCTGCAGTTTGCCTGGGAAAACAACAAGTTTGTGGCCGCCATCTGTGCCGGGCCTACTGTTTTGGCAGATTTGGGCATTACTGACGGCAAAAAGGTTACCTGCTATCCCGGTTGTGAAACCGGCATGGGCAGTGCCATTATGCAGGAAAATGTCCCCTGCATCCAAGATGGCAAACTGATCACCGGCACTTCTGCCGGATGCGCCATCCCCTTTGGTCTGACGCTGATCGCCGCACTGAAAGGTCAGAAGGCCGCCGATACCATTGCTCAGCAGATCGTGATCCGCTGACAGGAGGAACAATTATGGAAAACAAAAACACCAATCCCCCCTCCGGGGAAGATACCAGTTGGCTGGACGAACTACTGGCTTCCTCTGACTATGGTGAGGACGCTATTCAGGACCTTGCAGGCTCTGTGGAAGATCTGGAGTTAGACCGGATCATCCGGGAGTCTAAGGAAGATGACGAGTGGGATCTGACTGCCATCATTGAAAGCCAGCAAACCGAATATGCCGAAGCCACCCGCACCCCCGAGCCCGCTTTCGATGACCCGGAGGTAGCTGCCCAGATTTCCTGGGATGAGAACGAAGTCATCGAAGATAATGAAGAAGAATATTTTGAAGATTCTGATCGCAAAGTGCGTCCAAAGCGCAAGAACGGGTACGGACTCTTTGGCCTGCCCCACCTGGCTTCCATCATCATCTGGATCGGTATTGTAGCTATTACGGGCATTTCTTTGGGTCGTCTGCTGTGGATCTGCGCTACCGATGTGCTGGCCTTTGGCCGGGAAGACCGGGTGACCACCATCACCATTACCAATGCCGATGTAGGTAATATTGATGCCATTGCGGATAAACTGTACAATGCCGGACTGATCCAGTACAAGCAGTTGTTCCGTTTCTATGCATCCCTCAGCAGTGCTGATGAAAAGATCAGCGCCGGAACTTTTGAACTGAACACGCTCTTTGACTACAACGCTTTGGTCAAGGGTATGTCTGCTACGTCTTCGTATCGAGAGACCGTCAAAGTCACCATCCCGGAAGGCTATACCTGCGCGCAGATTTTCGCCCTGCTGGAAGAAAAGGGTGTCTGCTCCGCAGCAGAACTAAAGTCTTACGAGGTGCAAAGCGATTACTGGTTCCTGGAGGGCACCAACAAAAATGCAGAATATCCCCTGGAAGGTTTCCTCTTCCCGGACACCTACCAATTCTATATCGGTGACAGCGCCAAGGGCGTATTCCGCCGCTTCCTGGCCCGTTTCGACGATATCTTTACCGATGATTTGAAGGAATATCTGAAAACTTCCAAGTACTCCATGTACGAGATCATGATCGTGGCATCCATGATCGAAAAAGAAAGTGCCGGCAGTAGCGAAAACTACGACATTTCTTCCGTCATCTACAACCGTCTGAACAATTCCGCATCCTTCCCCTTCCTGGACATCGACGCAACCATCGTCTATGCCCAGGGTGGCAACTCCGATGTGATCGACAAGAATCTGGACAGCCCCTACAACACCTATAAGTACAAGGGTCTGCCCCCCACCCCCATCTGTAACCCCAGTCTTTTGAGCATCCAGGCCGCACTCTCCCCCACCGACACCAAGTATTATTTCTATGCTTTGGATCCCAGCACCGGCCTGCACCACTTCTCAAAGACCTATACAGAACACCAAAACTTCCTGAACAGTTTGAAATAATATGACGAAAAAGATAGAATTATTGAGCCCTGCCGGGGATATGGAACGGCTGAAAATGTCTGTCCTGTACGGTGCAGACAGCGTGTACCTGGCAGGCACCGACTTTGGCATGCGCTCCTTTGCAGGAAACTTTACCCCCGAGGAACTGCCCGTGGCTGTGCGCTTTGCCCACGACCATGGGGTAAAGGTACATGTCACCGTCAACACCATGCCCCGGAACGATGAGATCTGCAATCTTCCGGCTTATCTGGAACAACTGGATAATGCCGGCGTGGATGCGCTGATTGTGGCAGACATGGGTGCGTTTACTTTGGCAAAGAAATACGCCCCCCATTGTCAGTTGCACATTTCCACGCAACAATCCATTGCCAACTACGAATGCGCTACGGCCTGGTATGACCTGGGTGCCAGCCGTGTGGTACTTGCCCGGGAACTGAACCTGGGGGAAATCGCCGAGATCCGGCAAAAAACACCCAAGGAACTGGAAATCGAAACATTTGGCCATGGTGCCATGTGCGTCAGTTATTCCGGCCGTTGCCTGCTGAGCAATTATATGACAGGCCGGGACTCCAATCGGGGTGCATGCGCTCAGCCCTGCCGCTATCAGTATGCGCTGATGGAGGAAAAACGCCCCGGGGAATACTTTCCCGTTTATGAGGACGAAAAGGGCACGTATATTCTCAACTCCCGGGATATGTGTACCATTGATCATCTGAAAGATCTGATGGACGCCGGCATCGACTGCATTAAGATCGAGGGGCGGGCAAAATCTGCCTACTACGCCGCTATCGTCACCGGCGCATACCGCCATTGTATCGACGATGTGGCCGCAGGCAAGGAAATCGATCCTGTGTGGCGCGACGAGGTGGAACACGTTTCCCACCGGGTCTATTCCACCGGATTTTATTACGGCTTCCCCGGACAGTACACAGAAAATTCCCGATACTTAAGAGAGTGGCAGATCTGCGCCAAGGTGGAATCCTGTGATGAAAATGGCCTGGCGCTGTGCAGTCTGAACAATAAGTTCTCCCAGGACGATGAACTGGAAGTGGTGGGCCCGGATTTCCGTCCCCTACCCTTTACCGCAGACGGCATGATCGACCTGGATGGCAATGTTCTGACTGAGCCCCGGACTCCCCAAATGAAATTCTACCTACAACTGCCGAAACAAGTCCCCGCTTTTTCCATTCTCCGGCGGAGCGTGGACTTGTCGGCAAAATAAGGGATACAAACGCAAAAATACCCCTTTACAAACGAACCAAACCTTGCTATAATAATCGGGCTGTGAAGCATGCACCGGTGGCTCAATGGATAGAGCATCGGATTCCGGTTCCGAGGGTTGGGGGTTCGAGTCCCTTCCGGTGTACCAAAAAAAGAGGAGGCAAATGCCTCCTCTTTTTTTGGTACGCCGGAAGAGACGGACTCGAAAGGGCGTTAAGAAAACATGCCGGGGGCATGTTTTTAGCCCGTGGGAGAGTCCAAACAAGTAAGGCTGCATCCCGTAGGGATGTTGACTTACTTGTTTCTGCTCATTAGCAAAAACGCAACTCGAGTCCCTTTCAGTGCAACTGTTGGCATTCATCTATATTTATATCGCATCATACAAAACACCCACGCTCCAGCGTGGGTGTTCCCATATCCTATTTTCGTTTCCATGTTCTTGCCGAGAATAGCACCAGTATGGGAAAAATCTCCAACCGACCCGCCAGCATATCCAAACTGAGCACCAGTTTCGACAACGTGCTGTAACTGCCAAAATTGCAGGTCGGGCCTACGGCATCCAAGCCGGGACCGATGTTATTAAAGCAAGCCAAAACAGCCGTAATATTGGTCGTTACAGACAATCCGTCCAATGAAATTACAATAACGCTGAGCACTAGAATGATCATATACGCCGCCAGGTACGCATTGGTATTGGCAAGCACTTTTTCCTCCACCGGTATGCCATTGCTGCGTACCACCTGCACCGTATTGGGTCGGGTTATCAACCGAATATTTCGCCGCAAGCTCTTGAATAACAGCAAAACGCGGGCGATCTTGATTCCACCGCCGGTAGAACCGGCACAAGCGCCGACGATCATCAATCCAAGGAGAATTGCTTTTGAAAAACTGGGCCATACGTCAAAATTCGTAGTGGCGTAACCGGTGGTGGTAATGATACTACTCACCTGGAATGCCGCATGGCGGATAGATTCCTCTGCTGTACCGTAAAGAGAATGGATGTTCCAAGCGATCAGCAAAATACTGCCCACAACGATAAGGATATACAGTCGCAATTCTTCATCCTTGAACACACTGCGTACCTGTCGCAGAAGGAGCAGATAGTAGCAGCTGAAATTTACACCGAACAGCAGCATAAATACCGTGGTCACATTCTGTAGATACGGGCTGTACCCGGCCATGGAATCGTTTTTGACGCCGAAACCGCCTGTTCCGGCTGTGCCGAAAGCAGTACAGACCGCTTCAAACAGGGGCATCTTGCCAGCCAGCAGAAATACCACATTCAAAACCGTAAGGGCAATGTAGAGTAAGTACAGGATCGCAGCGGTCTTGCGCATTTTCGGAACCAGTTTTCCCACATTGGGCCCGGGGCTTTCTGCACGGAGCAAATGCATGGTAAAACCGGAACCTTTTCCGTCACCGGGGTTGACTGCCAGCAAAAACACCAGCACGCCCATACCGCCCAGCCAATGGCTAAAACTGCGCCAGTAGAGAATGCCCTTGGACAAGCCCTCCACATTGGCCACCACTGAAGCGCCGGTGGTGGTAAAGCCGGAAACGATCTCAAAAAACGCATCTATAAACAACGGAATCTCCCGAGAGATCCAAAATGGCAGACACCCCACCAAACTCATAACGATCCAACTGGATGCCGCACTTACCAGACCCTCCCGGGGGCCCATGGCATTTTGTGCTTTCCGGCACAGAAGCCACAACGCCACAGCGACCACACAGATCACGGCGATAGCTGCGCAGAAACCCAGGGTCGCCATTTTCTCGCCGTCTGCCAGGCTGATTGCCAGCGCAGGGAGCATAAACACTGCCTCTACGAACAATGTTTGGGCAATAAACCGCCCCATCATTTTATAGTTCATAGTCCTGCCTCATTTACGCGAAGATGTCGTTGAGCTGACGAAGGACTCCCCTTCCGCTGGTAACCACCACCAGAGAATCCCCCCGCAAAAAGACGGAGTTACCGCTGGGCACCTGGGTTTTCGCCCCATGGGTAATGCTTGCAATCAACACATTCGGCTTCAATTTCAATTCCTTCAGCGGCTTTCCGCAGTTTTGGGTATGCTCATCCACCAAAAATTCCACAGCCTCTGCCTGTCCGTCCGCAATGGCATGCAAAGACACGGCCGCACCGGTCTGATTACGCATAGCACGCACATAGCGCACAATGTTACCGCAACACAGTTCCTTGGGACACACGATACTGCCCAAAGCCAAAGAATCCACAATGCTTCGACTGCCCACATGGCTCAGTTTGGTGATAACCTGGGGCAATTTACGGGAGCAACCGTACAGCGAGATGATCATATTCAGTTCATCAATGCCGGTCAAGGTAACCAGAGCGTCACATTCGGCAAGTCCCTCGCTCTCCAAAAGCGCGTGATTGGTAGCATCCCCATGGATCACACAGGTTTGAGGCAAAGCCACCGCCAACTCCTGGCAACGCTCCGCATCGCTGTCGATGATCTGAACAGAAATACCGTCCTTTTCCAGCAACGCGGCAAGATAGTAACTGACGCGGCCACCACCACACAGAATCACTTTCCGTGCCCGGCGGGTGATCACACCCAGGTTTTTCAGCATAACGGTCAGATTTTCCGTGGGCGCGGTAACGAAGATCCGATCTCCTTCCTGCAGAACAAAATTGCCGTTAGGCGTAACCGATTCACCGTTACGCAAAACTGCGCACACCAGTACCCGGGTCTTTACAATGCTGTAAATTGCACTCAATGCCACATTATGGAGTTTGCTGCCCGGCTCGATGCGAAGTTCCACGATCTCCGCGCGACCCTTTGCGAAGGTATCTCTGCGCAGAAATCCGGGGTATTTTAACAGACGCTCGATTTCCACAGCCGCCTGCTTTTCCGGGTTGAAGGCCAGGGAGAGAGCGAACACATCCCGCATCGCAAAGATCTGCTCGGTGTATTCCGGATTGCGGATCCGGGCAATGGTATGCAAATCGGGATTGATACCATGGGCAGTGGTACAGCAAAGCAGATTTACTTCATCCGCATTGGTAGCGGCTATCAGAAGATCCGCATCCCGGATACCTGCCTGTTGAAGCGTCATCATGGAAGCGCAGTTACCGTGTACCGCCATTACATCCATTTGCTCCACGCAATTACTCAGTATCTGTTGGTCCAAATCGATAAGGGTTATGTCACAGCCCTCTACAGACAACTGCTGTGCCAAAGCAATGCCTACCTTACCGGCACCGGCAATGATAATATTCATGCCAATCCCTCCTATTTGTGTAGTATGCAACACGCCAATTTGAACTCATTATAGCACCATTTATGCTGAATTACAAGATACCGCCAGGCGCTCCTGCAGTGAACCTTGCAAAACGCCATTTGCATGATCGGCAAATACTGGGCTATAATGGATTCATCATTCTCAAAGGAGCAACATACATGAAAGAATACGAAATCGTTTGTACCTATCTTAACGGCTGTGCCGGTGCGGCGCATCCTATTCGCACATTTGAAGAAGTTGAGATCCATGACCCGGATGACTATATCCGTGGCAAGCACGAAAAAGACTTTACCCGCTTTGTCAAGGAAGTTTGCGAAGACGGCCGGATCCTCTACACTTTTTCCGACACAGTAACCTATATTTACGAGTTTACAGAAATCTAACCCCTGAAAATATGGTTGTTTTCTTCAAAAAACTGTGTTATAATGGCGCTATACGAAAAAACAAGTGGCTTTTCGCCACTTTCAGGAGGTTATCCTTATGGCTTCTGCTCAGAATTTCCGCGCCGCTTTTAATGGCTTCAACCGGGAAGATGTGGTGCATTATATTGAATACCTCAACTCCAAGCATACCGGTGCTTTGAATCAACTGCAGTCTGAAAATCAGACTTTGGTGGACGAACTTGATGCCCTGCGTGACAAACCCGATCTTACCGAGGAATGCACGCAGCTCCGGGAGGAAAATCAGGAACTGCACACCCAGGTGGCAGAACTGTCTGCCAAGATCGAAGAACTAACCCAACAGTTGGAAGAAGCGCAGCAGTTCACGCCCCTGGCTGATGAAGAACTGGAAGCCTACCGCCGTGCGGAAAAGGCTGAACGTACCGCCCGGGAGCGTGCCCGGCAGATTTACTGCCAGGCCACCGGCGCATTGGCTGATGCCACCACCCAGGTGGACGATGCCGCTGAGCATTTCAAGATCCTGTCTCAGCGCATCTCCGAGCAGTTGTCTGAACTGCAGGCAACTGTGGATCGGAGCAAGAATGCTCTGCAAGGTGCTGCCGCTACCATGTACACCATCCGTCCCACCGATAACGAAAATACATAATACAAAAGACAGTGTCATTGCGAACCAGTGACCGATGTCACTGGTGTGGCAATCTCCTTCTTAAGATGGGGATTCCCACGCCAGTGTACGCACTGGCTCGGAATGACATTTTATTTTTGGAGAAGAAGCTATGCAAATTCGCAAACCTGCTTATTTTGATTCTTTTTACTGCATCGCAGTCCTGTGCCCAGACAGTTGCTGCAAAGAATGGGAAGTTGAGGTAGACGAGCAGTCCGCCGCTTTCTATCGCAGTCTTCAAGGCCCTTTGGGCGACCGCCTGCGCGCCGTTTTAAAGGACGATCCCGAATGGGGCACTGTGATGACTATTGAGAATGGACGATGCCCCATGTGGCGTAAGGACAGCCTGTGCCGTATTCAAGCAGAACTAGGCCACAATGCCCTATGCAAGACCTGCCGGGATTTCCCCCGTCTATGCCATGATTACGGTACATTTCGAGAACTGGGACTGGAACTGTCCTGCCCAGAAGCCGCCCGGTTGATCTTGACTGCTCCCGCAGCGCCTTTTGTAACAGAAGATATTCCCGGGGGTGATACACCGGATTATGATGAGGACGCTATGACCGTCTTGCTACAGACCCGGGAGGAAGCACTGGCAATTTTGCAACATCCTGATTACTCCATCACCCAAGCGCTGACTTTATTGCTGTACTATAGCTACCAGGCCCAAGGCCTGCTGGATGATGGAGATGCTCCGTATTTTCATCCAAACCTCTTGCTGCAAGAAGCCAAATTTATGGCCATTCCCAATGGCGAGCAAGCTCTTGTGGACTTCTTCAAGGAGCTTGATATCCTCACGCAGGAATGGCAAACACGCTTGTCTGCTCCCCTCCCCGTCGTTCCTTGGGCCACAGAATTGCGAAACCTCGCCCGATATTTTATCGAACGCTACTGGTTGCAGGCCGTCTCGGATTACGACCTAGTCTCGCGGGTGAAATTGGCCGTTATGTCCTGCATTTTGGTGCATTTACTGGGCGGCGACACAATCCGAACTGCGCAACTGTATTACAAAGAAATTGAGAACAGCCCCGAGAATATGGACATCATCCTGAATGCAGCCTATACGCACCCCACCCTCACCGATCAAAGGTTGCTGGGAATGCTAGTATAAAACAATCAGCGCTTACCGAATCGGTAAGCGCTGTTCGTTATTCATGGATGTACATTCTCGTCATTTCTTCTTCGCCGTCGCCCTGTACCATACACAGGAACGCCCAACCGTAACGCTCATAAAAAGACGTATGATCTGTCGCCAAGTACAGCGGTGCAATTCCCATCTCATGCATATCCTTGCAGACGAAGTTCAGAAGTTTCCCGGCAATTCCCTTGCAACGATGCTCTTCTTCCACATAAACCGCACACACATTGGGCGTCAAATCCTTGCGGTCGTGAAAATCATTCTCGATTACGCCCAGACCGCCGATGATCTTCCCATCTTCTATAGCCACATACCATTGAGGAACACCCTTTTGATTCGCAATGCATGCATCCATGCTTTCCAAATAAGCCTCCAACGGGATGCTCCACTTTTCGTGGAACCACCGGGCCATTTCTTCTTTTTTTGCGGGATTTTCCCTCAGTTTAACAATTTCTGTAGGCCTTTGTCCCATGCACACATCCTTTCGTGCCGCTATTATACAACATATTTTCAATTTTAGCTATCCATTTTTCTAAAAATCTACTTGACAAATCGCAAACCTGTGGTATAATACAAAAGCTGTCTGACAGCATAACTGAATCTGGGGGTATAGCTCAGCTGGGAGAGCGCTTGAATGGCATTCAAGAGGTCAGCGGTTCGATCCCGCTTATCTCCACCACCGAAGCCTTGAAAACCCTTGGTTTTCAAGGCTTTTTTCTTTTCTTACGGTGCTTTGGTTGCAGGATTGCAATTTGTATGACGGAATCCTGCCAGAATTGGCTCCGTCACCGGTTGCACCTCCTTTCCGCTCCTCTTCAGTATCTTATCTTTTAATATTTTATCATATATGGCAACATATGTCAAGCTATTTTCTTCTACCACACCATTGTCGCCGATAGTTCTCTCATACCCGCATAATAATGCCGCTCCCAAATCTACCCAATATCGCACAATGACCAACAACTCTTCTGCCAATTTGATTGTTTGTCGAAGCATTGTCATCTTCACAGTCTATTTTGATCTAATATCGCATTTTTGTCAGAATGAGCATTTTCAAAATTGCCATTATCTATCATTTCAAAAGATAGTCCCTATGTTTATTCAGGCAAAGGAGCATCCGCGCTTTTGAATGAATTGCTTAACAATTCAAAAGCGGCACAAAACATACATAGCAGATAACTCTTCACTGCAATAATAACACCCGGAATCGAACCTATCACGAACGATTCCGGGTGCTATTTACATACGATTAGACTTTTTTCTGTTTACTGTTAGCAGTACAACAATCCCCAAAAGGGATATGATAGCAGTGACACTAAGAAATACTACCGACGAATAGCTGTCGTCTCCAGTGCTTGGTGCACTGGCATTAACGACGAACTTAACGCCAAATGACGCTTCGCCATCCAGTTGAGAAAGCGTCAGGTGGCCGTCTTTAATTTCTTGCGTAATATCTACACCATCATAAACGACAGAACTTATATGGTAACCATCATCCGGGGTGATTGTGATGAATACCTCTTTATTGCGTTCTGCTTGGACAACACCGGTTTCCGACATTATTTTGCCGTTAAGCTCTATTGTGCCTTTACCAACGATTTTGACGCTCATGTTAAAATAAGCTGGTACTGTTGTTGTTAAAGTAGTCGTACTGGAAGCTGCTAAAACCGGGGTGCATATGCACAAGGCCAACACTACCAACAGGAACAGGCAAAAAACTTTTCCTACAAAATATGACCTTGTTCTCATTGCTTGTATTATTCCTCAACAACTACTTCGGCAGTAAAAGTAATCGTAGAAGTATACTCGCCGGAAAGGGCTTTACCCCAGTCCTCGCTTGCAGCGGTAAAACGAACGCTAGTAACAGGAATGTTCTTTACGCCAGAGCTCACAACATAACTAGATTCGAGTTTGATATTCTCAGCAACAGAACCGGTTGCGTTACCAGTAAAGACAAGAACACTACCGGAAGGAATATCTTCCTTAGCGGAGTGGTAAGCGTCAGAGCCAGTACTGCTTTCACTACCTGCAGCATAAAGGGAAAGCGCATAAGGAATTTGAGTGCTGATTCCGTCAGCCTTGAACGCATCATATGTGACGGAAACTTCCAAATTTTTTCCTACAGCAAATCCCGTAGCATCGGTTACGGTAATATTTCCGATGTCAGCTTGTGTGGTACCAAAGGGAATTTCCTGGTTTGCGGGGATATTCAAGGTGTAAGTTGCTGCAGGGACTGTTGCAGTGAGCGTGGTGGTGCTTTCGGCGGCGAATGCTACGATTGCCATAGATGCAACCATCAACACGGCCAGTGCGAGGGTGATGATTTTTTTCATAACGAAATCTCCTTTTGTTTTATTTAACCCAGAGGGTTAATTTTGTTTCAGCACCGTTTAATGGTGTTATGCCATCCATCTTAAAGCAGCTGTATCTTAGAATGGCATTCGGATACGTTCCCTTATCCAGAGGTTTTATTAGGGATATTTGTTTGGATGTTGTACCAGGGGCGATCAGTTCTGATGTCCACAGTAATGTGCCATCTTCCAAGTACAGAGATATTTGGAAATAGCACACATTCTGTGCCGGATTTGGCAAACTAAGTACCTGCTTTTTGCTATTAGCTTGAAGTTCTAGGACTTCGTAACCTGGTATTGCGATAGAGTCCGGGTTCTTTTCCACAGATGGGGCCATGTGTAAACTCTCACCAGCCTGAGGTACTAGCGGACTGTTGTCGCATAGTCTAGCGATTAGAACTATAGTTGTCACAAGTAAAACTCCAACAACAACCAACAGAATGCCGGGCAACCACCGTCTCTGATCACATTCATATTTTCCTCTTTTCATTTTTGCTATATGAGCACTCCCTTCTATTCGGGTATAACCGGCAATACTTAGCTCGCTTAAAGACTGGATACCGTCAATTCAAAGTATTGCATTACATATCGAATCACTGTTTTGGCCTGCTCCGGTGTTATTTTTGTGTGAAGCTCTTGTGCTGCAGATCCAAGGCCAATAGCGCTTGCAAAGTAACCGAGGACAAACGACACGCTCTCTGTGCCCAAATACTTTTTACTTGTGGATAGAATCTGATCAATGACCCTGTCTGCTGCTTTTGTATCTAGTTCAGCTGTTTCAAGTTTTTGGAGTTCTCCAATAAGCTTTGCAAATTCCTCAGCAAAAGCATCTACCTTATTTTTGTTCAAGTTCGGATATCCCTGGTCGGCTTGCGTGGTTTTGCGAAGTGTTAAGATCGTTTCCCCCAATTCCTTTAGAGACATCCCTCTAAGTGGAGTAAGTAGTCTGTTTTTTGTTCCGGTCAGTTTCAAATATTCTAACGCTGCTATGTGCCGCTCAATGGTTGCCTTTTTGGACTGCTCTATGGCTAGCAAGGTATCTAAGACCATATTGCCGTCATAGTTCGGGTCCAGCATAATATCTTTGATTTCATCGCGTTTGAGCCCCAGTTGATAATAAAGCGCGATTTGCTGCAGTTTCTCCACGGCTGCATCATCGTATAACTTGTAACCATCATTACCTTCCACTGAATAATTGGCGTAGGCTACAGCTCGCACAACTTTTTCGTGGTGGAAATAATATAGATGTTTTCGCGTAAGGCCGGTGAGGTCGCATACCTCCTTGACCGTCTTGTATTTATTCATAGGCAGCATCCCTCGCTCACAGTATAGAGCGTTCCCGGAGAACGCTTCAAGCTGTGGAAATACTGTTTCTGACAACAAAACCCGACCAATACGAATGTGTTCTTGCAATTGTGTAGCTTTCTCTAATTTCATAAAAAAGCCTCCTGTTTAGTAGTGGCATTACACCCTACAACAGGAGTTGTTTTTTACGCGAATTATCCGATTAGCGTCTAGCTCTCATTCGCGTGAAAAACAAGCGCTGTTATGGAACTTAAAAAGTTACTACTATTTTAGGAGGCAATCAAATGACCAATTGCAGGCAATCTTTAGCAAAGCGGACAGAAGCAAAACTCCAAGCATTCAACAAACGCATGGATTCAAAGCTCAAAAAAGACAAGAAATCCTGAACAATATGAAAACAGAGGAGGATTTTGATAAGAGTATGGAATACCTAAAGGAATTCTTCCGTGTGAAAGGGGATACATAAGATGGAGAATATCTGTGAAAAGAAATATGCCCCGTTTATGGAAGAAGTTTTACAACACATGGTGCATATTCCGGTAATCGGCATATGTGTGTTGATGAAACTGGAAGACGGGTCTGTGTGTTCTGATTATTACAATTCTGGGGTAATCGACAAAATGATCTATGCCGGTGTCATTCAGCAGGATATTACCTGGGGGATTTTGAAAGCCAACAACGCCGTTGGCAGAGATGCCGACCAGGGCAATGAATGAGGTTGACGAATATGTATCATATGGAATACGAGTTGGAGCAAAAGAAGAAGCGCAAAGAAATGGAAAAGCAGCTCTTAGATCGGCTGCAAGAGGGTCTTCTAGATGGTTTGATTGGAAGTGGGTTTAATATGGGAACGCTCACGTCCCGTGCTCTCATCGAAGATGGCCGTCCGATGTTTGTAAAATATCTCACAGAAAAAGGTCCGGTCAAAGAAGCTATGATCGTCGAAAAGGAATTCGAGACAGACGAAGGAAAACTATGGTTCTTGCGAAATCACGGTTGGAAAATGGAAGATGTTTATGCCCAACTGTATAGTCGCATCTATAAGCGTCACGGCAGTTATTAACGATTGAGGAGGAAACACATATGGAAACGACAGCACTAGAGAAGAAGCTACTAGAGAAACTAGCGAACGGGTTGCTGGATGGGTTTATATTGCCAGACCTGCAATGGAAATCAGATGGCTTGATTTGCCGTAGGATGATTGTGGGCGGTATCCCATATTACATAAGCTTTATGGAAAAACCGGAGTATGGACGTATTCCCTTTATAATTGAACAGTACTACGAAACCGATGAAATGAAACTGTGGTTTTTAAAACAGAACGGGCATCTAATGAGTGATCCTGATGTGCATGAGTACAGTCGCCCACACAAATAAACACACGAGGGAGTGTCCCGAAAAAACCGGAATTCTCCCTCGTATAAAAGCACCTGCACGAGGCAGGTGCTTTTAAAAAAGCTATTAAGAGTTGGTTGGAAAGGAGGTGACTCTATAAATGGACCAAATGTGAATAAGTTATGAGGTGGGAGCTCCTTCAACAATCGTTGCGCAGGGGGCGGAAGCTTCACAAGGCATATCCCCATGTTTAAGTAAACCTACCCCTTTATTAATGGTATCTTCAATAGCCGGAAGTCCTTCCTTTGCAAAAATTGTTGCTTTAGAAAAAAATTCAGCTCCAGCTTTGAAGAACACTGTACCAACTATGAGTAAGACAGCTACATCACGCACTTTGCCGCCCAAAGAATTCAGAGTTTCTTCGTCAATAATATTATTCATAATTTCATCCTTTCATTTTGTCATCATTCTCTTAATAGCCATTTTTATCTGTAAATATCGAATTGTGCCTTATATCTACTTGGGTCTCTTATTAGCCTCTTTCCGGATTGTACCTACAAGCTTATCGCTCCGAGTATCTCGTCCATCCTTATTTCGAATGGTGCCAGCAGGTAAGCCGTACTTCTTTTCCAGGGTTCCTACGGTGCAATCGCTTCGAATTTTTCTTGTCATAAATTCTACCTCCAGTATTTTGATTGATAGCTTTGGTGTTTCTTGCTTATGCATCTATTTTAGGGTAACTATAAAGAAAAATAAATCATTGTTTCGGCAAATTGATAGGCTTTATTTATGCTGGATAAGCAAAATAGCCTGCGCCTGTTTGCTACCTTATGCAGCAGTAGGATGGTAACAAACAGAATCAATGGTTACTAACATGCGTTGATTCCCATATGCCAATCTGCGTACTGTACACAGAACTTCTGTGCCGGGGCGCAAATTGCTGAATTTATAGGCAAAAGCTGGCTCGCCATTATCAAGAGCTAAAAACGCACCTTTTCGGCAACAGTTCTCGACGACGCCATAGCAACCATCCAGAACATCATAACCTTGCAATTCAGACATTTATAACCTCCTTTACTTTTGGATCCTTTTTTACCATATACACCCGGATGCCGATCTGTTTAGCATATTTAGGGTTGCGTTTCTGCTTTTCTAGAAGCTTTAACGCCAGAATTCGCTCCCTAGTGCTCATATTCATTACCTCCTTTGCGGTTAATTGATACAAACTCTGATTACATAAATATGATAATGCTAATGGGCAGATTTTTTCATAGCTAAGTTAGCAAATTAAAGTAAGGTATTTGTGCAGAAATAGCAAAATAAAAGCAGCGTTTGACGGAATACGCCTCAAACGCTGCTTTTATTTAAGTAGTCATCGCTTGGTATTTTTTACTTTCTCACACCAAAGCTGAATAGATTCAATGGTCATCGAGATTTTTTCAAGTTCTTCGAGAATTTTGTTTAGGTCTTTAATCTCGGTATCATCAACAACTCCGTCTGAAAGAATTTCCATAAGACGGCTTTTTTTAGAATTAACAGATTCCAAAGATACGATCATATTCACAAGGATTTGATGCACATTATCTTTATATACAACCTCCGGAGCATCAATTACACCAATAGGACACTCGTGGCAACAATAGTAGTTGCGAAGTTCCGGCTCGTTATATCGCTTTGCCATCGCAACCACATCTGCCGGTTGAATAGCGGTAAGGCCGGATTCTAGTTTTACAAGTCTATCTTCTGTAATACCATCCATGCCGGGATATTCCGGATTTCCAGGAATATATTCAACCGCAGCAGCGCGACTTAATCCAAGGTTATCTCTTGCAATTTGATAAACGCTTTTATTCTCTTTGACAGATACTTTTCCCATACTATTTCTACCTTTCTTTATTAAGCTCCAGGATTATATTAATATACCATTGCAATGATCAATTTCGTGTTGGATTATTTGTGCAGGCCAGCCAGAGAAGGTTTTAATGCGGGTTTGGAACTGTTCGTTTTGCCATTGGACTTTGATGGTTTGGTAGCGCTTACAGGGGCGGAGGCCACCAAGGAGGGATAGGCAGCTCTCCTCAGTATCATAGGGTCCAGACGTCTTGATAATCTCTGGGTTAAACATGGTCATATATGTTCCCTCGTTATCAAATACAATAATTCGTTTATGCACGCCGATCATATTCGCCGCCATACCTACGCAGGCATCTTTATTGGTAGCCAGCGTATCCAGCAGATCTTGCGCAACCGGCAAATCCTCCACTGTCGCCAGCTCCGATTTCCTTGCCAGCAGTATTGGGTCGTGTATTATTTCTTTGGTCATAAACTTTATTTGTTCTTTCTATAGACATCAATAAAATTGCCGCCCTTATCTTTCCACATTACCCAGCCATTATTGGCATGACCTAAAACTATCCACCCTGCTGTAGAAGGAGAATTTGTACTAACATCGTCTTGAAGAATACCATCTTTTATAGGTGCATTTTTTCGTGCGGCTGGCACCCAACCATCTTTAGTGGGCATACATGTACTGCCTTTTTTGACGATAAAAGTACCATCTTCGACGCACATTGTAGCAGAAACCTTACCATACCCTTTTATGTTTTGCGAATAGTAATACTCGCCATCCGGAATTCTTCCCCAATCAGCTTTTACCTGGTGCTCCGCAGTTGCTGCAGCAAAGACCTCATCCTTAGGTATATCCTTTGGTTCTGGATACACTTGTCTCCCCTCAAAAGAAGAAAGTAGCTGTACAACAAGATCTGCATCTAATGCAAACAATTCGGAATTGGGCACCTGGCTCTTGCTGAAAATCTCATCCAGAAGTACCTCCTTTGTATCATAATCCTCAACTTCAATAGCAAATCTACGTTTCAAACCAACCACATTAAAGTAGCCATTTCGCTCAAGTTGATACATTCTTGCTTCAAAGTTATCAACACCGGTCTTACCGATTTTTATCAATCCCGGAACAACAGTGGTCATTACATAAATAATGCCTTTAGCCATTTTCTTTCCCCCGCATTCATCTAACCTGTGTCTATGAGTTTACTAACTGATATTTTAAACTGCTGTTTTCTATAATTCTCTCCAATATTTCCTTATCCGCTGGGCAGAACTCGTAATTAGATATCTCATTTGGGGTGATCCATCGGATATCGTTATGCTCCAGCTTCTGTGGCATTCCTTCAGCAATGGTTGCGTTAAACAATGTGAGGTGGATGATGATGTCTGGGTACTCGTGGATAACGTCCATAAACACATCGCCAACGGAAAGTGTGATAGCAAGCTCTTCCTGACATTCTCGGATAAGAGCTTGCTCTTTGGTTTCACCTGGCTCCACCTTGCCACCGACAAACTCCCATAACAAGGCTCTTGCCTTATGCGTCGGTCGCTGGCAGATCATAAACTTGTCCATGTCCCATACCAGGGCCGCTACCACTTCTACTACATTGCTCACCTTATTACTTTTCCCCTCTAATTTCCTCCGATAGTTTCCTTATGCGTTCCTCTGGATCACCATGTCTTATCTCGCATTCCCATACTATCATTACGCGCCAGCCAACATCTTCGAGCTTTTGATAATTTCGTTTGTCGCGTTCCGCATTGTAAGCAAATTTTTTCTCCCAAAATTCACCATTGCTTTTAGGTGGAACAAACCATTTGCATCCCTGATGGGCATGCCAGAAGCACCCGTTAACAAAAATGACTGTTTTGTATTTGGGTAACACAATGTCCGGCTTCCCAGGAAGTTTGGATACATTCTTCCGGTATCGGAAGCCTTGGGAAAATAGATATTTTCGGACTGTTTCTTCAGGTTTGGTGTTTTTACTAGGAATACGGGACATATTTCTGCTGCGAGCTTCCTTGCTTCGGTTATCCATAATCACAGTACCTTTCTTATGTTCTCCGCAATCCGTCTTATTACCGGAACTACCACACTGTTTCCACACTGCTTATACGCACTGTTCATTGAAATATTGAAAAAACGGAAATCCTTTGGAAACCCCTGGAGTGCCAGGCATTCATATGGGGTTATCTTTCGAATTCCAAAGTCATCGAGAATTACGGGTACGCGATCTGGGTAGTACCCCATGTTCGCCATTAATGTAGGGCACACATAGTAAGGTTTTGGAGAGACTCCGGAATCCCAAATCCTGTACAGTGCTTTCTTATCTGTGACAACGCGGTTCAGCTCTTTAAAGTATGCGCTTTCATCAGTGTAATAATAGCTTGAATCATGTTTTTCACTGCGCACCAAAATATCATTTAGCTTTACTTCAGTCTTTATCTTTTCGGGAAAACTAAATTTTTGGCATCGCTCAAAATCAAGAAAGGCAACAATGAATATTCGTTTCCGATGCTGGGGTACATTTCCGTATTCATACGAATCCATAACGCGGTATTTTAGCGTATATCCGTAAGGAACCAATGCATTGTAAATTGTAAGGAAGGTTTTTCCGTCATCATGCTGCAAAAGGTTGGATACATTTTCAAGGAACACCACAGCAGGGCGCTTGGCATCCACAATCCGTTCAATCTCGAAGAATAGGTTGCCGCGTGGATCTTGAAAACCTTTTTTACGTCCGAGACTGGAAAATGGCTGACACGGGAACCCCGCAACTAGTACATCAAAGTCAGGAATGCTATTTGCATCAACT
>JAZOLS010000060.1:0-8413 GCA_045653245.1 Faecousia sp.
AACACCGTTAAGGATCCCGACAAGGTCGGCGACAACACCGCTATCGTTGCTATGACTTCCGTCATGGCTGTTGCTGTGGTTGCTCTGGCTGTTCTGGTCATCGGCAAGAAGAGAATGTTCTGATTCTCCCTTACTTAAATAACGATACCCCCTCACCATGAGGGGGTATTTTTATGCCTTCCCCCCGGGGGAAGGCGGATTCCAATTTACTGGATGCAAATTGGAAGACGGATGAGGAATGCGGGAGGGAATCTATAAATTTAGGGAGCATATAGGCATATTCAGCGCTCTGTTCTGTCGCCGTTCCTCACCCGACCTCGCGTCTGCTCGGTCACCCTCCCCCCGGGGGAGGGTATAGGCGCGTGAAAGGCTGCATGAGATTGCTATTTTGATATGCCAAATGCACCTCCGGGAATCTCCCGGAGGTGCTTTCGCTTATTTTGTGTATCCGTTCTGCAGGTAGGGGTGAATGTTCAGTGTTTGGCAGAGTGCTTCGTATTCCTGCCTGTACTGCTGAATTTTCATGGGATTTGGTTTTTTTGCTTTGACTGCCCGGATCAGCACGTTTTTCGGGGTTTCTTCCGGGTCAATGAGTTCCAAAGCGGTCACTTCATAGCCGTTGATCTGCAACGCCTTACACCGCAGGGCATCGGTGGCTGCATCGGCAAATTTCTGCATCAAAATGGAATGCTCCAGGATCAAATCTGTGGCACTTCCGTTGGGTTTCAACTGGTGCATCATTTCGTGATGACAGCAGGGGGTAGAGAGGATTACTTTTGAGCCCGAGTCCATACCCTTGGCCAAGACAATGTCCGTGGCAATGTCACAGGCGTGGAGGGAGACTGTCAAATCAGGCGCACGGCGAACGGGGAATTCCCGGATGTCTCCGGCCATGAAGTGCAGACCGTTGTAGCCAAGTTTCTGTGCGACTTCGGAGCAGTATGCGATCACGTCCTGTTTCAGATCCACGCAGTCCATCAAAACTTTGCGACCGCGCACCTGGGTGAAGTAGAAATACAGGGCAAAACTCAGATAACTCTTGCCGCAGCACAGGTCGAGAATGTACAATTCTTCGGCATCGGAAATGTTGTGCTCAATATCCGCCACCATCTCCAAAAAACGATTGATCTGACGGAACTTGGAACGCTTTTTATCAAAAATGCGGCCACTACTATCCTGCACGCCCAATGCGATCAAAAAATCTACAGGCTTGTCAGCAGGGATGATATACTGCTTTTCCCGATTGTGGTCAAGGTTTGCGGTAGTGGCGCTTTCCTTTCGGATGCGGTCCATGATCGTGACTTTGCCTTTTTTGGAGACTTTGACCTCGCAGTCGCCGCCGGTGGTGCGGATATTTGCCTGTTTGTATTGTGCAGGAATCAGTTCCAGAAGGGCATCTGCTGCTTGGCTAAGGGGGATATTCTTGTGGACAGCCTTGCCGTCGGAAAGGAAACTTTCCAAAGCAAGAAAAACGCCGTCTTTTATCTTGACCAACCGACCGGTGGTGCGCAGGATTGTGGGATCCTGGCATTTACTGAGTGTTAGTCCGGTAAGGGTCTGATTTTCAAAAATGTGTGTCAGAAGTTGTTTCATTTGTTCTTTCCAGATTCTTTGTTGTCTGCTTCTACGAAATCAGCGGGAGCTTCAATTCTATCGTTTTTGTTGTGTTCCAACAAAAGTGTCCAGGTGTCGCCAGAGGACTGGAATGTGGCTTTGATCTGCTCCACCATACCCCCTTGGATAGTGACGGCATATTCTGCAGTCACAGACCCAAAAGTGCCGTGTTCAAAGGTGACATCAGTCAGGGAGAAGCATTTGCTTGCGCTGTCAAAAGATGTTTGCTTGTAGAGCTTTTCAAGAGGATTCAGCAGTTGGAACAATACTGCGGTTTTTTCGTTCAAAATGGTCTCATAATCCCGGTGATGCACATAGTGTATCCATTGTCCATCCTTGCTGTCTCGCTGGAATCGCTCTGAGCGGTTGATCAGAATTTCCTGATAACTTCCGTTGGCGGAGATCACAAAACGGGAAAAATGCACATCCATTTGGTACAGATATTCCTGCTGACCGTTGCTGATTTTGATGTTGGTGTGACTGTCCATCAAATTGTCGATAAGCCGTTCGCCAAACAGGCGTTGCCACCGCTGTTCGGTACATGTAGCTTCGGGCGGTTCTGCGTGACCTCCAGCATTATAATCCGGGGAAATACCGGAAATATTGGAACCTGTTTCGGAGAAGTCTTTAGGGATCTCGGGCGTAGCTACGGAACCAAAAAGTGTACGAAGTGTGGCAGTTTGATCTTCTGCCGTCATAGTCAGACAGATGCTGTAGAGTTTTTCGTTGGCAAACTGTATCTTCAGTGTGCCGGTCAAGGTCTCGTCGCCAGACATTGCGACTACATGGTTTTCGATGATGTAGGTTTCTTCTGCTTTTACATATTCGGCCTTGCTCTGCACCGATGCCAGACCGGACAGGAATTGCATAGCGCCATTTGTGTAGTGAGTGGTAACGTACTCATCGTAACTTTGCTGGGTTGCAGTACGAACCCAACTGGCATCCGCAGAAGCCTTGTTGTAAATATAAGCCTTGCCATCTTCTGCACTGAACACGGTTTCGGAGCGATAATTGCCATTTTGGATAGAGCCGTAGCGTCCGCCGGCGCAGTAGAACATCTGATATTCGTCAGCGTTGGTGCTGGAAGTCAGTGTCGTAATGGAATTATCCTTCATAGCCGCCCGAATGGCATCCTCGGAAAGGAGTGTCTGCCACAGGTCGCCATCCACAACACAGGCGGTGCCGTTTTCCGGTAGAGGGATGTTCAAATTGCCATCTTCGTTGATAACATTATCTCCTCCGGGAGTAATGCCGCCCTGGGTTATGCCGGAGTTGGTGCCGTTGTTTACCGATCCGGGATTGTTCGTTGTTCGATCAAGATCACAACCGGCCAAAGAGAGAATACAAACAAGTGCGAGGATTGTAGAAATCAAGCGCTTCATAATGTGCCCCCTGATAGTTAGATGCATTCATTTTACAATCTTTTTGGAGGAAAAGCAAGAACAATAAAAACAGACCTGCGGTTGCAGGTCTGTTTTGAAATTAGTATGCGATGCCCCAGTAGACCATCTTGTTGGCAGGCTTGCCGCAGCAGGCGCAAGTCTTGCTTAAGTTTTCCTGTGCAAAGGGGATGCAGCGGGAAGACATGCCTGCCTTTTCTTTCATAGCTAACTCGCACGCCAAATCGCCGCACCACATGGTTTTGATGTAACCGCCGTTGGCATCCTGCAGAGCCTTGGCTTCTTCCAAAGAGTGCGCCTCGTAGATGTGCTCGTCCAGGTTTTTCTTAGCCTTGTCGTACATCTGCTGCTGAACAACTTTCAACTGCTCTGCAACCGCTGCTTCCAGGTTTTCCAACTTGACGACGATCTTTTCCCGGTCGGTACGGCGGACGATAACACATTCGCCGTTCTCCAAGTCCCGAGGACCGCACTCTACACGAACGGGAACACCCTTCATTTCGTACTCGGCGCACTTCCAGCCCATGGAGTTGTCAGAATCGTCCAATTTAACACGCAGACCTGTGGCAATCAGACGGCTCTTAAGGTCAGCAGCTGCTTCCAAAACGCCGGGCTTATGTTGGGCAACAGGCAGGATGACCACCTGAACAGGGGCAACCAGGGGAGGGAGTACCAGGCCGTTGATGTCGCCGTGGGTCATGATGATACCGCCGATGAGACGGGTGGAAACACCCCAGGAAGTTTCGTGGGGATTGGCCTTCTGATTGTTCTTGTCGGTGAACTCGATCTCGAAAGCCTTGGCAAAGCCGTCACCGAAAAAGTGGGAAGTACCAGCCTGCAGAGCCTTACGGTCGTGCATCATGCATTCGATGGTGTAAGTAGCCTCTGCACCGTTGAACTTTTCCTTTTCGGTCTTGCGCCCCTTGGTTACGGGCATAGCCAGCACATTTTCGCAGAAGTCCGCATAGACACCCAGCATGGTCTCGGTGAATTGCTGAGCTTCCTCCGCGGTGGCGTGGATGGTATGACCTTCCTGCCACAAAAATTCTCTGTGACGCAGGAACGGACGGGAAGTCTTCTCCCAACGCAGAACACTGCACCACTGGTTATACTTCATCGGCAGATCCCGGTGGGACTGCAAAACATGAGCGAAATGCTCGCAGAACAAAGTCTCGGAAGTGGGACGGATGGCGTAACGCTCTTCCAGCTTGTCCACACCGCCGTGGGTGACCCACGCGCACTCAGGAGCAAAGCCTTCCACGTGATCCTTTTCCTTCTGAAGAAGGCTTTCGGGGATCAGCAGGGGCATGTACACATTTTCCACGCCCTGGGCTTTGAACATTTTATCCATGATCTGCTGAATGTTCTCCCAAATGGCATAGCCGTAAGGACGGTAGATGAACACGCCCTTAATGGAGGAATAATCGATGAGTTGCGCCTTGGTGCAAACATCGGTAAACCACTGAGCAAAGTCCACCTCCATGTCGGTGATCTGCTCTACCTTTTTATCTTTTGCCATAATATTTCATCCTCTCGGTTTGCATACTTCGATACATTATATTATAGCACCATTGTCAAGGCCTGCATAGGATGGTATGAAGTTTTTGCTCCGAAAAGGAGGCATCCCATGATCCCCATAACTTTGACCCTAGAACCGGAAGTTGTCCGGTTTTATGCACATATTGCCACAGCCTCCGGCTTGAGCCTGGAGCAGGTGCTGTCTGATGCTCTTTTTAAACTGGCAGGCGAATTGAGTTTAGAAGCGCTGAAATCCAAGGAAATTGACTTGTAATTCTTAAGAATCTTTGCTATACTTATGCAAAAGATCCAATGGAGGCTAAGATATGAAAAACATTAAGAATAAATTGGGCTTCATCTGCGATATGGATGGCGTGATCTATCACGGCAACAAGATTCTGGACGGCGTCACGGAATTTATCAACTGGATGCAGACCAACAATAAGAAATTTGTCTTTCTGACAAATAGTTCTGAGCGTACGCCCCATGAGCTGAGCATGAAGTTAGAGCGTATGGGCTTGCATATTTCTGCGGACCATTTTTACACCAGCGCTATGGCAACTGCAGAATTCTTGCATAGCCAAAATCCCGGCAGCACCGCGTATGTGATTGGCGAGGCGGCCTTGACAAAGGCGCTTTACGATCAGGGGATCTACATGAATGATGTAAATCCGGATTATGTAGTGGTAGGAGAGACCAGCACGTACAGCTTTGAAAAACTCCAAAAGGCTATCAATCTGGTGCTGAAGGGCGCAAAACTCATCGGCACCAATCCGGATATCACCGGCCCGGTTGAAAACGGAATAAGCCCGGCTACCGGCGCATTGATTGCACCTATTGAGATCGCCACCGGGAAAAAGGCATACTTTGTGGGAAAACCTAACCCGTTGATGCTTCGTCACGGTCTGCGAAAGCTGAATTGCCATTCCGAGGATATCGCATTTATCGGCGACCGCATGGACACAGACATCATTGCCGGCATTGAATCCAATGTCGATACTGTTCTAGTTCTTTCCGGCGTGACCGCCATGGACGATATCAGCAATTTCCCCTACCGTCCTAGGTATATTGTCCAGGGCGTAGGCGACCTGGTCCGTTGCGATCATACACAGAAATAACCGAAAGGAAGAAATATATGAAATTAGGTATCGTTGCTCAGCGACCTTTTTTCATAACTCCTTATAAATCCATATAACCCCGATAAATCCTTGCGGCACAAGGACTTTCGGGATTCGGACGAAAATGTATCTTCATGTATTTCCACGCATCTCAATGCCAAAAAGGTGTACAAAAGGTGTATAAAAGGTGTATGGAAAAAGTGAAACTACTGAGAAAAAACCAATGCAACAGAGCCTATAACAGCACCCCGCCTTTGTACGAAGGCGGGGTGTTTGCTGTTCATAGTATATTGGTTACTTAAGAAGGACCTCAAGAATCTGTGATATATTCTTTTTCCCAAAAGATACCTTGTCATCGTTTATAACCATACACGGCACACTCATCACTTTATACCGATTCTTCAATTTTTCAAAATGCCGAATATCATACACATGGGCCGTTACATTGGGATTCACAGCAGCAATTCGCTGGGCCGCCACCACCAAATCCGGACACATCGTACACGACAGCGTGACCAGGATCTTCATATCTGTTTTGTTCGTAATGGCTGCGATCTGTTCCCGGGTGGCTTCATCCAAGGCCTGCCCGGGGCCTGCAGCATTGTAAAGACCCAGCACAAAGGAGGTAAACTCATGGCCACTGGGAACACCGTGAAAGGCAAGTCCTGTTCGGGTTCCATCCGCAAGACAAACTTCCACGCAGGGCGCAAACGTTTCCTGTGCCTGTCTGTCACATACTTCCACGGTCAATTTGTCCGTCAGCGCACCCAGAGCAGTTATGAAGTTTTCCAGTTCTGCCGAAACCGGACGGCTGTCCAAATAAAGCTTCAGCAGAAGCGGCTGTTCCATTCGGGTGAATACGGTATCTAACTGCTGTCGCATTTCTGCTGTAAACAGTTCGCCGGATTCTGCGGTTTTCTGCGTATTAACCGTGACAGTTGTACTCTCTTTTGGAGAAGGAGCAGCGGCACGCAGGCCCGTCTTTCGGTGTACTGCAGCCACATACTTCTCCAGTTCTGTTGCGGCCAACGCACCGTCGCTGGTGGCTGTCACCACCTGTCGCAACGGCTTGATACACACATCTCCCGCTGCGTAAACACCATCTGTACTGGTCTTTTGAGATGCGTCGGTGATGATATACCCTTGCTCATTCAGTTCTACGACACCCTGGACCGCCTCAGTAGCCGGAGCATACCCGGCAAATACGAACACGCCAAAAGATTCCTTGCTTTTATACTCCGTTACCTCACCGGTGGCGGTGTTTTTGTATCGTGCATAGGTCAGCCCGTTCTCGCCGGACACTTCCTCCATCACCGTATGGGTCAGCACGGTGATCTTCTCGTGATTCTTCGCCTGGTCTGCCACAGATGCAGCACAGGAGAAATCGTCCTTCCGAACAAGAATTGTCACATGACGGGCAAATTTCGTCAGGAATACACTTTCTTCCGCCGCTGCGTACCCACCGCCGACAACAAAGATTTCCTTTCCTGTAAAGAACTCACCATCGCAGGTAGCACAGTAGGCAACACCTCTGCCCTTGTGTTCTTCCTCCCCCTTGAATCCTACAGTTCTGGGGTGTGCGCCGGTTGCCAGCAGAATACCAAAGCAGCGGTAGTCTCCCTTGCCTGTATGCACAGTCTTGATGTCACCGGAGAGATCAAAACCCGTGGCTTCCGCCAGCATAAATTCCGCACCAAAATGCTCTGCCTGCTGCTGTATGGTATCGGTCAGGGCCTTGCCACTGGTTTTGGCAATACCGGGATAGTTGACCACCTCGTGGGTAATAGCAATCTGTCCGCCAAACTGTTCTTTTTCCAAAACTAGCACTCGATACTTCGCCCGGGCAAGGTACAAGGCGGCGGTAAGCCCCGCAGGGCCACCGCCGACAATAATTACATCATACAGATTGTCCATCAAAGCTGACCCACCAGATCCAGGCTGGGCTTCAGTGTTTCAGCACCCGGTTTCCAGTTGGCAGGGCAAACCTGGTCGCCGTGGGCGTGGACAAACTGGCAGGCCTGCACCTTCCGCAGAAGTTCCTCTGCGTTTCTGCCCACATTGCCGGCAGTTACCTCATAGCCAACGATCTTACCCTCGGGATTGATAATGAAGGTGCCACGTTCCGCAAGGCCGTCTGCCTCGATCAGCACCTCAAAATCCTTGGAAATGCTGTGGGTAGGATCTGCCAGCATGGGGTAGTTGATTTTCTTGATTCGATCAGATGCATCGTGCCAGGCCTTGTGGACAAAATGGGTATCCGTAGACACAGAATAGACCTCACAGCCGATCGCTCTAAACTGCTCGTACTTGTCCGCCAGATCCTCCAGTTCCGTGGGACACACAAAAGTAAAGTCCGCTGGATAGAAGAAAAAGACACTCCACTTTCCCAAAACATCTTCCTTGCTTACAAACTTAAAGTCATTTTCGTGATAGGCATAGGTGCGGAAATCAGAAATTTCCTTGTTGATCATAGACATACTTACTTCCTCCATAAATCGAGTTGATTGCAAAATGCGTATACTGCTCGAACCTCGTCTCCGTCGCAAATAGAAAACTTTGCTTTAGGCTTATCGTCCGGGTCAAGATGTGCATACTGGATGCCGTGCTCCGTTTCCATGCACACCCATTCGATATAGTGTTCCTGGGTCATGGGATGCTCCACAGAACCCACGGTTACATGAACGGTATTCCCCGCAACCTCATATACAGGGGTGTGTTTCTCCCCGGACGCTTCAGTTGTGCCCGGAATCAGCTCCTGCATTT
>JAZOLS010000061.1:0-9166 GCA_045653245.1 Faecousia sp.
TTCTGTTCTGTCCGCTGCCGATCTGAACGGCTTCGGTGAACTACCCAGCAAGAACGCTCTGGTTGCATCCGTCCTTGGTACCTTCCTGGCACCTATCTCCAGCCTTGCTTTTGTCCTGGATCAGGTTCGTATCCAGAAGGAAGGCGGCGCTCCTGCTGCAGAAGCAGAAGCTTAATCGCGTAAACCACTACACTTAAAACAAAACACATACAATTAGGAGGATTATTATCATGGCTAGTGAAAAAGTCACTGCTCTCGTTGAGGAAGTTAAGGGTCTGACCGTTCTGGAACTGTCCGAGCTGGTTCACACTTTGGAGGAAGTTTTCGGCGTTTCTGCCGCTGCTGCTGCTGTTGCTGCTCCCGCTGCCGGTGCCGCTGCTGAGGCTGCTGAGGAGAAGACCGAGTTCGATGTCATCCTGAAGGATGCCGGCGCTTCCAAGCTGAACGTCATCAAGGTTGTCCGCGCTGCTACCGGCCTGGGCCTGAAGGACGCTAAGGATCTGGTTGACAACTGCCCCAAGACCCTGAAGGAAGCTATCTCCAAGGAAGATGCAGAGAAGCTGGTTGCCGAGCTGAAGGAAGCTGGCGCTACCGCAGAGCTGAAGTAATTTTAGTCTTCAACATCGCAGCCGCCAGAGAATTCTGGCGGCTGTTTTTTCCAATTGCGAAATAGGAGGTTTTTATGGAAGCCTTGTTGAATCAAATCAAATCGTTGGTGGAAAACCAAGCACAGATGCGTTCTTTTCTGATTTTAGCTCTGGTGATGACTGTCGGTTCGTTGATCTTTGGATTTATCGGCCGTTTTGCCTTTGGCAAAAAATCTGTGCTGAGTCAAAGCGTTTCTTCCGCCATCGGTATATTGTTCATTTACGCCGTGACTGTTGTAATCCACAGTTACGGTCTGAATCTGAAATTCTTGGTATCTCCCCTGCCCTTTGTAACCATTTCTAACGAATGGATGGGCATCTTCCCCATTGCTCAGTCCGGCTATGTGACCGTGTGCGGAGAATTGCTGAATATGATCATTCTTTCGTTCCTGGTTAACATCGTAAACCGCTGGATGCCTCAGGGTAAGAAGATCCTTTCCTGGCTATTCTTTCGGGTGCTGTCCGTGGCATTGGGTATGGTAGCCTTTGCCGGTGTCAACTACCTGCTGACCACGTTCCTGCCACAGGGACTGCTTACCTGGGCTCCTGTGATCCTTCTAGGATTGCTTGTAATCATGTTGCTGGTAGGCGCACTGAAGGGCCTGGTTGGTGCTGTATTGGTTACGGTCAATCCGCTGATCGGATTTCTGTACACATTTTTCTTCGCAAACGTGGTCGGCAAGATGCTCACCCGGGCAATGTTGACTACCTTGTTATTGTCCGCTTTGGTATATGCCTTGAATTACCTTGGCGTAGTTGGCATTGCCATCGGCACAGCCGTATTGGTTGCCTATATTCCCATGCTCCTGCTTCTGCTGGTGCTTTGGTTTATCGTTGGTAAACTGCTGTTCTAATGCAAAATCCCTCCGCTTGAAGCGGAGGGATTTTTGTCATTCCAGATTCTCGATTGCATTGATGACTGCATCCACACCATCGGTCAGAACGGTTTCCATCTGACCATTGTCGAAGGCCTCTGCAACAGCAGGATCAATGGGGAGTCTTGCAAGCACGGACAGATTCAACTGGGCTGCGATCTCGTCCAGGTGGCTCTTGCCAAACACATTGATCTTCTTACCGCAATCCGGACAATTCAGATAGGCATAGTTCTCTACAAAGCCCAGCACCGGCACTTTCATCATGTTGGCCATCCTCACAGCCTTGGAAACGATCATGCTCACCAGGTCCTGGGGACTGGTCACGATCACGATGCCATCAACTGGAAGACTTTGGAAAACTGTCAGCGGCACATCACCGGTTCCGGGAGGCATATCCACAAACATATAGTCCACATCTTCCCAGATAACATCCGTCCAAAACTGCTTGACTGCGCCGGCAATGACCGGTCCGCGCCAAACAACCGGATCACCGGGATTATCCAGCAACAGGTTGATGGACATGACTTGCATACCCGTCCGGGTTAATGCAGGATACAGGCCGTCCTCAGATGCACCCTGGCATTCCGTTACACCAAATGCGGTAGGAACGGAAGGTCCGGTAATGTCCGCATCCAAAACACCTACACGCTTGCCCCGGCGAGCCATGGCAACAGACAGCATGGAAGTGACCGTAGATTTACCTACGCCACCTTTACCGGACACCACGGCAATCACTTTTTTCACGCTGGACTTAGGATTCAGAGCCGCAAGCAGGCTCTCTTTCTTGCGATCACCGCAGTCAGAACTGCAGGAGGCGCAATTTCCGTTACAAGAACTCATTTCATTCGCTCCTTAGGATTTTTCTTTACGTATTATAGGATTTTCCCCATTACATGTCAACCTATTCCTGGGCATTTTCCCAGGATTCCATCAGTTCCATCAAAACTTCTTCTGCCTGCTCTTTTTCGCCCAAAAGACGGGTCAGTTCCTGGTAGTCAGAGCCGGTTGCTTCAATCTTTTCATCCAACTGAACAATCAACTGTTCCTGTTTTTCGATTTCCCGTTCCAGGCGGCGGATCATTTTCTCCTGCTCTTTCGTACCGCCTTTGGGCTTTTCTTTTTTGGGTTTCGAAATAGATTGCACTTGAGGTTTTGAGGCTTGCTCATGCTCGATGATGGAGCGGTATTTGGCGTATCCACAGTTAAAATCCCGGATGGTGCCATCCTCCAACAGCCATATGCGTTCTGCAAACTTATCGATAAAGTAGCGGTCGTGGCTGACGAACAGCAAAACGCCCTCAAACTCCTCAATGGCCGCTTCCACCCACTCCCGGGATGCAATGTCCAGGTGGTTGGTAGGCTCATCCAGGATCAGAAGATTGATCTTCTCGTCCATCAGCATACACAGCCTCAAGCGACTCTGCTCGCCGCCGGAGAGGTTGCCAACCGTCTTGAATACATCTTCACCCTGGAACAGAAATGCGCCCAAGCGGTCGCGTGCCATCTGAGGAGTGCAGTTCTTTTCGTAGAGCATGGTATCGTACAGGCTGCGCTCCGGGTGGGCAAAGTGGATGATCTGTGGCAGGTAGCCCCATTTGACCGTTGGGCCAAACTGAATCTTTCCCTGGCAGTCTTCATCTCCCAGCAGACATTTGATGAATGTGCTCTTGCCTGTGCCATTGTCGCCCAAAATGGCAATGCGTTCGCCCCCCTCCACATTCAGATTCACATCCGAAAACAGAGTACGGTCACCAAAGGATTTGGCCACATTCTTCATTTTAAACACCACATCCCCGGAGAAATCCTTTTCTCCAAAGGTGGCTTTCATGGTTTTTTCCGTTTTGGGCTTTTCCGTCTTTTTAATGCGTTCCATTCGATGCTGAATGGACATAGCCCTACGGTACAGAGTGCGGTTGTTGATACCCCAACCTTTCATCCGTTCCACAGTATAGCCAAGTTGCTTCAGTTTTGCCTGCTCCTGCTCATACTGCTTCATTTGCAGATCAAAACGGGCCTGCTTTTCGTCCATGTAGAACAGATAGTTACCGGAATAGAACTCCGCATGACCGTCGGTAATTTCGATGACCCGATCAGCAATCCGGTCAATAAAATAGCGGTCATGGGAAATGGCCAGCACCGTACCCTTGAAACTGTTTATATAACCCTCCAGCCATTCCACACTGCGCAGATCCAGGTGGTTGGTGGGCTCGTCCAGCAGCAAAATATCCGTCTTTTCCAGCAGGAGTCTGCCCAAATTTACCCGGGTTTTTTCGCCACCGGAAAGGCTTGCAAATTCCTGTACACGTTGGTCGGAAGTAATACCCAGGCCGTTGCAGATCTTGTCGATCTCCACGTCCATCTCGTAACCGCCACCGGCCTGGAATCGATTCGTCAGATCATCATATTTTTCTAACTGTTCTTTGGTTGCACCTGCGAGCATTTCCTGTTCCAGGGCTTCCATTTGGCGTTTTGCCTTTAGGATACCTGCATAGGCAGAGCGAAGCACATCCTCCACAGTAAAACCTGCCGGAAATTTTGGAATCTGAGAAATCAGTCCCAACCGCTTGGCAGGGTTGACATAGACTTCGCCCTCGTCGTAATCCATTTGCCCGGTGAGAATGTTGAAAAGAGTGGTCTTGCCACAGCCGTTCCGGCCGAGAATAGCAACACACTCCCCTTCCTGGATCTCAAAGTTCAAACCCTCCAAAAGGTTCTCACCGATGACAAAGAACTTTGTTAAATTGGTTACCGATATATCAACCATCGTTCTGCTCCAATGTGCTTACAATGTGGGTCAATTCTTTCAATGAATACAATAAATTCAACGCCTGTAACAAAGCATTGGCGCTCATTTTTTCCGGAAAATCCAACTCTTTAAGCAATTTTTGACGAAGTGTGCAGCTGTTTCGTCCTCCCGAAAGGCCCAGTTCCATCATATCCTGCTTTGTTATATCACCCGTCTTCTTTTGCGTGCCATCTTCAAAAGTGGCTCCTGCACGGCGCAGAGACGCCAGGATCACATCCCGGGTCATGCCCTCCACGCCCAGTTTCCCCTCTTTACCGGGAGCAGACTTGCGCCGCTCTTTTCCCAAAATATCCGGGGTATAAGCGTGTTTCAAAAACTCTGCCGGGATAGCACCTTTCACATGGTTGCGGATCACAAAACCTGCACCGTCAGAATCCGTAAATACAATCAATCCTCGGCTTTCCGCCACACGGCGCAGAAGCGCCATCTGCTCCTTGTTCTTAAATATACCAAAGCCGGCTGTTTCAAAAATCGGTGCATCCACGATCTGACTCAGGGTATTTTTATCGTAGCGCCCCTCCACCAAAATGGCTCCTTTGATGTACACCATATCAGTTCTCCCCGGCCAGTTGCAGCAAAAGCATTTCCAGCAGACGCTCCTGCTCATCAAAAGAGGTTTTCATCCGATAGTCCGTTTCTAGGATCAATTCCGATGCTTTTTTACAGAAAGCAGGAGAAAAACGCCGGGCGGATTCCATAGTCTTTCGGGCGGGATATTCGCTGATCTTATAAATGCTTGCGAGTTCCGAGGCCGGTCTGCCATTGTCAATAAGCACTCTTGCGGTGCTGATTCGACGGAAGTGGCTGCCGATAGCACCCAGGATGGCAATGGGCTCCTGCTGCATTTTCAGCAACTGCTGAAGTTTCTGTAACGCCTGGGCGTACTGTTTCTGCCCAAGCATATCTGTCATCTGATAGACTACTGCATCCAGTACAGGCTCTACCACTGCATCAATGTCCGCCCGGCAGATCTCTTCAGCACCGGAATAAGCGCAGATCTTTTTGATCTCACTGCTCAGGGCCGTCATTGTACCGCCTGTGATATCGATGAGATAGACACACAAATCGCTACGGATGCGCTTTTGATTGGCCAAAAAATGCCGGGTAATCCATGCGATCAGATCCCGCTGTTCCTGTTTTGCAAATTCCACGATGGATGCATTTTCGTCTATTGCTTCCCACAGTTTTTTCAGTCGTTTGTCCGGTTTCCAGGCAACCGTTTCATAAGTAAACACTACTGTGCAGTATTCGGGAATATCGAAGAGGATCTCTGCGATCTTATTGCGATCGGATTCATTCATTTTGAACAAATCGATGTCATCTACCTGCACCATGGTGCTTTCTGCCATCATGGGCAGATTTTCCACCGCATCGGCAAAGGATTGAATATCAAAAGTCTCATTATTCAGCCTGTGGAAATTGAAAGATTCTGTCAGATCGTCGATGAGCAACTTTTTCAGTTGATGCAGGTAGTGATTCAGCAGAAAAACTTCTTCACCATGGAAAATGTACAGCCGCTTCGGGCTTTTTTCTTTGATGGCAGACTTCAATTCCTGCATTGCACTGGATTTATTCTGCTCTTTTGCCATGGTGTCACCTCCTGAAAAGAATGGTTCCGTGAATGTCTGTACGGTAGATTTCACATCCGGCGTCTATCAACCGCTGTAAGATCTTGTCCGCCGGGTGGCCGTAGCGATTGTCCTCACCTACAGAAATAAATGCATATTGTGGGGTCGTAGCATTTAGTAATTCCTGGGTCGTAGAGCCAGCCGAGCCGTGATGCCCGGCAACCAATACATCAACTTTTGGGATCGGATATGTCTGCAAAAGTGCCAATTCTCCCTCTGCACCCCGGTCACCTGTGATCAGTATACCACAATCTTGACGCTGGAACAAGATGCAGATACTGTTTTCGTTGCCGGAATCCTCAGAAATCGGCGCAAACAGGGTCATTTCCGTACTGCCGAAAGTATAAAGCATATTTTGCCGAATATATTCCACAGAACCGGCCTTGGAATTAGCCAGAAGTTCCGCGACACCTGTTTCATCCTTGACAAACGGGAGTATCAGTCGGTCTGTACGGATCCTGGAGAGTAAATGCATAATACCTCCGGCATGGTCTGCATCAAAATGGGTCACAATGATACCGTCCAGTCGGGATATTCCCTGGTTTAACAGCGTTTCCGCCGTTACATCTGCAGCCTCCTCATCGTCGTCACCGCCGCAATCCACCAAGAATGATTTTCCATCACTTTGCAGCAGAATACTCTGTCCCTGCCCCACATCCAGCATGGTTATCCGAAAATCGTCCCGTAACGGCTCGATCCAAGAAAACAATTGAGTCAGCAAAAACACAAATACAATGCCGGTCAACAGCAATCTAGGCTGCTTTTTCTTCTGCATTAGGAAAAGCGCAAACATAATGTATGCGCCGATCAGCCAAACCACCACATAGGAATTTGAAATATATGCCGCCGACATGGGAAACCAAGAAATCAGTGTGGCAGTTTTCAGGACAAATTGAATGGGAATGGTCACAAATCCTGCCAGCAACTGGGCAAATCCGAAACTCAAAATACTTACTGCCAGGCAACCGAGCAATCCGTAAAAAATGAAACTGATGACCCACAATGTTAACAAGTTGGTCACAACCCCCAAAATGCTGACACAGCCAAAATAGTATGCAACCAGCGGTGTCGTCATCAACGAAGCACTCACAGATACGGAAACGGATGCTGCAATTCCCTGCCAAAGCCTGTTAAGGAACTTATTTCCCTTTTTGATATGCTTTTTGCCACATACCAACAAATACTGGCGGATTTTCTCCGAAAACAGAAAAATTCCCAGCATACATCCTACGGAAAGTTGGAAACTTACCGAAAGAATGGTAAGTGGATTGGCGATCAACATCACCAAAACCGCAAAGGACAGAGCTGACGGACCGTCATATTCCCGATCAATGACCATGGCAATGAGCATCAACGACTGCATAATACACGCACGGGTTATGGATGGAGTGAAGCCCACAACCGCCGCAAACAAAAACAGCAACGGTATTCCAATCAAACAGGACAGCACCCGCTGCTTGGCAAGTATCATGTAGATCAAACTGAAAAGGATGGAAACATGCAATCCGGATACAGCAATGATATGACTGATACCGCTGACCTTGAAGGCTGTATTCATTTCGTAGGTAATTCCGGTGCGGTCGCCCAACAGCAATGCCGATGCAAACGCTCCGCATTCACCGGGTAACAGTTCAGAAATGCGCTCCAAGAGTTGATTTCGCCAAATAGCCGGATAATGCCGAAAGGAAACTTCTTCTGCCTTTTGAATAGTAGAATTTCCTACAGGATAGGCAAGCAGAAAGATCCCGTCTGTTCGGTGATGGGTCGGATCTTCCGAACCCCCATCGGTAGTCAACCGAAAACGGAATGTGCCGGTAACCCTATCGCCGGGCGCAATCTGTTCTTTTCCATTCAAATAGGCTTTGACGCGGTAGTTCTTATCTTTGAGGGTGACTGTAGCCTCTACCGCACTGCCATAATCAGTCTGATAACTGTAATCCGTAGCCTCCATGGACACTATAAACCGTTCACCGTCTACAATACGGGGAATCATCACGAAAATGGCATCATATAGGCCGAACCACAGAAAGCCTGCCGTACAACCGATGAAAATCAACCGTAAAAATGCAGTTTTGTCCCATCTTTTACCGAAGACGGTGAAAAGTCCGGCAAGTATCAACGATACCACAGCGCACAGAAACAGCCAACCGCCATAAAACACAGCACCAACAAAATTAGCAATTGCAAAACCGATTGTGAAAAGCACCAGTTTTCGCATGTTATCCCCCCTTTCTTTTGAAAAGAGCGCCGCCTGTTGGGGCAGCGCTCTTTTGCATTAATTCAACTTGGACTGGACAAAATCATCTACAAGCGCCAAGGCGTTATCTACCTTGGTTGCGTCCTTGCCGCCGCCCATTGCAGAGTCGGGCTTACCGCCACCACTGCCACCGCAGGCAGTACAAACCAGCTTCACCAGGTCACCTGCCTTGACGCCCTTTGCAATGGCTTCCTTGCCACAGACCGCAAGGAATGCGACCTTGTCGCCATTGACGGAGGACAGCACAGCAACCACGCTGTCGGACTTATCCCGCAGATTGTCGCCCATCTGACGGAGCTTGCCGGCATCGGCGTTAGGCACCATAGCAGTCAGAACCTTCAGACCGCCCACCTCACGCGCACCAAACAGGAAACGATCTACCTCACCGGCAGTCTCCTTGGCCTGGAAGCTTTCAATGGTACGCTTCAGGTTGCGGATCTCCTCGGACTGACCCTGAATCTTATCCAGTAGTTCCGCAGGCTTGGTCTTCAATGCGGAAGCGGCTGCATACAACTGATCCCGGGACTTCTGCATGTCAGCCATGCAAGCCTTACCGGTAACCGCCTCGATACGGCGCACGCCGGAAGCCACACTGCCTTCACTTTCAATAAAGAACGGGCCGACCTTTGCGGTATTATCCAAATGCGTACCGCCGCACAGCTCGATAGAATAGCCGCTCATGTTGACCACGCGGACAGTATCACCGTACTTTTCGCTGAACAGCGCAGTTGCACCCAGTTTCTTGGCATCATCAATGGACATCTCCCGAACATCCACCGCATAACCATCCAGCACAGCTGCCTGCACGATGGCATCCACCTTTGCCAGTTCTTCAGCGGTCATAGCTGAATAGTGGGTAAAGTCAAAGCGCAGGCGGTCAGGTTCAACCAAGGAACCAGCCTGGTGCACATGGTCACCCAGGACGGAAGTCAAAGCCTTCTGCAGCAGGTGAG
>JAZOLS010000062.1:0-2691 GCA_045653245.1 Faecousia sp.
ATAAACCCACCGCAAATCCCGACAAGATTAAGGAACAACTGACCAAGTACGATCTGATCCCCGAAGAGTGGGGCGGCGATACGGTGATCGTTCCCATTTCCGCCAAGACCGGCCAGGGTCTGGATGACCTGCTGGAAATGGTGATTCTGACTGCTGAAGTGCAGGAACTGAAAGCCAATCCCAACCGCCGGGCCAAGGGTACAGTCATTGAAGCCCGTCTGGACAAGAACCGCGGTCCTATTGCCACTCTGCTGGTGCAGAACGGTACGCTGAACCAGGGCGACATCGTCATTGCCGGTACTGCCGTCGGCCGTGTCCGCGTGATGACCAACGACAAGGGACGTACTGTTAAGACTGCAGGCCCCTCCATCCCCGTGGAGATCACCGGTCTTGCAGAAGTTCCCGCCCCCGGCGACGAATTCAATGCTGTTGCCGACGAGCGTATGGCAAGAGAACTGGTGGAACAGCGGAAACAGGCCGCCAAGGATGCCGCTGCCAACGCCATGACCAAAGTCACTTTGGACAATCTGTTCGCCCGTATGCAGGAAGGTCAGATGAAAGAACTGCCCTTGATCGTCAAGGCTGACGTGCAGGGCTCTGCCGAAGCTCTGAAGGCTTCCCTGGAGAAGATCTCCAACGAGGAAGTCCGGGTCAAGGTCATCCACACCGGTGTGGGCGCCATCAACGAAAGTGACGTGGTGCTTGCTTCCACCGCAGGTGCGATCATCATCGGCTTCAATGTCCGGCTGGATGCCGGTGCACAGGCCAGCGTTGCAAGAACCGATGTGGATATGCGGTTCTACCGGGTCATTTATGATGCCATCGACGAGATCGAGGCCGCTATGAAGGGCATGCTTGCTCCCAAGTTTGAGGAAGTGGTCATCGGCCACGCCGAAGTGCGTATGACCTACAAGGTTTCCGCCATCGGTACTGTCTGCGGCTGTATGGTCAAGGACGGCAAGATCACCCGGGATGCCCAGGTCCGCGTGCTGCGTGACAACATCGTGATCCACGAGGGCAATGTTGGCTCTCTGCAGCGTTTCAAAGTTGCTGTTAAGGAAGTCACCGCCGGGTACGAGTGCGGTATGAGCATCGAGAAGTTCAACGATCTGAAAGAGGGCGACATTTTCGAATGCTTCGCCATGCAGGAGATCAAGCAGTAATATGTAAGAAGCCGGCCGCCGCAAAAAGCGGTGGCCGGAACTTTTCTAAAGCCTTCCCCTTTGTATGTCATTGCGAACCAGTGCGCACACTGGTGTGGCAATCCCGTGGATGTGCGGGAAACGATGGGGGATTGCCACGCCGGGCTATGCCCTCCTCGCAATGACGTATTATTAAAAAACGGAGGATGAATTATGGCATCCAATCGTATCAATCGAATCAACGAGGAGATCCAAAAGGCCCTGTCCGATCTTTTGCGGAATGTAAAAGATCCCCGGGTCAGCGGCACTATGATCTCCATCACCCGGGTGGAAACCACCCCGGATCTGCGTTTTGCAAAAACTTATGTCAGTTTTCTGGAAGAGGACAAGGCCAAGGATGCAATCAAGGGTTTGGAGTCCGCTTCCGGCTACCTGCGCCGGGAGCTGGGTGCGGCCTTGCAACTGCGCCATACCCCCATGCTGCAGTGGGCGCTGGATGATTCCATCACCTACGGCGCCAGAATGCTGAAGCTCATCAACTCCCTGGACACCAGGGAGAATAAGGAAGATTAAAAAATAGTATGTCATTGCGAGCCAGTGCGCACACTGGCGTGGCAATCCCGTGAGATATCGGAAATCTATGGGGATTGCCACGGTCGCTTTGCTCCCTCGCAATGACGTGTATATTTGAGGTGCTCCCTATGAACGGAATCGTAATTGTAGACAAGCCCCAGGATTGGACCAGCCAGGATGTCACCGCCAAATTGCGGGGTGTCTTTCAGACCCGTCGCATCGGCCACGGCGGCACGCTCGACCCCATGGCTACCGGCGTTCTGCCGGTGTTTGTGGGCCGGGCGACCCGGGGTGTGGAATTTTTTGAGCACGCGGAGAAAATCTACGAGGCCACTTTGCGCCTGGGTATCCACACGGACACCGAGGATATCACAGGAGTAGTCCTGGAAGAACGGGAAGTTTCCATTTCTAAGCAAGATTTTTTTGACATTTTACCGCAATTTCGCGGAAAAATTAAACAAATTCCGCCCATGTACTCTGCCATCAAAATTAACGGGCAGAAACTCTGTGACCTGGCTCGAAAGGGTAAGGAAGTGGAGCGTCAGCCGAGAGAAATTGAGATTTTCGAACTGACTTGCCTGGAGTTTTCGGGAAATACCGCGCTTTTGCGCATCCATTGCTCCAAGGGCACGTATATCCGCACCCTGTGCAAAGATATCGGTGCGGCTTTGGGTTGCGGCGGCTGTATGGAAAGCCTGCGTCGGGTCAGCGCCGGGGAATATACCATCGACGAAGCCATTGCTTTGGCACAATTGCTGGAAACGGAAAATCCGGAAAAATTCCTGCGCCCGGTGGATTCCATGTTCCGCAATTATCCGGCCATCACGCTGACAGCCAAGCAGGAGACACGTTGCCGCAATGGCAATGCCTTTTCCATCGCTTTGGAGGACGGTACATATCGGGTCTACAGCCAAAACGGAGAGTTTCTCGCCCTCAGCCAGGCAAAAGGCGGCGTTATGTCAACCATTAAGAGTTT
>JAZOLS010000063.1:0-36517 GCA_045653245.1 Faecousia sp.
GTTACTTACATAAAGCATAGTGCCAAGTGGTACTATCTTGCTGGTTACCTGGATCTATTTAACAACGAAATCGTTGAATGGGAACTCAGCGATACTTTTGACAATTTCCTCGTTATGAAACCAGCAGAGCGCCTCCTGAAAAGAAAAATGAGCACCGGACACCAAGTCCTCTTGCACAGCGACCAAGGTGTCCAGTACTCATCAGCAGGTTATTGCAACCTACTTAAAGAATACAATGTAATTCAAAGCATGTCAAGAGCCGGCAATCCTCACGACAACGCTGTTATGGAAAGTTTCTGGGGTAGATTCAAGGATACGCTTCGCAAACATTTTCGTTACTGGGAATGCGACGATCTGCGATCTGTTATTGAGCAAGCTGTCCATTACTTCAACTACGAACGGCCTGTTCGTAAACTAAAGGGAAAACCACCAGTCCTGTTCAGAACAGAACTGGTGGCATAGATAATTTTGTGTCTACTAACTATTGACTACTTCATCCGATTGGAGTTGCGTTTTTACTTTGCGTCCTCTTCTTCCATTTCTTTCAGCAGTTTTTTATCCTGCTTGGAAGACAGGTCCACTTTTTCGTACATATCCGGACGACGCTCTTTTGTACGGCGCAGAGATTGTTTCCGCCGCCATTGGCGCACCTTTTCGTGATTGCCGGAAGTCAGAATCTCCGGAATTTCCCGGCCGTGCCACACCGCAGGACGGGTATACTGGGGATATTCCAACAATCCGTTGAAATGACTTTCGTCCTCAAAGCATTCCGGGTCAGCCAAAACACCTGGCACCATACGGCACACAGCATCCGTCACTGCCATAGCCGCGATCTCACCGCCGGTGAGCACAAAATCGCCGAGAGAAATCTCCTCGTCCACACATTCGTCAATGAAACGCTGATCGATGCCCTCGTAGTGACCGCACACAAGAATGAGATTCTCCATTTGGCTCAAACGGATGGCATCCACCTGCTTGAAGGTATGGCCACAGGGCGACAGATATATGGTGTGCACCGGGCCGCCGGCTTCATCGCACACCGCTTCCCAAGCGCGGTACAGAGGATCTGCGGTCATCACCGCGCCCCGACCGCCACCATAGGGGTAGTCATCCACTTGATTCTGCTTATTGGCGGTATAATCCCGGATCTGATGGGTCTCGATGCGGATAAATCCCCGTTCCTGTGCCCGACCTAAAATACTTTCGGACAGTACATCGCCCAAAGTTTCCGGGAACAGGGTCAAAATATCAATTCTCATCGCTGCGCATCCCCTCAATGAGTTTGACCTGCATTTCGTTTTTCTCCATGTCGGTGGAAAGGATAAATTCCTTTACTGCCGGAAGCATGTATTTACCGTTATCCACCACATACACACTGTTGCCGGGATAATCCAATACTTCCGTAATCTTACCGATGCATTTGCCCTCTGCGTGTACTTCCACACCTACCAATTCCGCAGCAAAAATCACTTCATCATCAATATCTTCCCGGTACAGTTCAAGAACTTTACCCCGGAGTTTCTGCGCATCTTCCATGGTATCGACACCACGCAGTTTCACCAGGTTGCAAGTCTTCTGCACCCGGCACTGGTCGATAGCATATTCCTTTCCGTCCAGGCGGCAACGATCAAATTCGCAGAGCATTTCTGGGCAGTCAAGCCAAGGCAATACCTTGACTTCTCCACGGACACCATGGGTGGTAACGATCTCGCCGGCTTCCACAAATTGCAGTTTCATAAGAACCTCCAAAACAGCATGTCATTCCGAGCCAGTGCTCACACTGGCGTGGGAATCCCCATCTTAAGAAGGAGATTGCCACACCAGTGACATCGGTCACTGGTTCGCAATGACATTCTTCTTTGTTCGAAAACGAGAAATGCGTGACTGTACCGCCACGCATAACCCGTTAATCCATAATTTCGACAGTGACCCGTTCACCGGTGCGCAGGGCAACCGTCTTGATGATGGTACGGATCTCCTTGGCGATCCGACCCTGACGGCCAATCACCTTGCCCATGTCGCCTTCGGCAACACGCAGCTCCAGCACCTTACCGTCCTCATTGTCGATTTCGGTAACAGTGACTTCGTCGGGATTGTCCACCAGATTCTTTGCCATATACAGCAAAAGTTCTTTCATTGGTCTAACTCCTTCAGGGGGCTATTACAGCACGCCGGCCTTCTTCAGCAGACCACGAACAGTGTCAGTGGGCTGAGCGCCGTTCTTGATCCAAGTCTGAGCCTTCTCAGCATCGATGGTGATGTTGTTAGCCTCGACCAGGGGGTTGTAGGTACCGATCTCCTCGATGCAGCGGCCATCACGGGGGCTGCGGGAGTCAGCAACAACGATCCGGTAGAAAGGAGCCTTCTTAGCGCCCATTCTTCTCAGTCTGATTTTAACCATGGGTTTCACCTCCATAAAAATTTAAAAGTTTATATATCGCAAAGCAAATTGCTTTCAACGAACAAAATCGGTGTCATTGCGAGGAGCGAAGCGACGTGGCAATCCCCGGGACATTCCGGAAAACTATGGGGATCGCCACACCAGTCTGCTGACTGGTTCGCGATGACATATCGTTTAGAAGCCCGGGAAACCTCCGAAACCGCCAAGACCTCTCATGCGCTTCATCTTCTTGCCCATACCCGGGCCAGAGAATTGCTTGATCAGCTTTTGCATCTGCTCGAAGGATTTTAGCATCCGGTTTACATCTTCTACCTTGACCCCGGCACCGGCGGCGATCCGCTTCTTTCGGGAGGCAGCAATGATTCCGGGATTTTCCCGTTCTTTGGGAGTCATGGACAGAATGATGGCTTCGGTTCTTGCCATGGCCTTTTCATCCACTTTCACACCCTTAAGATTAGCTCCGCCGGGCATCTGCGCCAGCAGGTCTTCCATGGGACCCATGTTTTTAAGTTGCACCAGTTGGTCGTAATAATCCTTCAGGGTGAATTTATTGGATCTTAAGCGCTCTTCCAGTTCCTCGGCTTTCTTGGCATCAAAGGCCTTTTCTGCCTTTTCGATCAAACTCAGCACATCGCCCATGCCCAGGATGCGGCTTGCCATCCGGTCCGGGTGGAAAGGCTCGATATCCTCCAGTTTTTCGCCCATACCGGCAAACTTAATGGGCTTTCCGGTGATCGCACGGACGGACAGGGCCGCACCGCCTCTTGCATCGCCATCCAGTTTGGAAAGCATCACAGAATCGATATCCAGCCACTCATTAAAACTCTGGGCGGCATTCACTGCGTCCTGACCGGTCATGGCATCCACAACCAGCATGATTTCATCGGGCTTGACAGCGGCTTTGATGTTTTTCAGTTCTTCCATGAGGGTCTCGTCCACATGGAGTCGGCCGGCGGTGTCCAAAAACACCGTATCGTGTCCGTGCTGACGGGCATAAAGCACCGCTTCCTTGGCGGTCATCACCGGATCCTGGGTACCTTTTTCAAACACCGGGATGCCCAATTTCTCACCGCAGACCTTTAATTGGGTAATTGCCGCAGGCCGGTATATATCACAGGCGACCAGCAGAGGGTTCTTGCCCTGTTGCTTCATGCGGCCGGCAAGTTTGGAACCGTTGGTGGTCTTACCTGCACCTTGCAGACCCACAAGCATCACAACGGTAGGCCCGTTGGGGTTGATGGTAATGTGCTTGACATCACTGCCCATGAGTTTGGTCAGTTCCTCATTGACGATCTTCACAATCATCTGCGCAGGTGTCAGAGATTCCAGAACATCTGTGCCAACACAGCGTTCGGTAACGGATTTGGTAAAATCCTTAACCACCTTGTAACTGACATCCGCTTCCAAAAGCGCCATGCGGATCTCACGCATAGCCTCCTTGACATCGGACTCTTTCAGGCGGCCCTTGCCCCGCAATTTTTTGAAGGTTGCGGAGATTTTTTCGGTTAAGCCTTCAAATGCCATAGTTTACTCCTCGAAGCCGTTGGCCTGGGATAGGATCTCCCCTGCCACTTGGGAAACCCGGGGATCCGGGTGAGCAATCAATGTTTCGGCCTTTTCCGCAATGGCCTGCATGGCTTTGCGGAGTTGCCTGTCCCGGCTGACACAGCCGGTCTTTTCTTCCATATTCTTCAGCAAGGCTTCTGCCCGGCTGAGATTATCATATACTGCCTGACGGCTGATGGACAGTTCCCGGGCGATCTCACCCAAAGAAAGATCCTGGTTGTAGTGCATATCCAGGCACAGTTTTTGGCGGTCAGTCAGCAAGTCGCCGTAGTAATCAAACAGCAGTATCATTTCCAATGTTTCCATGCTTTGACCTCCCGGTGACAAGGCATTTTCCTTGACACCCGGGGTAGTATATCATGTAATACACACCTTGTCAAGTATTTTCACTTGTCAGTTGGAAAAATTTTATACCATCTGCGCTGTTCCTCCGTTTGAACAAAGCCCAATTTTTCATAAAGACGAATTGCCCGGGCATTGGTGGATGCGACTTCTAATTCTATAGGCTGATCCTGCAACAAGGACATCAGTGTATGCATAACATTCTCCCCTGCTCCAGACACAGCAGACGCAACCAACAGGAGTTCTCCGTCTGCAAGCCATCCGCCACCCAAAAGCTCGCCGTTTCTGTGAACAAAATATGCACCGCCCCGGTTTAGGATTTCTTTTTCATCCCTGCTTTCCAAGGTTGCCGCATTGTCCACATTCTTAAGCCGATCGTTCACAAACTTCCGCCATTGGGTAACCGTTTCTTCTGTCACAGGCCACAGATTTTCCACCTTACTGTCGTCCACTTGGGCGATACCGCGCATTTTTAGGATGGACGTGTGTAGCGGATACCTTTCAAGATAATCGTGATTTCTGGCGTATATCTTGTCCGCACCGCAGGCCCGGCAAAATCCGATACATTCGGTAATCAATTCCGCCGGCTGACAACTGGATTGAATACAAATATACGCCTCCTGCCGGTAAGGAATTTCTTTCAGCATCAGACTGGCAACGCCATATTCCGTTGTAAAAACCGGGATATCCTGCATGTGATCACCTCTTCATCATGATAACACATCCTCCCGCATTGCGCAAGTTTATATAGTATTTACAGAATTTTCATTTTGCAATTCCATTTTATGACTTGATTTTTGTGCAAAATGTTATATAATGGGCATATTGTGTCACAGAAAGGAGGTTCATCCATGAAGAAGATCATCTGCAAGAAGGAATACGATACCGAGACTGCATCCGTGGTCAAGAAGGTCACTGTCGGTTTCTACGGCGATCCTGCCGGCTACGAGGAGATTTTGTTCCAGACCCCTGAGGGACTGTATTTTGTGTATGTGCGCGGTGGCGAGGCCTCCCCGTACCCCTGCGAGGATATCACCCGTCTGGCCAAGACCAAGGTCAATGAGTGGATTGAAAATCACTAAGGTATCTACATACCCAACCTGAGGCTGCACAGCAGCCTCTTTTTTCTTGACAAATGTGGTATGATAACCTTATAAAACACTAGTTAAGGCAGATACTTATGAGAAAGTTATCCTTATTTTTGACGACCTTATTTTTGGTTTGTCTTGTGGGCTGTTCCATTCCCCAGGAAACACCGCAGATCATGGCTACCACCAAGCCGGTTTATGATTTTACAAGTCGCTTGTGCGATGGCACAGATCTTTCTGTTGGACTGCTGATTAGCGAAAGCGTGTCGTGTCTTCACGATTATTCCTTAAGCGTGGATCAGGTGCGAAACGCAGAAGCTGCTGATATTATTGCGATCTCCGGTGCAGGATTGGAAAATTTCATGTCTGATCTACTGAGAGGCTATGATACTGTGATCGACAGTTCCAAAGACGTTCCTCTGCTGGAATGTACTGAACAGCACGAACATGACCACGACCATCATCACGAAGCGGATTCCCACATTTGGCTAGATCCGCAAAATGCCAAAATCATGGCCAAAAACCTCTACGACGGACTGTGCGCCACTTATCCTGAACATACCGCCACATTTCAGAAAAATTTAATCGCTTTGCAGGCCGATTTGGATGCCCTGCAAACCTATGGGGAAGAAATTCTTTCTTCCCTCTCTTGCCGGGAGATGGTAACTTTCCATGATGGATTCGGCTATTTTGCGCAGGCCTTTGATCTGACTGTGGCCGCTGCGGTGGAAGAGGAATCCGGCAGCGAAGCCTCGGCAAAGGAACTGATCCACCTCATTGAATTGATGCAGGCACGAAATATTCCGGCGGTATTTACGGAAGTAAACGGCAGTATATCTGCCGCCAAGATCATCAGCGCTGAGATCGGTGTATCTTCCCATGCGCTGGACATGGGCATGATCGGTGATTATTTTGCGATCATGCGCCACAATATCGACACAGTAAAGGAGGCATTGGGATGAAGCCTACGATACATGGCGGAAAATGTGGCGATTCCTGCTGCCTTCGGGTGCAGAATCTATCCGTTAAGATTGGCAACGCACAAATTCTGTCGGATGTGAATATGCACGTTCATTGCGGCCAATTGGTAGCCCTCATTGGCCCCAACGGGGCTGGCAAAAGTACCTTTTTGAAAGCCATTTTGGGGCAGCGGGAATATGATGGCGTGATCGCCTTTTCCATGCCCGGCAGCCGTGGCAGAAGCATGAAGATCGGTTATGTGCCACAAAGTCCTGCTTTTGATCCCGGTGATCCTATCAGCGTTGCCGATCTGTTTGTGTGTTGTATGAGTCGACGTCCGGCATTTCTCGGCATCGGCAAGACCATGCGCAACCGCATTCTGGACTGTCTTGACCGGGTGCATGGCACCGATCTCATCGATAAGCGGGTGGGAACCCTCTCCGGCGGTGAATTGCAACGTGTGCTGTTGGCGCTGGCATTGGAACCCCTCCCCAATATTCTGATTTTGGACGAGCCCCTGTCCGGCGTGGATGTGGAGGGTCAGACGGAAATGATGGATATGCTGGACGAGATCCGCAAAACTTACGACCTGTCCATTTTGATGACCACTCACGACTTTACTATGCTGTCCCGATACGCTGACCAAGTAGCGCTGATCAATCATCGCATCGTCCGTATGGATACCCCTGCAGAACTTCTGAATTCCCCGGAATTCAAAGAGATATTTCACATGACTGGAGGGGTGCAGTTATGAGTATCTGGTACTGGCTGTGTGAATTGCTCCCTATTGAAATGCTCCGCTGGGACTTTATGAAAAATGCCCTGTTGGCAATCCTTTTGATGGCTCCTCTGTTCGGTCTCCTATCCACCATGATCGTCACCGGGCGGATGAGTTTTTTCTCCGATGCATTGGGTCACTCTGCTTTTACGGGCATCGCCATTGGCTGTATCTTCGGTGCGGCATTTCCCCTTTGGGTAGCTGTTGCTTTCAGCGTTGCCTTTGCGTTGCTGTTTTCCTATGTACGTAGCCTGAGCAACCAGGCGGCTGATACGCTGATCGGTGTATTTTCCAGCGCGGCGGTAGCATTGGGCATCTTTATCGCCACTTTAAACGGCGGAAGTTTCACCAAATATAACAAATATCTGATTGGCGATATTCTTTCCATCACCCCGGCTGAAATTGCCGCATTAGCGGTGGTATTTGTGTGCGTGGCCGTGTTTTGGGTTCTATGCGCCAATCGGTTGACGCTGACTTCTGTACATCCCCAACTGGCATCCTCCCGGGGCATCCCCGTACAGACCTCCCAGGCTATTTTCACCACAGCCATTGCTGTGGTGGTGACGCTGACCATCTCCAGCGTGGGCTTGCTGATCCTCAATTCCCTGTTGGTTCTGCCTGGTGCCAGCGCCCGGAATGTATCGAAGAATCTAAAACAGTATCACCTGTTTTCCGTGCTGTTTGCCTTGGTTGCAGGCATTTCAGGACTGATTTGTTCCTACTATTTGGCGGTTTCTGCCGGTGCGGCCATTTCACTTGCCCTGGCGCTGTGCTTTGCGGTCAGTTTCTGCCTGCGGAAAGGCAGGGCGTAACATGGATGTCACGATCAAACCCATCGCCCGGATGCACAGCGACTTTTCTACCAAATTCGGCATTCCCCGTCAAAGCGGACTGGTGGAGCAGCTGCGTTCCACCATTGTTTTTGAGCCGGAATTTCGCAACGACGATGCCCTGCGCGGCATTGAGGATTTTTCCCATCTGTGGATCATTTGGCAGTTTTCCGAGGCTGTACGGGACGGTTGGTCGCCTACAGTCCGACCTCCCCGGTTGGGCGGTAATACCCGAATGGGTGTCTTTGCCACCCGTTCTCCTTTCCGGCCCAATAATTTGGGGCTTTCCTGCGTGAAACTGCTGGGTGTGGAACGCACCGCACAATACGGTACTGTGCTTCATATAGGCGGCGCGGACTTGATGAACGGAACACCGATTTTCGACATCAAGCCCTACATCCCCTACTCCGATTGTAAGTCCGATGCCACAGGCGGCTTCACAAGCAACGCTGACGACTATTTGCTGGAAGTCAACTTCCCGGATGACTTGCTTCAAAAACTGCCTGCAGACAAGCGTGACGCCGCCATAGGCGTTCTTTCCCAAGACCCCCGGCCCAGTTATCAGCGAAAACCCGGCCGGGTTTACGGATTGACCTTTGCCGGATTTGATATTAGATTTACAGTTGAAGCGGATACACTTACCGTTGTGGAAGTAAATAGAATCTAAAAGCGTGCTGCAATGCAGCACGCTTTTACTCTTCTTTAATATATTCCATTATATCGGATAAATCGCAATCCAAAATCTTGCACAGTCTGTCCAGGGTAAAGGCGTTAATGTTTTCATTCTTACGCAATCTATCCAGTTGTCCGGTACTGAATCCGTGTTCTTTTATCAACTTATATTGCGAAACGCCCTTACTCTTCATTGTCTTCCAAAGTCGGTCATAGACGATCATCCACATACCTCCTATCTGTATGTGTTTAGCCTATAACAATCCCAGGTTGTTGACAATTGCCCTTATTCGGGCTATAATTCAATATTATAGCAATGGGAGGTTTTCTTGTGCAAATCGTAACAAATCTGGCAATCCCCGATGATGTTTATCTCTTTTATTACGAATTAGCAAAATATTTACCTGACTGCACAACGGAGGATATAATTGTTGATGCTTTGGAGCGCTATATGTCTATTGTATCCGCCGATGTCATACAAAAAGTCCTGAACGAAAGTTCTGCTGAAATTCAAGGGTCGCCCCTACAATAAACCGCAAATACTTTACACTCGTATGTCATTCCGAGCCAGCGCGCACGCTGGCGTGGGAATCCGTTCTCCTTGCGGATCATAGAGCCGCGTGGCACCTTTGGTGCCACAAAAATGCGGATTGCCACACCAGTGACCACTGGTCACTGGTTCGCAATGACATGTCTAAGACTGAAATCATCCAAATCCAAATCGATAAACGGGTACACACGTTCCCATTTTCCGTCGAGCTTCTTATAGCTTGCCCGGTGGGTGCTGAGCAGGCGGACAATGTTATACACATCGATCCATATTTCCGAATTGCACTCTTTTTGACTTTCGTCGAACACCAGTTCCATGCCGAAATGCAGGTGGACAGTTTCGATATTGTTGACATTTTCCTTGTCAGAATACCCGGTGCGCCCCATGAAACCGATGAGTTGCCCGGCTTCCACCATATCACCCTCCTGCAGACCCTCAGCAAAAGGATGGTCTTTTTGCAAATGGGCATAGTAGTAATAGCGCTTGCTGTCAAAGGAACGGATGCCGATGCGCCAACCGCCGTACCGATTCCAGCCCATGGCTTCCACCACGCCGCCCTCCACAGCAACGATGGGCGTACCAAGCCCACCCATCAGATCGTTGCCCAAATGCTTTCGGTGAAATCCAAAGGAACGGCTGACGCCAAAATCGTCGCAATGGCTGTATCCGTATCCTGCCGCCACCGGAGAAAAGGCTTTCAAGCCGTAGTGCGCTTCCATCTGCCCATCTTTTTCGATGGCGTAACTGCCCACAAGACCGCCCAGCGCGGCAGAATAGGCTTCATGATAGTAGGCATAGGCCTTTTTCATACTATCCGATAAGTTACTGGGATCAAACCCCTTCTTCCAGGTTTCTGTAGCCTTTTTTACGGAAGATAGTCCACATTTCCCTCCGGTATTGGCACCTGCCAGGGCCAAAATATCGATCCAACTCAAGTGTTGTTCCTGCTCAAAGGTTGCAATATCCTGATCCAACGCATACTTCATGGATTCATAGGGTACACCAAAATCCACCCATTTGATAGGCTCTGCGCTGACAGGCAGGACCATAAAAATCATCATTACAATACAAATAAAAAGCCGCCGCTTCAAATCCCTCACCTCCCGGTTAGGATATGAAACGGCGGACAAACTATACTCACTTTCGACAAATTACCGCAGATCCCGCACCACATCTTTTGCAATGCGGTAAATGTCTTCCATGGTATTCAAAGAAGAAATCTGATTTTTGTAGTAACTGCTGTGAGCAACACCCCGCAGATACCAGGCAAAATGCTTCCGGGCTTCCAGGCAGGCAATGTGTTCTCCATGATCCTGCTCGGAAATTTCGAATTGCCGCACCGCCAGTGCAATACGATCCTTCAAAACAGGGCGCTGGTAGTCCATATTACCATCCAATGCTGCGCGGACTTCCGCAAAGATCCAGGGATCACCAAAGGTAGCACGGCCGATCATAATACCGTCTGCGCCGGTGCGTTTCAAACATTTTACAGCAGTTTCGCCACTGACAATATCGCCGTTGGCGATCACCGGAATTTGCAGTTGCTGTTTGACTTTTGTGATCGTATCCCAATCCGCTACACCAGAATACAGCATACTCCGGGTGCGTCCGTGGACGGTGACCATCGACGCGCCGTTTTCTTCCATGCGTTTGGTGAAATCCAGCACATTGATGGAACCTTTATCCCAGCCCAAACGGCATTTCACCGTCACCGGCACATCCACGGCTTTGACCACGGCTGAAAGGATCTCTCCTGCCAGTTCCGGAGTGCGCATCAGGCCGCATCCGTCACCGGAATTGGCGATTTTCGGCATGGGACAGCCCATATTGATGTCCAAAAAGTCACAACCGGAGATTTCAAGGGCCAATCTTGCGCCCTCGGCCATCACATCCGGGTCATTGCCAAAAATCTGCGCACCGCACAGACTGCCCTCGTTTTTCTTCAGCAATGTGGCGCTTTTTTTATCCTTGTACACCAGCGCCCGGGAAGACACCATTTCCGTGACCGTGATATTCGCACCCATCTCAGCACAAACCGTACGGAACGCCAAATCCGTCACCCCGGCCATAGGGCCAAGGGCGATTGGGTTATTTACTTCCAAATGACCGATCTTCAGCGTCCTCGCCCCCTTTCATTTGGGAGCATTATAGCACAGTTCGCCTTTTTTCGCAAGTCACAGGAAATTCGTCAGTAGCCACACAAGGCCAGTCACGCCCGCGCCCATACAAGCCCAGGCTGGACCGGACATGATATTGGGCGTTTCCTTCTGATGGATGGCCTTTTTTGCCTCTTTTAGCAGGATTTCATCCGTAATTCCCTCTCCCACAGCATCTTCTTTCAGAATAAAGATCGCCTGTTCAAAGAGTTTCGGATCGGGCGCATGCACCACGATCACCTGTTTTGTAATGCCTTTTACCAAACTTTACCGCCTCCTTAGGAAAATTTTGTCCTAGGCAGGCGCTTTTCATACAGATAATTTGCCAAACGTCAGAATATGTGGTATTATGATGACAACACACCATACTAGGAGAACTTATGAAGAAGACGATTCTTTTTGATCTGGACGGAACACTGACCGATTCCGGTGAAGGCATCATCAACTGCGCCATTTATGCTTTGGAGCGGTACAATCTTCCCATCCCCCCTCGGGAGGATCTTCGGGTCTTTGTGGGCCCTCCGCTGACGGATACTTTTATGAAATTCGGTGTGAAACCAGAAGATGCGATGGACGCGGTAGAAGTGTATCGGGAGCGTTTTATTCCCATCGGTATGTACGAAAACAAACTCTACCCCGGCATTCCGGAATTATTGGAAACTTTGCGCGCTGAGGGTCATGTTCTGTGCATCGCAACTTCCAAACCGGAAAGCATGGCACGGGAAATCCTCAGATATTTCGATATTGGAAAGTATTTTCACTACATTTGTGGGGCGACCCTGGATCACTCCCGGGATACCAAGGAGCAAGTCATTTCCTATCTCATGTCCCAGTGTCAATCGGAATTCCCTTGGGTCATGGTGGGTGATACGGCCTTTGATGTTATTGGTGCCAATGCCCATAAGATTCCCACCATCGGCGTAGCCTGGGGCTATGGCCTGGTAGAAGAAATGCAGGAGGCCGGTGCAGCAGCTATCGTGTACGATACCGACGAACTTCTGGAACACCTAACCCGATAAAGAATGTCATTGCGAATCAGTGTGCACACTGGTGTGGCAATCTCCATAGGTTTCCAAAATAGTTCGGGGATTGCCACGTCGCTTCGCTCCTCGCAATGACAGGTTTTACGAAAAGAACACGCCCGGATCCGGGCGTTTTTTCTATCAGATCTTCTTGGCGTTGGCCAGCAGGTACTTTTCAGCCTCAGGGCTCCACAGATTGTTGTTTGCCTTGCAGATCTTATCAAGTTCAGCAAACAGAGGATCGGTCTTGCCGGCTTCCTCGAAGTCTGCGATGGCAGTCAAGGGCAGATCTATGTGGTTATAGATCAGTTTCTTGCCACCGGGGATCTTGGGCAGATTCAGCGTGGTCTCGATGGCCGCATTCAAACCGCCGATGTGGGTGACCAGCGCAGAGGGATTCAGCTTGCCGGCATTCATCATCTCGATGGCTTCCTGCATATCGTTGGTGTTACCGCCGGAAGTACCCACCACATGGGTGTACAGATAGTGGACATTGTACCAGTTGAAAGGTGCTTTAAACTGGGAATCGGTGGGGCCTGCGAAGAAGTTCAGACAGCCGTCGAAACCCAGAATATCGTCAGCCTGCTCAATGACGGGCTTGACAGGTGCGAAGCAGACCACATCGTCATAGCCGGTGCCGCCGGTCAGCTCACGCAGGTATGCGGTGGCATTTTCCATACGGGTGTTCACATAGTGCAGTTCAATGCCGTACTTGGCAGCCTCTTCCACAGTGTAGATAGAAGCAGCGCGTTCCAAACGAGCATCATCGATATCGGTGATGACCAGCAAAGAGGGACGGCGGTCGCAATGGATGGCATAGTCGATGGCGGCCAGGCCCATAGGGCCGACGGATGCCAGCAGAGCCATCTTGCCACCTTCCTTAATGCCCATTTCGTGGACATAAGAACCGGCCTTGGTATGGTACATGGCATGGAAAGTACCGATGACACAGCTCAGCGGCTCAGCCAGAGAGCCATAGTAGTAAGTATCAGAGTTGTAAGGCAACAGGCAGTTCTCCAGCAGAGTCTCAATGGGCACGTTGCCATACTGAGCGTTACCGCCGCAGTAGTTGTAGGAGTAGCCGGGGGCCTCCTGAGAACCGTTGTGATAGTGAGCAGGCTGGATAACAAACTTGTCGCCGGGCCTATACTTGTGCTTCCAGTTCTCACCTACTTCTACGATATCACCGCAGAACTCGTGGCCCACGATAGTGGGGTTTTCGTGGCAGTTACTGGGGACGCGCTTGTGGTCGCCTCCTTCGATGGCAGCCTTGTAGCTGGACATGCACAGGCTATCGGAAATCACACGGACACGGACACCGTCGGGGCCGATCTCAGGCAATTCTACCTCATCCAGCCGCAGATCGTTTTTACCGTAAATACGAACGGCTTTTGTTTTCATGTGTCAACCCTCCAAATTAAGCGATGGTGATTCCGGCCTTATCCAAAATGGTGGGCACATTCTTCTCTGCACCGATGGCCATAATATGCACGCCGTCACACAGTTTTTCGTCCTTGATCTTTGCGATCATCTCAGCGGCCATCTCGATACCCAGCTGCATGGGCAGGCCCTTGATTCCCTTTTCCTTGCCCTCTGCGGCAGCAGCGGCCAGGCGATCGATCATATCCTGGGGTACATCAATACCGGGAACATTTTCGTTCATGTACTTGGCCATACCAGCAGACTTCAGGGGGATGATACCGGCCATGATATGGGTCTTGATGCCCATGTTGTCCACTTGCTCCATGAAACGCTTAAAGGTGTCCAGGTCAAAAATACCCTGGGTCTGCACATACATAGCACCCGCTTCCACCTTCTGACGCAGTTTGTTCAGCTGCAGGAACAGAGGCTCGTAAACGGGAGTCACGTATGCGCCCTTGTAGAACTTGGGTGCGCCACCAGCCAGTTCATTGCCGCCGCAGTCACAGCCGGACTCTTCCATCTGGCTGAGCATCTTCAAAATACCCACGGAGTCCAAGTCGTAAACAGGCTTGCTGTCCTTGCAGTCACCAACTACGGGGTGGTCGCCGGTCAGAGCCAGCATGGTATCGATGCCGAAACTGGCTGCGGCCAGTGCATCGCCCATCAGAGCCATACGATTGCGGTCACGGCCGGTCATCTGCAGAATGGGCTCTACGCCTGCCTGCTTCAACTTAATGCACAGGCCCAGGCCGGTGGCCTTCAGACTGGCGGACTGCATATCGGTCACATTCACGCCGTGAACCTTGCCCTTGAGCAGTTGCGCGGCTTCCATTTGCTCGGTAAAATCATAACCCTTGGGAGGTGCCATTTCGGCAGTAACGCCGAATTTGCCGGATTCCAGTGCGTCTTTCAACAAACTCATTATTTCTTCCCCCTTAAGCTAATGGTTCTGGGATAGGCAAAGTCGCCATAACCCTTGTCCTTACGGGTCTGGGTCAGTTTCTCCAACTGGCCGGTAGCCTCCAGGCGCTTATAGATCTTGATCCATGCGCAGTCGTTCTCAGGATTGACTTCGCACTTACCGTTCTTTTGGCCGCCGCAAGGGCCGTTGACCAGGCTCTTGGCACACTGGGTGATGGGGCAAACTGCGCCGGTCTGACCCAGCACGCACTCGCCGCAGAAACGGCAGGCTTCTTCCCACACACCGAACTTGACGGCTTCGCCAAGGTACATGGTGTTGTTGGAGGGATAAACGGGCTTGTCGTTGGCGTTCTTGGCTACACACTGCACACCGTCACCGCAAGACATGCAGATCACGCAGTCGGGATCGGCAGCATTGATGGTCTTCATTTTGGTCTTAACGCCCAGGTTCATGCAGCAGTAATCTGCAACTGTGGTAGCAACCACTTTTTTACCGGCCTGCTCCAAAATTGCGGTCAGTTCCGCGATCTGGGGCTCGCCGCCGGTCTGACATGCGGTAGCGCAACTGCCGCAGCCAACGATGGCAACGGTCTTGGCATCTGCCACCATAGCCATAACTTCTTCAACAGGCTTTTTCTGTGTAATAATCATGGGAAACCTCTCCTTTCAGAGATTAAATATTTAATGTTTCGCCCAGTTTGGGCACATACAGATACGCTTTCAGATGTTCCATTCCCTCAGCTACACTCTGCCAAATGGATTCCGGGTCATTTCCCGGTAACGGCATATGCAAAAGCACGATCCTGCAAGGAAGCAACGCTTCCACCGTTTTGATCGCCGCAGGGGTGCTGATGTAGGGATACGGGATCATCAAAACATCGGGCTTTGGAAAGGATGCAAACCTTTTCAGTTCCATGGGAGATGCATCTCCAAGAAACCAAAGGGTTTTACTTCCCTCTAACACGAAACTTTGGTGCTCCGTAGTCTTGCCGTAATGGCCCATATGACGGGTGGGTACAGCAGTTATCCTAACTGTCCCTACTGCAAATGTACTATCCGTACACACCAGGCCGGGAAGTTCCTCTGCCACCTGGGTGGTAGAACAGATAGGTTTCTTGACCTTTTGGCAATATGCGGGGTAAAAATGATCCGGGTGGACATGGGTAAACAGCATCATATCCGGCGGGCAGGAGATCAGTTCCTGTGTGATAGCCGGAGGGGTGGCCGGGTAGGGATCAACCTCCCGGCACACGCCATCCAGTAAAATTTTTACATCATCCAGCGTCAGCAGGACACCTGCATTGGCAGTCCGCTTGATCTCCATGGGATATCAGACGCCGGCCTTTGCACGACGGATAGTCTCCGCCTCGTCACAGGTGTTGACATTTTCATAACCTGCCAGGGGAACCAACTTCTCATTGATGGTATCCAGAATCCAGCTGGCCTGGGGGAAGAAGAATTCATCAAACTCGAAGGGAGGTGTGATCCAGTTCCGGGCACCAACCACAACAGGAGGAGCGTCCAGATCGTCGAAGCACAGTTCGGTGATGGTCTTGGCCACATCGTTCAGGAAAGAACCACGGGCGCAGGCATCGGAAACCAGCAGGACCTTACCGGTCTTGCGGACGGACTCCACGATCTTGGTGTAGTCCAAAGGAGACAGGGAGTGCAGGTTAATCACATCCGCCTCCATGCCGTACTTCTCAGACAGGGTCTTCACAGCATCCATGGCTCGGTACAGAACAGCACCGATGGTCAGAATGGTGATATCCTTACCGTCGCGAACTTTGTTGGTGTCGCCAATCTCGATCTCATAGCGCTCGGTGGGAACGCCGCCCTCGTGGAACTGCTCGCCCACGTCGTAAATTCTCTGAGATTCAAAGAACACAACAGGGTCAGTGCCCTTCAGTGCGGTTTCCATCAAGCCCTTGGCCTCCCAGGGAGTTGCGGGGAAGCAGACCTTCAGGCCGGGGATGTGGGCACACAGGGCTGTCCAGTCCTGAGAGTGCTGTGCGCCGTACTTGGAGCCCACGGAAACACGCAGAACCAGGGGCATCTTCAGAATACCGGCAGACATAGCCTGCCACTTGGACATCTGGTTGAAGATCTCGTCACCGGCGCAGCCGATGAAGTCAGCATACATCAGTTCCACCAATGCGCGGCCGCCGGATAGGGCGTAACCGACAGCAGTACCGACGATGGCACCCTCTGCCAGGGGGGAGTTGAACAGACGGCTGTGGGGCAGAGCGTCCATCATGCCACGGTAAACAGCAAATGCGCCACCCCAGTCACGGCAGTCTTCGCCGTAAGCAATCATGGTGGGATCTTCGTAGAAACGGTCCCAAATAACCTCGGACAGGCCGTCACGCAGGTTGTACAGCTTCATCTTGGAAACGGGCTTGCCGTCTGCACCGATGGGGCTGCGTTCCTTAGCCTTGATCTTCTTATAGCCTTCGGCCTCTTCCTTAGGAACAGTGAACTCGGGCTCACGGTCATCCAGTTTGTCGATCTTCTGATTGGAGAACATGATACGCTCCACAACAGCAGGATCTTTCTTGAAGTCGCAGTAGGGGCTGAACTCGGGATCGGCAGCAGCCTTGCAGATCATGGTCATCCGGTCAGAAGTTTCCTTCAGAATGGCGTCCACATCTTCCTGGGTCATAACGCCGGCTTCGATCAGCTTGGCAGGATAGGTCAGGATGGGGTCAACTTCCTTCCAGGCGTCGATCTCTTCCTTGGTACGGTAAGCATTCTGGTCGGAGACAGAGTGACCGGAGAAGCGGTAGGTCAAAGTTTCCAGCATCACAGGACCCTGGCCGTTGCGCAGCAGTTCCAGCTTGCGCCCCATGGCATCGATCACTGCCAGGGGGTTGAACCCGTCAACAGGCTCTGCATGGAACTGGTTGGGACTGACAGCGGAAGCGACCCGGCTCATGCATCCCTGGCCCATGGTCTCACCACGGGTCTGGTCACCCATACCGTAGGAGTTGTTGAAGATGTTGTACAGGATGGGCATGCCGTCATTGTGGCTCTCCCACAGCGTCTTGTACTGATCCATAGCGGAGAAGTTCAGAGCCTCCCACACAGGACCACGGGCCATAGAAGCATCGCCGATGTTACAGATGCAAATACCCTTCTTGTTGTTGACCTTCTTGTACAGAGCAGCGCCGGTGGAAATGGTGCCGGAACCGCCGACGATGGCGTTGTTAGGGTAAATGCCGAAAGGCAGGAAGAATGCGTGCATGGAGCCGCCCATACCCATATGGAAGCCGCTTTCACGGGCGAAGATTTCAGCCAGTGTGCCGTACAGGATGAAGCGGATGGCCAATTCCTTGACATCCTTGGTCTCACCCAACTTCTGAGTAGCACGCAGGCACTTGCCTTCCAGGAAGTTCTCCATGACATTCATCAGCTGCTCATCGCTCATCTTGTTGATGGTAGAAAGAGCCTTAGCCAAAATCTCGGAGTGGGAACGGTGCGAACCGAAAGCAAAGTCGTTCTCATCCAGCAGGTAAGCCTGGCCGACACAAGCGGATTCCTGGCCGGTGGAAAGATGGGCAGGGCCGGGATAAGTATGGTCGATACCGTTGTAAGAACCCTGAGTCTTAATGAGGTTCAGCATGGTCTCGAACTCACGCAGGACGGTCATATCCCGGAAAATACGGATCAGATCTTCCTTGGTGAACTTACCGGACTCCAGTTCTTCCTTAACGGTTTTGTTGTACTGGTTAACGGGAATATCGTTGAAAGTAACCTTGCCGGGTGCGCGCACTACGGCAGGATCCACAAATAAACTCTTAGGCATATGTATATCCTCCTTAAATTACTTGGCAAGCAGTGTGGTGAAGTTCTCCAGATTGGTGCACAGTTCCTTCTGGAAGCGTGCAGCAGGAGTGCCATCCACAGCGCGGTGATCGTAAGTCAGGCTCAGACCCATAGCAGGATAGTTCTCGATGCAGCCATCGGCTGCCTTGCGCTCCCGGTCAATCGTGCCGCAGACGCCCAGAATGCCGGTCTGAGGAGGATTGATAAGAGGAGTGAAACTCTCAACACCCATAGAGCCCAGGTTGGAAACAGTGAAGCTACCGCCGGACAATTTGTCGGGATTGATAGCACCGTCACGGCACTCAGCAGCCAGCTCCTTCACAGCCTTGGAAATCTCCAGCAGGCTCAACTGGTCAGCATTGCGGATGGTGGGAACCATCAGACCGCGGGGGGTATCCACAGCGACACCCAGATTTACGTGCTTGAACAGGCGGATGGAGTTGTCATCCAACATGTTGGCGTTCAGATCGGGGTGGTTCAGCAGGGTACGGGAAACGGCATACAGAATGATGTCGCCCAGAGAGATGCCGGCATAGTCGCCACCGGCGGCCTTCAGAGCCTTGCGGTAGTTCAGAATTGCAGTAGCATCAAAGGAAACATTGTGGGTCAGCTGCGCCATGGTGGACAAGGAGGTATGCATGGACTTGGAGATGGCGCGGCGGATACCGCTGAACTTCACGTCCTCATACTCGTTCTCGGGCTCAGCAGCAACAGCAGCCTTGGCAGGTACACCCTGAGCGATGAGTTTCTGCACATCGCGCTCGATGATACGGCCGTTGGGGCCAGTACCCACTGCCAAAGTAGCGTCAACACCGGCAGCCTTTGCCAGCTTTGCGGCTCTGGGAGAAACGGGAGCGCCGTCCTTGGCAACTGCTACAGGGGCAGCCTCGGGTACAGGTACAGCAACCTCGGCAACAGCAACCTCGACCACTGCAGGAGCAGCGCCGGGCTTCAGACAATCGGTGGGCTCACCCTTAGGACCGACAGCACAGACATTTTCCATGCAGGGAACTTCGTCGCCCTCTTCAAAGAAGATGGCCAGCAGTTCACCCTCAGCAGTGGACTCGCATTCAAAGGAAGCCTTGTCGGTTTCGTATGTAAACAGAATGTCGCCGATCTTAACTTCGTCACCGATCTGCTTCAGCCACTCACCGATAATGCAGCTTTCTACAGTGATGCCGGCCTTGGGCATGATAACTGCCTGGGCCTTGGTGTTGCAGGAAGCAGCGGCTACAGGAGCAACAGCGGCTGCAGGTGCAGCGGCAGGAGCAGCAGGTGCGTCAGCAGCGCTGCCGCCACGAAGTGCAGAGCAATCCTCGCCCTTGGTGCCCACGGCACAAACATTGACCAGGCAAGGTACTTCGTCGCCCTCTTCAAAGAAGATTTCCAACAGTTCACCTTCAGCGGTGGACTCACATTCGAAAGATGCCTTATCGGTTTCATAGGTGAAGAGTACATCGCCGATCTTGACCTGATCGCCAACTTTCTTCACCCACTCGCCAATGATGCAGCTTTCCACGGTTATGCCCGCTTTGGGCATGATGACTGCGTTTGCCATTTTGATAGTTTCCTCCTTAAGGTTATGTTATATCATGTTATTTATAACATTTTATAACATCTTCGTCAATAGGCAATTTGCCCTTTTAGGCGAAAAAGATGAGCATCGGGGCCAATTTACTCCGATGCTCATAAAAATTAAAGAACCGTCACGTTATTTGTATTCGTCTCATGGACAATTGCTTCCGGTACAGCATCGTCCGAAATCAGATAATCTACATTGGAAATCCGGGCAAATGTATAGGGCATGAGTCTGCTGAACTTACCCTTGTCACACATGATGACTTTGGTGCGCGCCTTACGCAGAACCATGGCCTTCACCGCCATATCCCCTTCCGTGCCACAGGTAAAACCGGCATCCACACTGCAACCGGAAACACCGATGAACGCAAGATCGATGTTGATTCGCTCCAACATTTCCAGGGTGTTCTGCCCAGCCAACGCCATTGTCTTTCGGTTCAAATTGCCACAACACAGCGTAATACTGGGGTTTTGCAGTTTGCACAGTTCAATAGCAATATTGGGGCCAGTGGTAAAAATATTCAGATTGATATCCGGCAAAGCCCGGGCCAACATTAAATTTGTGGTGCTGGCATCCAAAAATACGGTACTACCGGGCTGGATCAGGGAAAGTGCTTTCGCCGCCATGGCTGCCTTACCCGAATTGTTTTCCTGCAAACGCACCTCAAACCCCGGGTCGCCGGTATGCCGGACAGCCTGTGCGCCACCACGGATCTTGACAACCATACCGCTTTGCACCAATGCATCCAAATCCCGGTGTATCGTCATCAAGGACACATCGGGATATAGTTCCTGCAGCTCTTTGATTGTAACAATTTGCCTGGATTCAATAAAATCGCAGATTTTTTTTTGGCGAACGCTGTTCATATTGCACCTCAAAATGTTATATCAATGTTCTCAGCATTGCGATTATAACACTGTTATAACATCTTGTCAACACCCTATTTTTTAACACTCACCTACTGCACAAAAGATTGATCAGATCGTCGTTTTCCAGACCGGTAATGTAGTCCCCCGCCCTGTGCCGGTCCAATGCAGAACTTAGCGCGCCCGCAACCAAAGGCAAACCTATAAACAAACCGGCCAACTCTTCCGGGGGCAAGGTGCTGAAGTAGTCACCCCGGAACGAAATATTGCTGATGAGATCATTCTTCAGTGTAATGTGGGCTTCCAATGTGCCGCAGCCCTCGATCCGCTTTTTCCGCACCAATGTTCCGGGTTCGCAGAATCCGTAATTCCACTCTGGCTGAGCGTAACGGCTTTGCTGAATATCCCGGATCACAGCAATATCCGCATCCGTCAGTTCGTAGCGCTCAAAACCCTCGGCCATCAAAGATTTTGACAGAACATCTCGGAATTCTTCCAATGTCATATCCTTGCTCAAGCAATGACGCACATTGGTCACACGGCTGCGCACAGATTTCACGCCCTTGGCGCTCGCCTTGGCAGGATCCGGAATCAGCGCCTGTCCCAAAACAGACATATCGGAATCAAAAAGGATGGTGCCATGGTGCATTACCCTGCCCTGGCGAACATATTGGGCATTTCCGGATACCTTTTTTCCATCGATGAGGATATCGTTTCTCCCATCCACTTCTGCCTTTGCGCCTAAATTGCACAAGGTATCGGCAATCGGCTGGCAGAACTTCCGCAGATCCACCCTCTGTCCCGGTTGGGCATCTACGATAAAGGTAAAATTCAGATTCCCCAGGTCGTGGTACACCGCGCCGCCGCCTGATAGCCGCCGCACCACTTTAATATTCTTTTCTTTGACGAATTCCTCGTTGATCTCTGCGGCAGTATTCTGATGCCGCCCTACAATAATGGCATTGTCATTGCGCCAGGTGAGGAAATACTCCCGATCCCGGGGCATTTTCTCAAATACGTATTCCTCCAGGGCCAGGTTAAGGGTGGGGTCTGTGGTTGCTACCTCTATGTATATAGTCTTTTTCATAACATCATCCTATAAAAAGTCTCAAAAGTACTACAATTCTAACATTACGTGTAACATCGGATATCTGCCGAAACAAAAGGTACCGCATTGTTCTGTTTTTCTTGCTGTACGATGATTATACTCCTTTCACAGAAACTTGTAAAGAGGCATTCTATTTCCTGATGGGTACGCATTCCAACAAGTAAAACACCCTCCCGGCGGGAGGGTGTCCTTTATCCTTTATTTTGCTATCTGCGAAGTTATGATATGCAGCACATGTCGGATCCATATACTGTCATAGCCAGCAGATTGGAACTTATCAGGCAAATTTCTTATTCCAGGGTTTGATACACAGCAGGCAAATGATCGTGCCTACCAAAGCGGCAAGGAACCATATAAAGATCGTCGCGGACCAGCCAACTGTTTCGGAAAGCACCGCAATTCCATAAGTGGCTAGCGCACTTCCTACATATGTAAAGAAATTTAACATTCCTGAGACGGTTGAAACGCATCCGCGGCTTTCGAAATACTGCGGGATCATACAAACCAGCATCAGATTGACTCCGTTCACGGAACCGGTCAGTGCCGCAGAAAAGGCGACGGAAAATACCACATTTTGTCCACTGCACAAATAGAGCAAATAAGCAAACAGCGCACCGCCGCCAAACAAAACTCCGGCACATGTCAATGGGTTGCTGATCCATTTGCGGTAAAGCACATTGGAAAACCTCATGGAAAGAATTGCAAAGACGGGCAGCATTACGCTACACAAAATAGAAATTTCGTTTTGCAGTCCAAAACTTTCGGAAATGAATGACGGCATCCATGCAGTAATGCCTTCTCTAAGCATTCCCATCAAAACAATTGCAAGAAATACAAATAACATCATCGGAGAAAGGATCTCTTTTACAGAAACCTTTTCTTGCCGCGAAGTAACTGCTTCTTCCTCGCAGAAAATATCCCGGGCCGTAAAATGCCAAACAGCCAGCATGATTGCACCCAAAACCGCGGAAGTCAGGAATACCCCTCTCCATCCCACTATCAGAATGACCACCGGGGCTGTCAGATAGATCAAAATCGTACCTACAGATCCTCCGCAGTTTACTGTTGTAACGGTATTCTTATAGGCATCTGCCGTAAGGGATGCTGCCATCATTCGAGTCATCGGCGGCCACAAAAATGCCTGTGCAAAGCCATTTACGGACCAAACCGCCAACATCATCCAAGGACTTTGACACAAAGGAATCAACACATTCATACAAACTGTGATGCACAGGCCTATGGAGACCAGCCGTTTGGGCGAGATCTTATCGCCCAAAGCACCGCTTAGGAGCTGACCAATGCCGTATGCAACAAAACTACCTGTCAACGGCAAAGCCAAAAGACTTTTAGAAAAACCAGTAGACTCCGAGATCTCAGAAACGATCGCGCCAAAGTTTGTACGGGTCATGTAACTGACCATATAAGTAATTGCGAATAAAAGGCTCAGTTGGTTGATTTCCCTTTTGGTTTCTAACTTTTGCATACTTTCAAAACTTCTTTCCGTTGCAACGACAATCAAAAGGCAGGTAGCGATCCTCCTGGGAAGGTGTGCAGTAATATCCTTCCTCAACATCCTTCCTAAACCAACCAGTTTCTCGATATAGACCGATCTCTTCCGGGGTCTTGCCTACAAATTCAGACTGGCGTCCCTTGATATCGATCCCCTTATCATCCATGGTCACAATGGCAAACACAGGGTCCTTATAGGGCATTGTGTACTTGATGTTGGGGCATTTCGCCTCCACCTCAGGACCGTAGAGGTTCTCCTGAATGAAATCCACATCTACCCACATGCAGTCCATGGAGTTGATCTGAACCATCCAGATTCCATCTTCTTTGGTGACGATATCCAAATGATGATGGCCATTGAAGCAGGCAAGCACACCGGCGGGCGCATTCTTGAAAATCTCTAGGACATCCTTATGGTTCTTTACCGTAAGAAGAGGGGTACCTTTTCTAGCGAAGCTGGCATGAGAAAATACAATAGTGGGATTTTGGGTGTTGGCCAGGTCTTCTTTCAGCCACTCAAGCTGGTCAGGAGATACATTTTCCCGCGCCCAATCGCTCCGGAATCCGGACTCAAAATAATTGCCATTTTCGTAAGCGAAGAATTCTCCGTCATCGGTTTTGACATAGTTGGTATCCAACACTACGAAGTGGAAACCGCCCTGATCAAAGGAATAGTAAGAACCATTCTTGGCATTCATGAACTGCAACTGTTCGGCCTTGGAACACATATCGCAATCGTGGTTTCCCAGAACATGATAACTGGGCTTTTCAAAATTGTTGTACATATCCATGATTGCAGGCTTATCCGCATATGTGGGCACGCGAACAGCATTGGCAATATTCACAGGCATATGCTCCGGCTTGCACACCACCAACCGGTTGTCATCGGGATAGCAGAAATCGCCCAACTGGATAATAAAATCCACGTTTTCTTCCCGGCAGGTATCCAAAAACACCTGCAGGCGCTCCTTGGTATCGTGCATAATATCCACATGCAGATCTGCAAATACACCGAATTTTACTTTGCGCATATCGTTTCTCCGTATTATTAATGCTTTAAAATGAATTCCACCATTTCACTGGGATCTTCCAAGCCATGCGGGTGATGCGCACATTCCGGCTTCATGGCAAAAACAAAATCCAATCCCGCCTGCTCATAAGCCCGTTGCAAGAGAATGCCATTCTCGTGATACGGCACCACCGGGTCGCTTCCGCCGGCAACCAAGGCCACAGGAATGCGATTCTCGATCAAAGTAGGGATCTTGTCCATGGGCATTCCACGGTAGCAGATCAGTTCCGACATACCGGACATCTGCATAGCATCCAAAACTTCCCGGATGCCATCATAACCTTCGCCCACCAAAGGATCCCCCGTACCAAAGCCACAAGGGCAACTCATGTAATTCATAACCGGTGCATCCAGGTACAGGCAGGATACCAGTTCCGGATATTTTGCCGCAAACTTGACCGCGATCAGGCCGCCGCAACTCATGCCCACCGGAACAGTCCGTTCTGAAAGGCCATATTCTTTGCACACATGACGAACAAAACGGGCCTTGCGGTCCAGCTGGTCTTCCGACGCCCAGCGGTTGTCATTGCGGATAAAGCACAGATGAAAACCCTGTTTCAGCAAGGGAACCTCAATAGCTTCAGGAAATGCATCCCAGTACTCTGTCTTGACCATCAGTCTGCCGTTGGCAGTTCCCTCTTTGGGAAACACAACACAGGCTTCCTTGCCCTCAAATTCCATGCGCTTAATCGTAAAACCATTCCAAAGTTCTTCCATAGTAACCTCCATTAATCTATTTTTATGAAAATTTCGACATAATTATATCCCGCAAGCAAAACTTTTTCCGTATCTGCGTAACGGAATACGGCCGTCACCCCATCCGGGATGGAAATTTGAAATACAATTTGATCGCCTGTTCGTTTCCACCCGGACCCAATCTCGCCCCAAGGGGTGGTGATACTTCCTGAAGCATGGTTCATGCTCATCGGGGTCACCGGTGCGATTTGGACATTCTGATAGGTAGACAGTTCATCTGCCGGACGGATGCCCAACAGATAATTGACAATACCCGTCACGCAACCGCCAAACATGGGATGGTTGTTAGAACCGCCATGCCAATATTCCCAAATTGTAGTAGCCCCATGGCGTTTCATGTACAGGAATGTACCCATTACGTCATTTTCCATGATGCTGTTGACCACGTCCCCATAACCGTTGGCAAACAGCACATCGCACAAGATGGCTGTGCCCAAAAAACCGGTATCAAAGCGTCGGGATTGGCGATATTTTTCTGCCATTGCTGCAATCATAGCATCATCCGCAATGCCCACCCATGCAGCATATGCATGCGCGCCTTGATGATTGTAGCAGAATTCACGGGTTTCTTCAACAAAATAATTTTCCCGCAATGCACAGCGCATGGTCTCTATCCGGGCCTGATACTGTTGCGTTTCTTCCTCCGGGCGGCCCAAAATAGTGGCCATCCGGATCAGCAATTTCAACGTGTGGATAAAGAAGCAGGTATTCACAAAGGGGATCGGTAATTCATTCTTCTCCGGCGTGCACCATTCACCCAGGCACCAGCCGCCCTCTTCTTCCCGGACCAACAGACCGTTTTCACATCGTTTCGCTAGATATCCCACCCATTTTTGGATGGCTGGGTAGCACTTTTCCAACATTTCCTTCTCGCAGAAGGTCTGATAGTAGTGCCAGGGCACGATGGCAATTGCACAGCCCCAACCGCCGGGACCGCCACCACCGCCCATAAAGGGTGCAGTATGCTGAACATGACCGCCTTTTACATCCTGACAGTCTAAAATATCCTGAATCCATTTTTCATAAAAACTTTTGGAATCCAGTAAAAGCATCGCGCCTTTGGAGGCAGCCTGTCCGTCGCCCGTATAGCCCAACCGTTCCCGGTGGGGGCAATCCGACGGAAAACCGCCATGCATATTATCAAGCTGTGTCCTCAAAAATGCATCGTAGAGGAAATTCCAGCCTTCATTGTCACTTTCAAATGTAGAGTTGACCGGTGTGTCACTATGGATCACCAAAACCTCCGGGTCACACCCGGGTCCGGTCATTTCAAAAAATCGGAATGCGTGCCAAACAAACTTCGGCACAAACCATCTGTTCGTATTACCGCAGATAAAGGTATCTTCCATGATCTGCTTCTTGCCGGAAGCGCAGGTATATGTGGCACCGCAAGCAGTAGCAAAATCCAGTTCGTTTCCGGAAATTCGTTCCGCAAAGCGCAGATGAATCGCTTCTCCTGCTTTGCCTTTCGCAAAAACGCGTACAAGGCCGCTGATATTCTCCCCGGCATCCCACAAAGAGCGCTCCGCATCCTTGTAGAGGCACTTAGGTTTCAGCGTGCGGATCACCCTGTCCGCCGGGGCAGTCTGCTCCGTTAGCAGACTTTCGGGAGCACGCATGACTTCCACGGACCGTAAAACCGGCTCTTGTTCGGCAATCCGTGCATCCTGGACTTCTCCAAGGAATATCTGATTTTCCAGGATCTCGCTGGCATACCACTGCTCAGTACCATCGGAAACAACCAAGGGTTTTTCCTGCATTTGCAGACAGTAAATAGCTTTCAGTTTTGTACCGAAATGGGTCTTGCCTTCGCAGATCCGTTCTGTCTGCCGATACCAACCGTTGCCCAGTTGGATCTCCAATATGTTCTCCCCTTCCTTGAGTAGGCGGGTCACATCGTACTTGCAATAATAAATACGATGGGTGAATGTGTCATAAATCGGATAATAATAGGTATGATAATTATCTCGCAGCTCGTAGTCAGATGCCAACGGAATCAACAGATCCTCTGTAACCGGCTGCCCATTTACCCGCACATCAAAATAGCCCAGTCCGGTAATAAAAAGCGTCGACTGTGCAATTCTCTCTACAGAAAACACCCGACGGATAATGGGCGATTGGCACGTTTCCTCATTAGGAGTGATCCACAGTGCCCGTTCAAATGGATTTGTTGTTTTCATGATGTCATCTCCACGTTCACCACAGCCTGCCGTATCAAATGATACGGCAGGCTGGTTTCCTATTGCCGTGTCTATTCACCTAATGGCGAAAAGTCCACATTGTAATTAGGGGTTGATCTGGTACAGCACCGTCTGGTTGGCTGCCAGGGTTACACCGACCGTACCATTGTTAACGGTCGGAGCATTCTCACTGCCGTTGATCACGACAGCAGAAGTTGCGCCACTCAACGAAATATTGACAGAAACATTCTGATCTGCCTTCAAGTTCAGCACCACCAGATAGATATTGCCATCATTGTCCTGCCAAGCCTCGTACATGTAGTTATTCGTGGTGTTGGTACTCTTAGCAAGGCATGTACCATTGCCTTGACTGTAATAATCAAAGACAATGTCCTTTTCCTTGTTATTAAAGTCCTTCAAGCCCTGCCACAGTTGTGCGCCAATGGGATTGCCATTCGCATCCGTCACATTCCAAATGGGAACGCCAACCGATTGCCCCGCCTCGTCAAGCGTATAATCAGAATAACTGATGGAATAATAGCCAATGCCCGTGGAACCTGCCATAAAGGACTGGTAGATGGTATTACGTGCCTGATCAGCAGTAGGATAGTAGTTACCATCCTTGTAGGCATTAACCACCGTCCACACCGGCATTCTACCGCCTGCTGCATTTGCCGCAGCCTGTACTCTCGTAAAGACTGCACCGCCAGCAGGAGCTTCATAGTGGTCAATGTACATAACATCGCAGTACTTGGCAGCCTTATCGTGATATTCAAACATATTGTTGATAGAGCAGATCAAATTCTTCTGATCGTATTTACGGATCAGACGATAAATCTCCTCCAGGCTTTCCGCGACACTTTCTTCCGCACCGTAAGACCAAGGTTCATCCGCCACGCAGTAACCCAGCATAGCCTGATGATTACGGACACGACTATCCGAGACAATGCCGATTATGCTCTGGCGCTTCGCATCGCTGACATTTTGCAGTTCCCAACTGACATTGAAGATACCCATGTAGCCGTAGTTCTCACAGAAGTCCAACTGCCACAGAACATTCTCCAGCGTTGTGAGTTTCAACATCATCACATTACAGCCACTCTCAGCGACCTTCGTGTAAATCTCATCTTTTCTGTCAATGGAATGGGCAATGTGAATGTTCTGCTTTTCACCGTTGACCACCAGATTTCCATCCGCATCCAGGTAAGCAGGCCTGTCGTAGATAAAGATATCTTCTGTGGCCACGTCAAGCACTGCGCCGGTGCTGTCCTTCAAGGTCGCTTTCACAACATAGGGAACACCTGTCTTGGTCAAGCAGGCAGCACGATCGATTTCAACGCTGTAATCGTCACTATCCGTTCCACTCCAAACCATGTTCTGACCGTCGTAGACATCAAATGTCACCGTCGATCCAGCCTGGTTGGCGTACAACTTCACGGACAGGGGGATTTGGTCCATATCCGTATAGAAGAAGTTGGTTAACAGATCCAGTTCCATCTTAGGCGCATCCGCCACCTTGTAGAACTCTACATCATCGATCCAGCACTGATTGCCTGCATACAACCAGGTACACAGCGTAATGGTAAGGGAAGTCCCCGGCGCTACCATGCTCTGGGTAAACTCATGCCACTGACCGTCTGCCTGTATACCACCCGGTGCACCGTCCGCCCGTAGGAGGGTCTTCTTGCCACTTTCTCCCCAAGTAACAGAAGCATAGGGGCCGTACCAACTGGTACCTTGGGGCTGGGGGTCGATCTTATACTTGAATTTGATTTGATAAGTGGCATTTTTCTCCACAGTAACCGTCTGATAGGTACCGGGGGCAACCCGCGAACTATCCGTATTTGTTGCCTTGGCATAAAGAACCCCATCCACGATGCTGAGCTCATAATTAGTGCCATTTTTCAAGCCATTCCATTTATCAAAAGTAGCATAACCGGTATTAGTACTAAAATCACCATTTTTGATCAAATTATTACCAATTTTATCCTGCTCCGCATAGGGATCGTCTATTGGTGTTATGATCTTTTGGGATTCTGCTTCCTCTTTGGCCAGTTTCTCGTTCCAATCCAGAAGTTCATAATAGGAATAAGGATCTTCCATCGCTCGCATATACCGCAAGTCATCAAAATAGACAGCATTGCCATCCGCAGCGGCATTATTCAGCAAGTCAAATCTCAAGGTTGTGGTATTCTTCGCGTGCTTATTTACAACAACTTCAAAATACTGCCACTCAGTGGTATTTGACCCCACGGGAACAGTAGCAACGGCGTTGCCACCTGCGGTAGCATACCAATACTTCAGGGACACAGAAGTATTTGCATTTTCCTTTTTCATCCAACCGGTAATTTTGTAGTCACCCGTGGTAGTTTGTGTAACTGTTGCGCTACGCCTGACTCGTACACCATGGTCCAGTTGCAGAACATAGTTGCTGTTTTCTCGGCTGGTATCAGGTGCAATTATGGGTTCTTTTTCACCTTCCTTAGCCATAGGCTCCAGGGCACCGGACTCAAAGTCCAATATATCGATCAGGTCCTCCCACAGCCACTGGTACACGCATTCCACAGTAGCACCGGTCTCACTGATCACCATAGCAGTAACCGTCAGATTGGTCTGCAGATCAATACCAAGTTCCGCATATCCGGGCAAGGTTATAGAATAACATCTGTTGGTTTGCTGGTTGGCCACATCTTTGATGAAAGCCTCGTTCATGTCGCAAATCAAATTGTATTCCTGATTGGCAGCAGTCCAGGTCAGTTTCACTTTGATGGACAGCCCGTAAGGAGCCGCACCGTCTGTAGCCAATTTCTGATCGATGGCACTGTAAGCATGATGGGAGAACGTATAATTGAGTGTACCTTCTACACGCTCTGTCAACCGAAGGTTACCAAATTTGACCTTTGTAAAGGTATAGTACCCATTGTCATCGTTTTCGCCAGGGATCCACACAGGCACGCTCTGCTCCTTGTTATCATAAGTAAACGGAGCATCAACCTTAAGCATGCCCTTTGCAACATACAGCTTACCCTGTTCGGTAGTACCGCCGATCGCAGCGCCGGGCTCGCCGATGGCAGCCTTTGCGGTCAGGGAGTGTGTGCCCAGCTTTAACTGTACACCGGCCTTGAGGACGATGACATCATCGGGAATATCCACATCCGCCATCAATTCAACGGTCTGTCCTGCTTGCGCATATTGCAAAGCTTCCGTAAGGGTATCGTAGTACGTTTCACCAATCTTGGCCTGACCGTTTTGTGTGATCTTGATATCAAAGGTGGCGTTCAGCGCATTGGTGCCAAAAGCGATCGTTTGGTCAGCCATAGGGATCTCATCGCCGGTACTGTTCACCTTGCCGTATGCTTCTTTTACATAAGCAGGCATTGAGACAGTCACAGTACTCTGCACTGCATCGGAGATATTCGTTGTGTCTCGCTTCAAGGTTACCTTGTAGGTCTCATTAAAGCCAGTGGTAGGGGTAGCAGTCTTCGCAATCGTCAGGGTAGTGAGTGCCTGCTTGTTGAAATTCTCCATCGCGGCAGCATCCAAAGCCAGGGCAACACTTGCACCGCCAACAGGATATTGGATGGTCAGTGCACTAACCGTGTTATTTCCTTCACCGCCAAGGTACATGTTGCCAATTGTACCACCGGTGATTTCCACGTTTTCATTGGTAACAGCAACGGTACCCACAGCAGTATTATCAAATTTTCCAGCAAAATACAGATTGGTAACCTCACCGCCGGAAATATTTACATTCAGCTCGGTAATTGTCCAGTTCTGCGTTTTAGAACTCTTGTTCTGCGCATAGGCTGCATACAGATTCTGCACTTTACCGCTCTTAACGGTCACACTTGAAGTGGTGGTCTTCGTTTGATCGGAGTTACCGGCATAATAACCGGCACCAAACAAATTCTCAACCTCAGCACCATCCACAACGACAGCTCCTGTTGTTGTATAAGCCGCGTATACGTTTGTCCAAGTACCGCCATTTAAGGTGATAGCTTCATTGCCGTAAATGCCGCTCATATTCACATTTGCAGTATTCACAGTTGTGACGGTATCATTCACTGTAAACTTACAGCCACGAACCAGAATATTGGTAGTCATTGCAAACGTCAGCTCAATGTTGTCAAAAGTAACATCCTTTGTGAAGTAATAAAGCCAAGTAGCAGAGTGGCCAAACGTAAAACCAGCATCGGTATAAACCGTTCCGTCGCTAGCCTTGCCTGTGATTGTAACCGGATGACCGCCCCAACCGTTCGAACCATTTTGGTGGTTAAAGATTGTATTGCCTTTGTTGGTACCATTCTTCTCAAGGCCAGCAGTACCAAGATCATCCATAACCACAATTACATTATCAGCAACCGTTGTTGCGGTGCTTCCACGTTTTGTGTTGATGAGTCTATATGCCTGCTGAATGGTTGCAACCGGATCCGTTGCTGTTCCTTCGCCAGTTTCGCTTCCATCACTCTTAACAAAGACTTCATACACTGCCGGTGCTGTTGTTTCCGCCTTAACAGGTGTAATCTCTGGCAGTGCAGGCAGAATGAACGCTGCCATCATTACGACTGCCAAGACCATAGAAATAATTCGTTTCACAATAAAAATCCCTCCTATATGCTACAGCCTGCCGTATCATAGGATACGGCAGGCTGATTTCCTATTGCCGTGTCTTTTAACCTAAGGGAGAAAAGTCCACATTGCTATTGGGGGTGATCTTAAACAGAACCGCCTGATTGCCTTCCAGGGTCAGATTGAGTGTACCGATACCGCTGATGGGTGCCTGGGTACTGCCGTTGACAACTGTTGCAGTAAATCCGGAGACAGACACCTTACCGTTGTCGCTGGTCAGCGGAATAGAAACATCAGTATTCTTATTGCCGGCTGTATTCAGAACGACCATGTAGAAGTTTCCGTAATTGTCAACCCAGGAATCGTACATATAGCCCTTGTCCAGAGCAACTTCGCGCTTGAAGTTCTTGCCCTCGCCGTCACCGTAGTGATCAAAGGCGATATCCCACTCCTTCTCTTTGAAGGAGATCAAGCCATTCCAAAGTTCCTGACCGATGGGGTTACCGTTGTTGTCCTTAACATCCCATACGGAGATCGTACTACCATCATCCGCAAAATCGGAATAGGTAATAGCATACCAACCGATACCGTTGGCACCGGCAATAAAGGCCTGGTAGATGGTGTTACGAGCCTGATGGCTTGTGGGGAAGTAACCCTTTTCCTTGTAACTGCTCAAAGCAACCCACACGGGCTTTTTGCCGTTGGCGGCTTCTGCAGCGATCAGCACCTTCTTGTAGATGGTGCCATTAGCGGGAGAATCATAGTGGTCAACAAACATGACGTCACACAGACGGGAAGTCTTCACGCTGAACTGAGACATGTTATTAACGGAGAAAATAAGGTTGTTCTTATCGTATTCGCGGATCAGTCGATAGCCTTCCTCCAGGTTGGCCGCAACCGACTCTTCTGCACCCCAAGACCAGGGTTCGTCAACCAGACAGTAACCCAGCAGAGAGGGGTGATTCTGAACGCGTTCATCAGAAGCAACATCGATCATGACCCAACGCTTCAAGGAAATGTCGTTTTCGTTATACAGACCCCAGTTCATGTTCAGGAATGCCATGTATCCGTACTTCAGACACTGATCCAAGCGTTCCAGGGTCTGCTCTGCGTTCTGAGAGTTACCCAGAGACATAACATTACAGCCGACCTCCTGAGTCTTTTCGTAGTCCTTGTAGAGGATCGCGTATGCCATGTTGAAGTCCAGGTGATCGCCGCTGGGTGTCTTCTTAATGAATTTACCATCCTTATCCAGAGATGTGGGTCTGTCGTAGATGTAGACATCTTCCGTGATCTCGTAGAGTTTGGTGCCGTTACCGTCATACAAAGTAGCGCGGATAACATAGGGCTTGCCCTTCTTGGTCATCAGGGACAGGTCAAAGTCCACATTTGCGGTGCAGCCCTCTCCGGTAAACTTCGTCGGTTCGGAGTTCCAGATCAGTTTCTTACCGTCAAAGACCTCGAAGGTCACAGTTGCGTTCTTATCAGCTGCGGTCTGGGGATACACATCCTCCTTAAGATCCGCTGTGAAGGTGGTTTTGCCCATATCGGTGTAGAAGAACTTTGTCTCCACATCCAGGTTCACCTGCGGACCGTAGTCCACCAGGTACACTTCCACATCGTCGACCTCCATGGAGTCACCTTCATAAATCCATTGGTACATGCCGATACCGATAGAAGTTGCCTGACCGGAGGTCTGTACGCACTGGGTAAAGGTGTGCCACTGGCCATCCACCTTGACGCCATCCGGGTGACCATCCGCACGAACAAGGGTATAGTCAATGGTCTGCTCGGCATCAATACCGGGAAGCGGAGGACCGTAACTACTGAAGTAGACGTAGGGGCCGTACCAGGATGCCGTGGGATCCTTGGATTTTTCCATGATCCGGTACTTAAACTTGACCATATAGGTGCCGCCGGGAATGATGTCACGGACTGTCTGGGTCAGACCCATACCAATACGCCTGTAGAGCTTGGTATCATTGGATCCCACCCTATATTCTACACGCAGAGTACCTTCCGGAGTGATCTCCACGAATTGATTGGACCCACCAGAGAAATTGGGTTTCCAACCAGTGACCGTGTTGACCTGTTTTCTGTTTTCGGTGACCTGAATGCCGGTTTCCGCGGAGAAATCGCCGTTGATGACCAGGTTTTCGCTCAAGGGTTCCCGCTCTTTGAAGGGATCGTCCAGACCGTTCTGGGTCATCATGGAGCTTTCAGCCTCTTTTTCCAGCTGCTCAGCCCACTCCAAGGCAAGGTAGGAATTTTCATCCAAAACACGCATATAACGCAGATCGTCGAAGTAGACATTGCCTGCGGCCTCGCCTGTAGAAGTATGGTTGTTCACAATGAACTGAGCCAGGTTGGCGTTAGCAGCCTGCTCAATGGGCACCTCAAAATACTGCCAGCCGCCGGGAGTGGGGATCAGAATGAGATCATCCTTCAACTCCACTGTCAATGCTTCGTTTACATTGGTGCCAACACGGTGCCAATAAGTAATGGTTACCACAGTATTGGGATTATCCTTCTTGAACCAACCAGTGATCTTAAATTCACCACCGGCGGACTGAGGAACTGCGTTGTTGGAATACTGCGCCCGGTCACCGGGTTGCAGTCTGAGGACGTATTTACTTTCGTAACGGCTTTCATCATAGACGACGGCAGGTTTGCCTTCCTTCTCGGTCATGGGATCGATGATCGTTCCTTCGAAAGTGAGGGTGCCGATTGCACTGACCCATTCCTTCTTGGGATAGGGATTTTCGTCATAATTGCTGCCGTTGCTGCCGCTTTCGTAGGGGGCCTGAGTGGATGCGATCTTCATCTTGATGTTCGCAACGCCGCCACCATAAGTGACGTCACCGTTCTCCTTCATATGTACAGCCAGAACGAAATAGGTCATCTCGCCGGGCAGCAGCATATAGTCCTGAGACACAAAGCACTGGCCTTCCACCACTTCGCCGTAATCTACATCCGTACGACGGCGGAATTCTTCCCAGCTCTTAATGCCCAGGGCATCATAACTGGACTTATCCATGCCAGAAATCATCGCATATTCCAGCGCACCGCGCATGGTTGCTTCGCCGAATGCGGCATCCATAACCAATGCGGCATCGATGGCCAGTTCGCCGGAGTTCTTTGCGGCCAGGAACACGACTTCCGTTCTGCCGGGCTCCCAATTCAGGCCGTTGGTGTCGTTGAAGATATCTCCGGAACCGCCGGTGATATCTTTATACTCAGTACCGTCGTATTTCAGTAATTGTGCCTGCAAATCGCCAGCGGTTACCTTGCTCATTTCACCGATTCCGGAATCGGTAAACAAAGCAGAGGTAGTGCCCAGCAGGATGGAAATGCACAAAATCATAGCAACGATGCTGGTAAAGGAAGCTTTCTTCCAATGATTCACATTTTGCATATATTGCTAACCTCCTGTTCGTTAATGAAATATTGCGGAGAGTCCTTTTTATTCTTCCACTTTCTGCATAAACTGAACATCATCATAGTAGACCGTTCCGGCAACGTCACCGGATGCTCTGTTGTCCAGTCTGAATGTCAGACTTGTGGGTTTGCCGTAGATCGCACAGGGAACTTCAAAATAACTCCAACCATTCTCGGTCTTTTTGATAACATCGCCAACCAAATCTGTATTTACGACTGTATTGGTTCCCGCTGCACTCATAGACCAGAACTTGATCTGTGCTACTGTTCCTGCATTCTCTGTTTTGACCCAACCGCAGATCATATAGATTCCATCAACAGGATAGTCCTTAATGTTGCCGTTGCTGTAGTGTGCCCAGCTGTTGTCTGCAACGGCCAACACTTTTTGGCTTCCGGCTCGTGTTGTGTCATCTATGATTATGGGAGAATTGCTGACCTTGGACATATCTGTGCCGGCTTCAAAGGTTAGCACCTCGGGCAGCAGATTTACCCATTTTTCTTCAGGCTGAGGGGCCTCCGTTGCCGGAGGCACACCCTCGCCGGTGTACTGCGCGTATACAATATCGTCAAAGTATACTGTCACACCGGACTGGCTATTGTTATTGAAGATAAATTGGAAAGCAGGTTGTGCAGCTTTGTGCTCAAAGTCAAACTCAAAGTAGCTCCAGCCGTTTGCGTCCGCTTCACCAATGATATACTTGTTGAGCGGATATGTATTGGTAAAGTTGGCAGGAGTCTCCCCTGTCGCATTCTTAACCCAGGGCTGGATGTTAACCTTGCTGGCATCTGCGCCATTCAGGTACACATAACCGCTGATACGGTACCAACCAGCCTGAAGTGTAACGCCAGCCTGATAATACTTTGCACGGGCAGTATCGTTTACCTGCAAGGACTTGCTGCTGTTATGGCC
>JAZOLS010000064.1:0-12054 GCA_045653245.1 Faecousia sp.
GATTTCGTTTTACAATAGCCAGTTTTTCTTCTTTACTTCTCATGGTGTACTTTCTTGGCATATTACCACCCCCAATTCTAATAATAGCATAAAAAATAATGGTAGGCACTTTCGTGTCTACCATTATTTTATCACTTCACCCTTTTGGGGTCGCGGTTTTCATGGTGCCGGTGGCCGGACTCGAACCGGCACGCTGTCGCCAGCGGTGGATTTTGAGTCCACTACGTCTACCATTCCATCACACCGGCATCGGTGCTTTGATAGTATAATACACTTTGCTGGAAAAAGCAAGGGGTAATTTTCAATTAGGAGGAAATGTTATCATCAAATTCTGCCCAAAAGGAGAAAATTGCCGATTCGTACCCCTTTGGATCCACCACATAACTCATGCCGTGCTCTGCACCGGGGACAATGAAAAGCCGTTTCGGGGCATTGCAGGCCTTATAATTTTCGTAGGTCATTTCAACGGGCACAAATTTGTCATCTGTTCCGTGGATGAACAATACCGGAGTTTTGCTGCGAGAAAGAGCGTGGGGGCAGGTTTCCGCATCCACCGCCATTTGCAGGCGCTTTTTCGCCAGCCGTCCGGCAGGCTTGCCGCATATGCCATAGGAAAGGTGGGCCTGTTTGGCCACATGTTTCCAAATATCCACTGGGGAAGTATAGCCGCAATCGGCAATAATGCCCCGAACATTGCCGGGCAGGGAAAGTCCTGCGGCCATCATTACCGTGGATGCTCCCATGGAAACACCGCACAGATACACCGGAATTTGTCCGCCGGTTTTCTCATTGACCCAGTGGATCCAGTCCAGACAGTCGTAACGCTCGGTCAGCCCAAAACCGATATATTCTCCTCCGCTGCTACCCTGACCTCGCTGTTCGGCATACAGCACGCTGCAGCCGTTCTCTGCAAAAAAATCTGCAATGATCCCAAAATCCCGGTGCCATATAGAGCGCCAGCCGTGCATGGCGATGATGATCCGCTTTGGATTCGCTGTGGGTATCCAATGGCCCACAAGATGTGTGCCATCTCGGCTTTGCAGTTCAACAATTTCGTTGGGGCGTGCTGCCAATTCTTTGCCTGCGTCGGCAATTACACCCAGCATCCCGGTGTCGGTGCAACGGATGATCAGCCGGCGCTCGGCGCGTATGGGATGGGGCGGAATTTGGCGGTCAAGGGCGATGCCCACAAAATAATCGGCTGCGCTATGCCGCATGGATTCTGCCAGGGCCATCATAGCCGCCGTGACTCCCGAACCAATGAGCAAAGATCTTGCGCGTTTTTTCATATCCGTCCCTCCGTAAAAACATTTTTGTATCTATCTTGCCGTTTTTGAGGGGGATTATTCCATAAAAAACGACTGATGACAAAACAAGTCATCAGTCGCAATTTATTTATACAAGACCGGCTTCGATTGCCTGGGCGATACGTCCCTTTACCAAGGCGGCCAGTTCTACGGTTTTTAGGTCTGCATACTCCTCGTAGGGAATCGGGGTCAAGTAGTGCATCTGAACAGATACCGGGGTGCTTCCTTTTTGATCCAGCACCTTGAAACTGTTGATAAAGGCTACCGGCACAATGGGGCATTTTGCCTTGGAGGCAGCACGGAAACTGCCTCCGTGGAACTCGCCCATGGCGTTGCCGTTTTTGCTCCGTGTACCCTCGGGAAAGATCAGATAGTTCCGACCGGACTGTACTTCCTTGACCACGTTTTGAATGACGGTTAAAGATTGGCGCACATCTTCCCGATCCATGTCGAAAGAAAGGGTGCTCTGCAAGATCTGCTTCAGTACAGGCACATTTTTCAGTTCCTTTTTATACACCGCACCCAGGGGGCGGTCACAGGTGGCAGCCAGAGCTACCACATCAAACATACCCTGGTGATTGGCGTAGAGCATGAAACTGCCCTCTTGGGGGATGTTTTCCTTGCCGGTGACTTCCAAGTCGATATTGCCGGATTCGATCACCCAACCCATGACTTTTTGCACATGACGCCAGCGTTCGGCTTCAGAATAGCGCTCAGGGTGCTTGGCATAGCGGCAAAGTTTTATGTATGCCCCCGGCAAGCGCCAGAGGTTGCGAAGTCCTACCAAAACAAAACGGTTCATAAGTTACTCCTAATCAAATGAAAAATTTACGTGCCATGTTGTGCCGTGCAGGCCGGCAAATGGCGAAAAACAGCAAAAGGCCGCCCAAAAGCCCCAGGGCGATCAGTGGATACAAATACCATCCGATGAAACCCACTGTCGGGAACGTGATGGCAAGCAGTGTTTCCATTACCGGCATAAAAGCACCCAAAGCCAGGATCGCTCCGCCAAATACATACAGCCTACCCCGGCGCACATACCGCCGCAGGACCACAACAGCGGTTACCAACAAACCGAGAAAGCCGGTAATGGGTAGAGCGAAACTGAGAAACCATGTGCCACCGGTAGCCAGGTTGATATACAGAAGATACAGCCCGGCCGCGGCAAAATCGCAGGGAACAAAGATCACAGGATTGGGATCCCGAAACCACAGAGGCAGAATGATCACCACATAACTCAGCAACAGTCCACCAATCACATAGCCGGACCAGGTCAATCCGCCGCCCATTTGCAGGTCGCACACCAGGCACACGGATATGGCCAGCAGATAGGCGGTGGTCACGATGAATTGCATCGCCCAGGAAGTCAGCTGCAGGGCAGGGCCCAGTTCCTCGGGGTAGAGGGGCTGTGCGTCTTGACGGGGCATATCCGGGTGATACACCGCGGTTTGACAAAGGGGACAGCGTTTTTCTGTGTCAGAAAGTTTGACACCACAATTTACACAGTACATAGTAACTCCTTATCCTTGATCGCCGTTGCTTTCTGCCTGCACCGGCAGACCCAGATCTCGCAGAACCTGGTAGAAACGGTATTCCAGTTCACTTTCCCGCACGTTGCGGATAAAGTTGATATACAGCGTATTGCCGAAAGAAAGCACACCGCAATTATGAGGAGCGGTATTTTGTGTGCCCAAAATAAAATCCATCCGCTCTACATAAGGCATCATCACATCCGGCAGGGAGATCTTGCCTAAATTAGACAGGCTTAAACAGGATTTGCGCTCGCCCACAGCGTTGAATACTGCTTTCATCACAATATTTTTCAGAAACAGAGGCATCAATTTTACTGCCATGATCCGTTCGCTTGCCACATTGGCGGCGATCTTCGTGCTCATCTGCTTGGGATTGATCTCCAGGCCCATACGATGATGGACAGCATCACAAATCTCCCGGAAGGAGAATTCTCCCAGCCGTGGATCGATCTCCGGAGTGACGTAGAGTGCGAAATTCCGCAAGGATTTGCTGGGGAAGATCGCACGCAGATTTACAGGAAGCAGTACCCGGATGGGTTTGCGCCACCGACTGTCTGGCTGACGCTGAAGCTGCATCTGCTGAATGGCCTGCATCATGGCGGCGCAGAGAAATACAGTCAGACTGACATTGTATTCATGGGCCTTTTCCAGGGCTTGTTTTACAGGTACTTGCAAGCAGGTCAGATGCAAAAATCCATCGGGCTCGGGCGTGCCACGAAGCCGCCATGAGTCATTTTCCTTACGGCTGGCCTGTACCCGGCCGGCGTATTTCTGAAAACTGTCTTCCAGTTCTTCCCGTGAGGGGTCTTCCAACCGGCCCAGCACCCCATGTTCTGCTGGAACTTGGATGGCGTGTTTTTGCTGTAAATATTCTGCCAAAAGGCTTTTTAGAAAGACCATAGCGCCGTTACCGTCGGTCAGAGAGTGGAAGACTTCGATGGCAATCCGGCGGTTGTATACCACCACCCGCAGGGCACACTTGCTGACCTCTTTTTTGGACATCCGGGGCAGAGGGTGGCTGATCTCCTGTCGGATCTTGGGCGGTGTTTTCACCTGTTGCAGATAGTACCAAAACACGCCTCTGCGCAACCGGGCGGCAATAGAGGGAAAGCGCCGGACAGTCACATCCAGTGCTGACTGCAAGATGGGTACATCCACTTCTCCTGTCAACGTGACGGACAGACGGAAAACATTGCTCCAGTTTTCATTCCGGGCGGCTGGGTAGATCTTTGCTGCATTGTCCAGGGGCATCCAGCGAAGTTTCCGTTCCTCTGCCAGGGTACGGTTCAGGAAACGGTTTATGGTAACAAAATCCTTTTTGTCTTCGTCCAGGCCGTATAGCAGATACCCGTGCCACCGGTCTGGTGTGACCACCAAGTGACTCTTACAGCCTGCGCCCAAAAGATTGTCGTGCATATTTTGGGCATCGCTGAGCAAGATCTCATCCCCGCCCACAAAAATCAGCGAGGACGGCAACTGGGAAAGGTCACCAAACAGGGGAGACACAAAGGGGTCTTTTGGATCTTTGGTGTAGTTTTTTGTAAAGGAATCCAAAAGTTCTGCGTTTAAAGAGATATCCTTTTCCTGGTTGGTTTCATAAGATTTACCCGAGGCGGTCAAGTCCACCCAGGGAGAGATGGCAATTATGGATGCCGGCAGGGGGAGATGTTTCTCCTTTAATTTCAGACAAAGAGCATAGCAAAGGCCACCGCCGGCGCTTTCCCCACAGAGGGTGATATGCCGGGAGTCATAACCTTTGGACAATAAATATTCATAGGCGGTCAGGACGTCTTCCAAAGCAGAGGGATAGGGATTTTCCGGGGCCAGGCGATAGGCGGGACAAAAGACACGTACGCCGCATTCGGTTGCTAAAGTCGAACCAAATCCCTTCGCATAATCCAGGTCGCCAAAAGTGTAGCCGCCACCGTGAAGATACAGAATAACGCCTTGACGCCGTTCATCCCTAGGCAGGACCCAGGCGGCATCAAAATGCGGAAAAGGGTGATCGTGGGTCAGCACATGATGGCGATGCTTAAAGGCCATCAGTTCACCGATGAGATTTTGGCCCTTGCGGATAGTCTCCACAGAACAACTGTGCAGCAACGGCTGAAGCATACTGATCTGATTACGTATGGTTTTGGCCGATAGGGACATGGGGATCACTCCTTTCTGAAGGATATTTCCATTTTACCACCGCAGCTGGAAAAGTACAATCTACTTTTGAAATTTTCACCCTACCGGCAGTAGAGTTTCCCGTCACCTCGACAAAATCCGGCGCATAGGCTGAGTGGGGAGGGATGGATTATGAAAAACGAATGGCTGATCACATTTCGGTCGGTGACTTTTGCACAACGGGGAGAAAGGAGTTTGCGCAGCCGTAATATACAATGTGTTATGCAGCGCACACCGAAAAAATTAACGGAGCGGGGGTGCGGTTACTGCCTGCGGCTTCGGTCAGCGGATGTACCCCCGGCAGTAGAAATCCTGCGTAGAGAGAAGTTGCAATATGAAAAACTGTATGCCCTCGCAGAAGATGGTACTACAGAGGAGCGGATACTATGATCTACCTGGATAACGGGGCGACTTCATTCTGTAAGCCCCCGGAAGTGTATCGGGCGGTGTGCCGGGCCATGCACACCTGCGCCAATCCCGGGCGTGGCGGCTACGATGCCGCCATGGAAGCGGGGAAAGTGGTATTTGCCTGCCGGGAAGAGGCTGCAGCACTTTTTGATTGCCAACCGGAGCAGGTAGTGTTTACTGCCAACTGCACCCATGGACTGAATATTGCTATTCGCACCCTGGTGCGGCCCGGCACCAGGGTAGTGATCTCCGGGTTTGAACACAATGCCGTTACCCGGCCGCTAAGATTGTTGGGAGCGGATGTGCGCATTGCCGGGCGGAGATTATTTGACTGGGAAGATACCCTTGCGGATTTTGAAAGAGAATTGCGTGGCGGTGCGGAAGTGGCAATCTTTACCCACGTGTCCAATGTGTTTGGCTATATTCTGCCGGTGGAGGAAATGGCAGCGCTGTGCCACCAATACAGTGTGCCGTTTATCATCGATGCGGCCCAGTCTGCCGGAATGCTGCCTGTCTTGCTGAAACAACTGGATGCGGATTTTATTGCCATGCCTGGGCATAAGGGCTTGCTGGGGCCCCAGGGGACGGGAATATTACTGTGCAATCGTGTGCCAAAGACGTTGCTGGCCGGTGGTACCGGCAGTGAATCTTTGCGGCAGGAAATGCCTGCGTATCTTCCGGACCGGGCGGAAGCAGGAACGCTGAATGTGCCGGGTATTGCAGGCTTGTCAGCCGGTATCCGCTTTGTACGCAAAAAAGGTGTGGATGTCATTGCCCGACGGGAGCAGCAGATGGCGAAACGATGCGTGGAATTGCTGCAGGATATGGATTTTCGGGTATTTTTCGGGGAACATCAAAGTGGGACGGTGTCCTTTGTGCCGAATATGGACTGCGAGGAAATGGCGGAGCAATTGGGCAGTCATGGCATTGCTGTGCGCGCCGGACTCCATTGCGCGCCGTTGGCCCATGAAAGCGCCGGGACGATCCATTCCGGTACTGTGCGTGTCAGTTTCGGTTGCGACGCAGAATACGGGCAGATAATGGCGCTTAAGCAAGAATTAAAGAGAATCATGCCCCGATGAATGAAAATTTTTTGTGAAACAGTATTGCCATTATGGGCCAAATCCGCTATAATAGAACGGATAATAGGCTTGGTATACGATTTTGTAGAAAAAGTGGATCGCAAGGACAGAAGAGAGGGAGATTGAGGATGATGAATACCATCGAAGCATTGTTCCAGCAAATGGGGAAAATGCAGTGGTCGGACTATTTGGATATTGCCATCGTGGCGTATCTGCTGTATCGGCTTTTGCCGTTGGTCCGCAACACAGGAACGAAACAGATCGCAAAGGCAATTGCTGTTATTTTGGCAGTTGCATGGCTGACGGATCTGTTAAATCTTTACGCACTCAGTTTCATTATGGAGCAGTTCCTGCAGATCGGCTTGATTGCCCTGGTAGTCTTGTTTCAACCGGAACTGCGGCGGATGCTGGACCATCTTGGCAATATGAAGTTCCACAAATTCCTGGGCGTTGAGAAAGCTGGCCAGGAAATGGCACCCATTATTTCGCAGACCGTAGCAGCCTGTGAAGTGATGAGCCGGGAGCGTGTGGGCGCACTGATCGTCTTTGCCCGGGATAACCGGCTGGATGAGTATATCAAGACCGGTACGAAGATCGAAGGCCAGATTTCGGAGCAGTTGATCCGCAATATTTTCTTCCCTAAGGCTTCTTTGCATGACGGCGCAATGATCATCCGCGATGGCCGCATGGCTGCAGCAGGCTGTGTACTGCCCCTGTCTGCCAGCGAACGGCTGAGCGCAGATCTGGGCACCCGGCACCGGGCGGGTGTGGGCATCAGCGAAGCATCTGATGCAGTGGTGATCATCGTATCCGAAGAAACCGGCACAATTTCCGTGGCTGTGGGTGGTATGCTCAAGCGGCATTTGGCGCCCCAGACTTTGGAGCGCCTGCTGACCCATGAACTGTGCCCGGAGGAGATGCCTGACCAGGAAAACCCGGTGCAGCGCTTGAAACAGAAACTGCAGAATATCACCAAGGAGACACGCAAATGAAAAGAAAACTTATCTACGGCCTCCTTTCCGCACTGATCGCAATTGGTCTTTGGCTGTATGTGGTCACTGTGGTCAATCCCGAATGGGAAGAAACCTTTTCCAATATCCCTGTGGTTTTGGAAAATGAAGAAATTCTGCACGAGCGGGGTTTGATGTTGGTTACGGAGGAAGAACCCCGAGTTACTCTGCGACTGTCCGGCAACCGGGCGGATATGATCAAACTCAATTCTTCCAATATCACCATCCGGGCAGACCTTTCCCGTATTTACAGCGCGGGTGAGCAAAGTTTGAGCTATTCCATCGTCTATCCCGGTGACGTACCGAACAACGCCTTTGAGATCGTCAGCCAGACTCCGCAGCAGCTTGTATTGTCTGTTGTGGAGCGCAAATCCAAAGATGTGGATGTGCAGGTGGTGTTCAACGGCGCAGTTCCGGAACAGCATATTGCATTTATGGATAAGGCGACTTTGGATTACGAAAAGATCACCGTTGTCGGCCCTGCAAGTGTTATCGACCGCATCGTGGCGGCAAAGGTGGAAGTGGACCTGGAGGGCCAAAAGGAAACCATCAGCCAGCAGTTCAGTTATGTGTTCTGCGACGCAGAAGGTAATGTCGTGGAAAGCGACTGGTTGAAAGTCAATACCGAACAGGTTCTGTATACTTTGAAGATCCAGCAGTGGAAGGATATCTCGCTGCGCGTGGATGTGATCAGCGGTGGCGGTGTTTTGAAAGAACAGTGCATCATTACGCCGTCTTTGTCCACCATCCGTGTTTCCGGCAGTGAAAAACTGCTGGCAGATTTGGGCAATGAACTGTTGCTGGGTACCATCGACTTGAGCCGGATTGAAGGAAATACGATCCTTTCCTACAACATTACCCTGCCCGAGGGCATCACCAATTTGTCGGAGAAGAACACAGTGGATGTATCTGTGCAGATCCCGTCTGATATGGTGACTGTAGAGTTGCCCGTCAGCGCGATCAAAGCAACCAATGTGCCAAACGGAATGACCGTAGACATCAGCACCACAGAAAAAATGGTCAAAGTGCGTGGTCCGCAGATCTACCTGGACATTTTGACGCCCCAGGATTTGGAGATCCACGTAGACTTCACCAATGCAGATGCCGGAACGGCCACTTTTACCGCAAAAGTGATCGTGGTCAATCCCCAGTTGGCGGCATATGTGGGCGCGGTCGGTGCCTATGATGTGGCGGCCACTGTAACAGCCAGCTGACCATTACAGGAGGATAGAGCAGTGATAAAAAGTATGACTGGTTACGGCCGCGCTGTGGCGGCCGTTAACGGAAGAGAATTTACCGTGGAGCTGCGCTCCGTCAATAACCGCTATCTGGACTGCACAGTCAAGTTGCCCCGATCCCTTTCTTTTGCGGAAGATGCCGTCAAGCAGGCGGTAAAGGCATCTGTTTCCCGTGGCAAGGTGGATGTGTTCATCTCTTTGAAGTCCGAGTCTGCGGATGATACCACCATCACCTTGAACAAGGCGGTTTTGGACGGATACCTGGCAGCCATGAGGCAGATGGTGGAGGAATTCCAGGTTCGGGATGACATCAGTGTGTCCACGGTATCCCGGCTTCCGGAGGTCTTTTCTGTGGAGAAGCCCCAGGTGGACGAAGAGCGACTGCTGAAAGACTTGCTGAGCGTTGTCGAGCAGGCGTTGGCAGGCTATGATGCCATGCGGTGCACCGAGGGACAGGCATTGGATGCAGATCTGCGCAGTCGTGGCAATACCATTTTGGAACTGGTTTCCCAGGTGGAGCAAGGCAATGCCCAGACCGTTATCGACTATCGGACCCGTTTGGAAGCCAAACTGAAAGAGGTGCTGGCTTCCACCAATATTGAGGAAAGCCGGATCCTTACCGAAGCAGCCATCTTTGCTGACAAGGTAGCAGTGGACGAAGAAACTGTCCGCCTGCGCAGCCATCTGGCTCAGATGAACGAGATGCTCACCACCGGCGGTGCCGTTGGCCGGAAACTGGACTTCCTGCTCCAGGAAATGAACCGGGAGGCCAACACCATCGGTTCCAAGTGCACCGATGTGCGCTTGGCCCGTATCGTGGTGGATATCAAGGCAGAGTTGGAAAAGATCCGGGAGCAGACCCAGAACATTGAGTAAGAGGTTGCTATGAAACTGATCAACATTGGTTTTGGAAGTATGATCGCCGCCTCGCGGCTGTTGGCTATCGTGACGCCGGATTCTGCGCCCATCAAGCGGTTGGTGCAGGAGGCCAGAGATCGGGGAATGCTCATTGATGCATCCTACGGTCACAAAACAAAGACGGTATTGCTTATGGACACGGATCATGTGATTCTGTCTGCCATCGCACCGGAGACGCTCTCGGCCCGATGGACAGAAAAATGTGAGGAAGGGGAGGACGCGTGATGTCAAAAGGAAAGTTGTTTATTATTTCCGGTGCATCCGGTGTTGGCAAAAGCACGGTTCTGAAAAAGGTCATGGCCGGCCGGCCGGATCTGCAGTTCTCTGTTTCTGCCACAACCCGTGCTGCCCGTCCCGGTGAAGAAGAGGGCGTGCACTACTACTTCGTCACAAAAGAAGAGTTTGAAAAGATGATCGCAGAGGACGCATTCCTGGAATACGATGCACACAATAAGAATTACTACGGCACTCCTGCCCAGCAGGTGGAAGAAAAGCTGAAACAGGGCCATGTGATTTTGGATATTGAGCCTGTTGGCGCATTTAATGTGCAGAGCAAGCGCCCGGATGCCACCTTGATCTTCATTGAAGCTCCCTCTTGGGAAGAATTGGAACGGCGACTTCGTGGCCGGGGCGACACCCCCGAGGATCAGATTGCCATTCGGTTGGAGCGCGCCAAGTGGGAACTGGAGCAAAAAGAAAAATATCATTATGTAGTTGTAAACGACCAGGCCCAGGCCTGTGCCGATAAAATTTTACATATCATCGCCCAGGCGGATATGGAATAATTGGAGGAAATGAATATGTTGTACCCCCCTGTAGCAGATTTGCTGAAAGATGTAAAGAGCCGTTACCTTCTGGTGAACGTGGTTGCCCAGCGGGCACGTCAGATCGCTGAGGAAGCGGAGGAATATGGCGAGGAATTGGCCGAAAAGCCGGTGACTCTGGCCATTCGGGAAGTGGCTGAGGGCAAACTGACTGCCACCTTGAAGGAAGAATACGCAAAATAACAAAGGGAGGAATGGGGCATGATCGGAAAAATTGCTGTTGCTGCGGCGAATTTTGCCATCGACAAGCCCTATTCCTATGCCATTCCTCAAAATATGACGCTGACACCCGGCCAACGGGTGATGGTGCCTTTTGGTCGGGGAAATCGCCGTTGTGAGGGCGTTGTGCTCTCGGTGGAAGAGGGCGATGCCTATGGGCTGAAAACCGTTGAGCAAGTGTTGGATGAAAAGTCTTTGCTGATGCCCACCATGCTTCGCCTTGCGGCATTTCTTCGGGAACGGTATTTCTGTACCTTTTACGAGGCGGTCCGGGTCATGCTCCCGGCTGGGCTTTGGTTCAAGGAAAAGAATACCTACCGGCTGACTGAGGATTTGAGTTGGAAAGAGATTCCGCCCCGTCGGGAATTTGCTCTGGAAGTGCTGACCTGTATGGAAAATATGGGCGGACAGGCAGAAGAAACGATGCTCCGCAATGCGGTTTCCGATGATGAGCAATTCCGTACGGTTTTACAGTATCTGCTGAAGAAAAAGTGGATCAGCGGAAAGACAAGCCTGTTGCGTCAAACCAAAGATAAGACAGAGAAGGTCGCGACCCTGGCATCTTCTGCGGAAGAGGCCATGGAATTTGCGTCCCGCCGACCGAAGTCTGCAAGCATGCAGCGCAGCGTTTTGGAACTGATGTGCAGTTTGGGCAGTGTGTCCGTCAAGGAACTTTGCTACTACACCGGTGCCAATACCGCAACCGTCAACCGGTTGGTCGAATTGGGTTACTTGGTGCTGACGGACAAGCCTGTTTTGCGCTGCAAGGAGATCCGCCCTGCGGTCTTGGATGGCCCGTTGGTGCTGAGCGAGGAACAGCAGCAGGTTTTTGATAGCCTGAATGTGCAGATGCACCGGGAAAAGCCCGGTGTAGCGCTCCTGCATGGTGTCACCGGCTCGGGAAAGACGGCCATTTATCTGAAACTCATCAACCGTTGTCTGGAAGAGGGGAAAAGTGCACTCCTTTTGGTGCCGGAAATCGGACTGACCCCCCAATTGCTCAGTTTGGTGGCGGCCCATTTCGGTGACCGGGTGGCAGTCCAGCACAGCAGCTTGTCTGCCGGTGAGCGAAATGACCAATGGAAACGCATCGCTTCCGGGGATGCCAAAGTGGTGGTGGGAACTCGCAGCGCGGTGTTTGCACCCAGTTCACAATTTGGCGTTATCATTATGGACGAAGAGCAGGAACACTCCTATAAGTCCGAAAATTCTCCCCGTTATTCGGCCAAGGAAGTGGCCATTTGGCGGGGCGCACGGGAAAATGCCTTGGTGGTGCTGGGCTCTGCCACGCCCTCGGTGGAAAGTATGTACCGGGCGAAAAATGGCGATTATCAACTGTATACT